>NZ_NAST01000030.1 GCF_002142215.1 Gilliamella sp. N-G2
AATTAATTTAATTCAATATATATCATTTCGCATCTTTCTTTATTTATCGAAGATCATCATAATATACGCCGAAAGTAAGAACAACTTTGTTTTTATTATATATTCTTTTTTTAAATGATTGTTCTAATTTTAATCAATTGTCAGTTATTGATATTATAAATAATTTCACATAACTGATTAATAATCATAATGATTTTTTTGAATTCAAAATTAAATCATTAGTAAAAAAGTTTCTTAAATAATGATTTTTAATCGTGTTATCAATTAAGCGTATACTTAAATTTGAAAGGATAGAGTCATGCATCAAACAGCAGATATACAACAAGCAGTAAACTATATTCAACAACAAACAGATAAAAAACCTACAATTGGAATTATACTTGGATCTGGTTTAGGCCCTTTTGCCGATACTCTTGAAGATGCAGTACATATTCCTTATGACAATATCCCTCATTTTGCCAAATCTGCTGCTGTCGGTCATGCTAATGAATTAGTTATTGGTAACTGTGGCGATAAAACCGTTGTTGCCATGAAAGGGCGTTTTCATTACTACGAAGGTTTTTCTTTGGATCAAGTTACCTTCCCAGTTCGGGTAATGAAAATGCTTGGCGTAGAAAAACTTATCATTACTAATGCCTGTGGTGCGGTTAATACTAGCTTTAAACCGGGTGATTTAATGATAATTACAGATCACATTAACTTAACCGCTAATAATCCATTAATGGGGCCAAATAATCCAGAATTAGGAGTACGTTTCCTTGATGTAAGCGAAGTATATAATAAACAATTACGCGCAACTGTTAGCGAAGTAGCAAAAGAACTTAATATCCCGTTACAACAAGGTGTCTATGCATGGTGGACAGGCCCAACTTATGAAACACCAGCAGAAATTAGAATGATCAGAGTATTAGGTGCTGATGCTGTTGGTATGTCAACCGTGCCAGAAGCAATCATTGCTCATCATTCGGGTATTAAAACCATCGGAATTTCATGTTTAACCAATATGGCTTGTGGCATTTTAGATCAACCTTTAGGTCATGAAGAAGTTATTGAAACCGCTGAACGTGTTAAATCAACTTTCTTACAATTGATTACTAAAACAATTGCTCGTTTTTAGTTTTAATAGGTAATTCTAAATAAAAAGTAATTTTTTATAATTTTATACTAGCAGTTCACTTTATTTTGGATATAAATAATGAACATAAAAAATAGATTACAAGTCATGATGTTTTTCCAATATTTTATTTGGGGAAGCTGGTTAACGACTTTTGGTATTTATTTGATCAACACGTTAAATTTTTCTGGTTATGAAGTTGGTTTGGTTTACAGTACTAAAGGCTTTGCTGCATTAATTATGCCATTTATTATTGGTATTATTGCGGATAAATTTATTCCACCTAAATACTTATTTATGCTTTGTCATACTATTTGTGCTATTGCATTATTTTATGCAGCCTCAGTAACAACTCCTAATCAACTGTATTGGGTAATGCTAGTTAATGCAATGGCTTTTATGCCAACTATAGCATTATCTAATTCATTAAGTTATCACTGTTTAGATAAAAGTAATTTAGACACTGTTACGGTTTTCCCAAAAATCCGTGTTTTTGGAACGGTAGGTTTTATTATCGCAATGTGGACCATTAGTTTACTAAAATTCGATATAAGCAATGCCCAGCTCTATATTGCTTGTGGGGCTTCCATTATTTTAGTTATCTATAGTGCGACATTACCCAATATTGAAATCACCAAAAACCAACAACAATCATGGATTTCACGTTTAGGTTTAGATGCATTTGTGTTATTTAAAAAACCAGTAATGTTGATATTTTTCCTGTTTTCGATGTTGTTAGGCGCTATATTACAAATTACTAATACCTTTGGTGGTGCATTTTTAAAAGATTTTGGCAGAATTGCCGAATTTCAAGACAGCATAATTGTTCAACATCCAGCGATATTATTATCTGTATCGCAAATGGCTGAAGTTGCTTTTATTTTGACTATTCCGTATTTTCTTAAGAAATTTGGCATAAAGAAAGTCATAATGATCAGCTTAATTGCCTGGACACTTAGATTTGGCTTCTTTGCCTATGGTGATCCAACACCATTTGGTTTTGTATTATTGATGCTATCAATGATTGTATATGGTTGTGCATTTGACTTCTTTAATATCTCAGGCTCCATCTTTATTGAAAAAGAAGTTAATGCTAATATACGTGCTAGTGCCCAAGGGTTATTTATGACCATGGTTAATGGTATCGGTGCGATTATAGGTTCATTTATTAGTGGTATTGTGGTTGATATCAATACACATGATGGATTAAAAGATTGGCACTCAATATGGTTAAGTTTTGCTGCTTACGCATTAGTTTTAGGTATAGTATTTTATTTTACCTTTAATTATGATCAACATAAAACCGAATCTGCGAAGTAATAACTTATCAATATAAATAAGGGATAACCCATCCCTTATTTATCTTCTGTTTTTTGAGTATTCCCATACCGTAAAAATAGTGACATAAAGCCACAAGATAATTCTTGTTGGTTATAATTTTTATGTGCCAATAATTGACGACACATATAGTTTTAAAAGTAATGAGATTTAGTTATGAAAGAAAAATTTTTAGGTGGTTTATTAGTTTTTTTAGGCGCTTGTAGCTTCGGCGTTCTCTCTTCTATTGTCAAGACCGCTTATAAATCAGGTTATACACTTGGCCAAGTGACTGGAGTTCAATGTTTCTTAGGTATGCTGATATTATGGGGGATCCATTTTATAGTAAAAGTTACCAATAAAAATAAAGTAACGAATAAACACAAAAAAAGCTCAACTAAAAAATGGCATGTATGTGCCGTTGGTATATTTCCCGGTTTAGTTGGGATTTGTTATTATCAATGCGTGCAATTGGTTCCAGCATCTATTGCTATTATTTTGCTTATGCAATATTTATGGATAAGTGTAATTATTGATTTTGTTATTTTTAAAAATAAACCAACGCCTATTCAGTTAGTGACAATCATTACAATTATCATTGGAAGTTGTTTAGCCGCAGGTATATTCAATCAAACTATTAAGTTGAATTTAACGGGATGTTTATTTGGCTTTTTAGCAGCATTAATGTATTCGCTCTTTATTACCACTAGTAGCAATATTGGTAACGAATTACCAAAATTAGAAAAAAGTGCACTCATGATAACCGGAGCTTGTATTGTCACCTTTGTTATTTTTCCACCACTATTTTTCTTTAAATTAAGTATTGATGATAAAATTTACCAATTAGGTTTTTTGTTGGCATTATTAGGAACTGTCTTACCTCCTTTTTTATTCTCGGTAGGTATTCCCAAAATTGGCATTTCATTAAGTGCTATTCTATCAGCAGCGGAACTTCCCGTTGCAGTAACATGCTCTTATTTTTATTTAAATGAATTTGTCATTTTGAATCAATGGATTGGCATAGTAATTATCTTGCTCGCTATTACTTTACTGAATTTAAATCATTTAAGAAAATAATCTAAAATAAATTAAGTGTGGAGATCCACACTTAATTGTCATCTAGAATTTTAAACATAACTTTTTAACCACTGAATAAAAATATCCATTTTAGGATTATATTTTTCTTGCGATTTACAAATATAATAACGCTGCTCACATTGTGCTTCCATATCTAAAAAAGGAGCAATTAGTTGACCCGATTCTAGATATTTTTTGATAGTCTGCTTTCTACCTATGGCAATACCAGCATTATTGAGTGCGGCTGTAATAGAATGATCAAATCGATCAAATAACATATTTTGCATTTTATTGAAATCAAAAGACAACGAAAAATGACTAGTCCAAGATTGCCACTCATCAAAACTAAAATCTAAAGGTTTATTATTATAGTGTAGTAAAACACAGTTTTTTAAATTTTCTGTGTTATTGTAAAGATTATGTTGGTGAGCATAACTAGGTGTACAAACCGGAATAATCGTTTCACTAATCAAGTGTTCACAAGTTAATTCGTCATAGTGTAGCGAATCATAATAAATAGCCAAATCAATTGGATATTGTTTAAAATTAATGGCCTGATTACCCGAAATAATATTTAAAGTAATATAGGGATAATAAGCTGTAAATTGTGATAATTTTGGAATCAAAAACTCTTGCGTAAAAGAGGGACAAGAATAGATAGTAAGTGCTCCAGTAACATCTTTAATTTTAATATCTAAAATTTCTTGATTTAATATGTTAAGTGATTTTTTAACTACTGTGAATAAATTCTTACCATCGTGAGTCAAAGTAATCCGTCGATGAAATCGCTTAAATAATTTAAAATTTAGCTCATCTTCAAGTTTATTGATTTGATGGCTTACAGCACTTGGACTAATACAGAGTTCTTCTGCGGCTAATGCAAAAGATAAATGCCGAGCCACCGACTCAAATGTATGTAATTTTGATAGTTGATAACGATTAATATAACGGTTCTTATTAGGAATACTATCTTCATTATACATTTATAATTTCCTATTTACTATCAAGCTAGATAATTTTTGCCTAATCTAATATATTCCTGAATATAATGCCAATAAATATTTATAGATGTTTATTTATAGTTTTTAATCAGATTTACCTATTTCATCGATTTGAAACAATCTAGCTCATGTAAAGTTAATAATAGATCATTTATCAAATAGTAGACAAAAACAATCAAAAATACTAGTATTTAAAAACCAAATAAATTGGTAACATCGTCTAAAGTTAAGTTAATTGATTTATAATTTTAAGTTTTTTAACGTCTATAAAGTATAGTCTTTACCGTGGTTGATAAGTTTGTTATTTAGTTTTTTAGTAAAATAAAAAAGAAATAAAATATTGTTATCTTTTGGTATTGAAATATTTATTTATTGTCTCAATATAAATAATCAAGTTCCTAATTTAGAAAAAGTCGTTTTGTTTCATCAAAGGTTAGGTTTTTCTAAATAGTTTATTTCTAATAAATTAATAACAAAGTAAGTTTAAGTCCGACATACAATAAATTAGTAGTTAAGTATTTCCCTTTTATTGCAAACATTTTCAAGAAGATTTGATACTTCTTAAATGGACTTATATCAACCACTGATTGGATTGAGGTATCAATACACCCATAATCTAAATCAATATTCTAAGACAAATATTTTATCAAGAGGAAAAATTTAACTTCGTGATGAATGTTTAGTTGAGAGAAATTCAACTTATAATTTTTAGGTAAAAAATTATTTAATTATCATTTTATTTTCTAATTTATTTAACTAATAACTACAGTTATTAAATTTTGATAACTTATATTTACATAACATTATGGAGGAAAATTAAATTTAATTTCTTAAAAATAAGCTACTAATTAGCTTACTAGTCTTTTATATCGTAACAAAATGCTTTTTAAAAACATTATTTTTAATAATCAGTAATAAATAGCAGTATAGTAAAAATCTTAATTGATTTATATGTGTAAACATAAAGTTAAACAGATATACCTTGACAAAAATAATTTTACAGTTGTTTTTTTGTCAAATTTATTGTTCTATTTTTACCCTGAATTAAAAGGAAGTTACAGAATGAAGACATATAAAAAGCCATTATTTACCTTAGTACATAGTAATGATGCTATTCCTGAACATAAAACCTTAGCTTATCTTGACCCAACATTAAATGATTATACTGATCATATTGATGAAATTATTGGTTTACGTATCAAGGAGTTAAAACTTCACCATTCTGAGTATAGGGAACACAATGATAATAAAAAATGTAATAAATCTGGTTTTTCATTTATTTTCCAAGAAATATTCGAATCGGAACATCATAAAAAGCAAATTGGTATGTTGAAAGACGAGATCTTAATTGCTAAAGAATCAAATAGAGTAAAGAAATTGCTGAACGATCGTTTAAAGGAATTTGCGAAGTTTTACCCTGAAATACAATTTAACTTGAACAATGTTCAATCGCTACCAACCAGATTTAAAGATTACCTTTTCGCTCCACCCTTAGTCCTAACTGAAGATAATACTATTATGCTTTGGGATGACTAAAAAAACTTAACAATAATTAATAAGACAAAATCTACAGTATTGACATACTGTAGATTTTTTATTTTAACCTTCTAAATAATTTTAACTGTTAAATGCACTTTCACCATGACTGTTAATATCAAGTCCTTCACGTTCATGCTCTTCAGAAACTCGTAAACCAACACTAAGATCAGCAATTTTATATGAAATATAAGCAATTATTGCCGTCCAAATTACACAAGTGATGACACTCATTAACTGTATACCCACTTGACTTGTCATAGTGATGCCATCGGCATAACCTGTTCCACCTAATGATTCAGATGCAAAAACCCCAGTTAATAGACAACCCACAATACCACATACACCATGGACACCAAATACATCACAGGTATCATCAACTTTTAAAATCCTTTTTAAAGATGAAACTCCCCAAACACCAGCAACCCCACAGATAAGACCAATTAACATTGCCCCACCGACACCAACAAATCCTGCTGCTGGAGTGATACCAACTAATCCAGCAATCACGCCTGATGCTGCTCCCAAACATGATGGTTTACCACGTAATATCCATTCTGCAAATGACCACGCCAAAACAGCGGCAGCAGTTGCGGCAACAGTATTAATAAAAGCTAAACCAGCAATTTCATCAGCATGTGTTGACGATCCGGCATTAAAACCAAACCAACCGATATATAATATAGCTGCACCTAAATAAACATAAGGTAAGTTAAACGGTTTTAATGGTTCTCGATTGTAACCAATACGATTTTTAAGCATATAAGCACCTAGTAAACCAGCAACAGCTGCATTTATATGTACCACAGTACCACCAGCAAAATCCAATGCGCCTTCATCACCAAGAATTCCACCGCCCCAAACCATATGAGCCATCGGAATATATGAGAAAGTGAACCATAGCACCATAAAGATAAGAACTGCCGAAAAACGAATTCTTTCTGCAAATGCACCCAAGATTAAACAACATGTGATGCAAGCAAAGGAACCTTGAAATGCAATCCAAATCATTTCATAGATCGAACCAGAAATATCAGTAATACCAACATTAACCAATAAAAAATGGTCAAAGTTACCAAAAAACCAGTTACCTTCACCAAAGGCTAAAGAGTAGCCATAAACTATCCATAACACCGCAATCAACGAAAATGTTACTAATACTTGTGACAGCATGGATAAAACGTTTTTAGATCTTAATAAGCCACCGTAAAAAAGTGCAATACCAGGTACTGACATAAATAAAACTAATGCAGTACAAATCATCATAAAACCATTGTCAGCTTTATCTGCAATTGCCACTTCATCAGCAAACACTGGACTTGCTAAAGCGAATCCGAAACAGAGAATAAATTTTTTCAACATAATGATATCCTTATTGATAATTACAGTGCTGACTCATCAGTTTCACCGGTACGAATACGAACAACATGTTCTAGCGGAGTAACAAAAATTTTCCCATCCCCTATTTTTCCTGTATAAGCAGCTTTAGTAATGGTACTAATTACCTCATCGAGCAATTCATCACTAATTGCTAGCTCAATTTTTACTTTAGGTAGAAAGTTGACATTATATTCTGCCCCACGGTATAGTTCAGCATGACCTTTTTGTCGCCCAAATCCCTTAACTTCAGTTACGGTTAAACCAGTAATTCCAATATTTGATAGTGATTCTCTAACCTCTTCTAATTTGAAAGGTTTTATAACTACGGTGACAAATTTCATCCATTACTCCTTATTACTATTAATGTTATTTAAGTTAATGCAAGGAGCATGCCAAAATTAGCAGAGAAGTATTATCCATTGAAATATTTGCTATTTTTAAAATTGGTTGGTAATTATTGTTAAGTAAAAAATTTTGAGGAAAGAGGTTTTTAAAGACAAAAATAGGCTTTCTATCGCACCAATTTGGTGCTTATGCCTATTTTTGGTGCCGATAGATATTAATAATCAGAATGTTACCATTAGTTTGCGATATTCGTCATAAGCAAAATGATCAGTCATACCACTAATATAGTCTTGAATTAACCGGCAACGATAATAAAATTCCCAACATTTAAAGCTACAATGCTCTTTGTCCAATAATGCAATAGCTTGTTGATAAGCGACGCAATGTTTTGCCGATAATTTATGATATAACCTTGTTTCGATAGGATAATTTTTATGGTTATTTGTTTTGGCTAAGTTAATAAAATCTTCTGTTGACATATTTAGCAGTGGACTATAAATATCTAATAAACCAGTGATTATTCTATAACCTTGTAATTCAATATTTTCAACCATCTCATGATTAAAAATATGTTCAAATCCAACTGTTTTAAATATATTCAGTAATTTATACTCAGCTTCATGATCTTCAAGTAAAGCATGATTAAATGAACCATGATAGATTGTTTCAATGTTTTCAATGAATCGTTCTGCCGCATGTGGTACCAATTTAGCAATAGTATTTACCCGTAAATACATAAAGAATTGGTCAATACCTATCGCTTCAAATTCATTTTTTTTCAAATTGTCATAAGGTTTATTAACAACTTCATCAAATAAATCACCTTTTTTAACTGGGCCCCATGCTTCTTTTAAATAGTGGTAAAGCTGTTGCACAGTCAAAATTTTCTTTTCTACAGCATCTTCCAGATCGGCAATACAGTAGGAAATATCATCCGCAGCTTCCATAATATAAGTAAGAGGATAGCGGTGAAATGGTTGAATATCCAGTTGCTGTGATAATTCATTAACAAAAGATTCTTCAGACAGATAGTATCCAGGTTTTTTCATCAAATAACTGAACTCATCTGGAATATCATTAGACCAATAAGCTGGTTTGGAGTATTTTAGAATTGAAGCAATTTGTGAATAGGTCAAGTTAAGTCGTAGAATAGTATGAACTAATCGAATTGCTTGAGCATTACCTTCAAAGTTTGCAAGATCTTGACGAATTTTTAATTTTAATGATTTGAGTGATTGCTCTTCGTTCTCATTGATATTAAGTATTGGATAGATTGAATCATTATCAATTCCCAAACGCGCACTAAACCACTGATTGATCGCTGCTTCACCAAAATGGCCGAATGGTGGATTACCAATATCATGCATTAAACAAGCCATTTCAACTAAGCTTTCTACCGACATGACTGATTTATCTAAGCCAAACGTCTTTAACTTTCCAGAGAGACTAAGACGATTGACAATCTCCTTGACGATATAACGACCAACTTGTTGTACTTCCATTGAATGAGTAAGCCGAGTTCGCACAACAGAATTACGCTCTAAAGGAAATACTTGTGTTTTTTGCTGTAAACGCCGTATAGCTGCTGAATTAAGAATGCGCCCCCGATCACTTTCAAAAAAGCGCAAGACAGAATATTCATCCGACGCTTGACGTTGTTTACTGGCATATCGTTGATAATTAATTTTTTTATTAAAATCGATCATATCGCAACCTGAGGTTCAATCAGCTATAATTTCTGTTTTGCCCACTCGATTGGTGAACCATATTCTGCTGGTAACATAGAATCAAGTTGATTTAAGGCTTCAATCAATTTTTGACGATGTTGATGGCTTAAATTGATATGACCAACTTTACGCCCAACTCTTACTTCTTTTTCATACCAATGCAAATGAACTAAATCTACGGTTAACCAATTAATGTTGAATTCGGTACCAATTAAATTCACCATCACTGATGGACAAAAAACATCTGGTTTAGGTAACGGTAAATCTAAAATAGCCCGTAAATGTAATTCAAACTGGCTAATAGAAGCACCGTTTTGCGTCCAATGGCCACTATTATGTACCCTTGGGGCCAATTCGTTAATTAATAAGCTATCACCAATGACAAAACATTCCATTGCCATAACACCAACATAATTAAGTTTATGCATAATCTTTGCTAGCATCTGCTCAGCGCTTATCTGTAATGTCTCATTTTCACATGGGATAGCAACACTCATTTTTAATATGCCATCTTGATGCAAATTATTAGTCAAAGGATAAAAAACTGTTTCCCCTTTGGCATTTCGAGCCCCAACCAACGACACCTCTTTTTCAAAAGGAATGGCTTGTTCAACAATAGCATTTTCATAAACGTCATTTGGCACAGTGATGTCATCACCTACTGAAAGTCGCCATTGCCCACGACCATCATAACCACCGGTTCGACGCTTAACAATTAGTAAATCACCTAATTTTTCAAAAAAACTCGGCCAATCATACTGATTTTTAACAGCAAACCATTTAGCTGTTGGTAATTTCAGTTCATCAAGTAACTGTTTTTGAGTTAAACGGTCCGCAATAATAGGAAATACATCTCGATTAACAAACTGAGGATGACTAGCTAAAATTTGCGTAAATTGCGTTTCAGGCCAACGTTCAATTTCAGCAGTAATAACAGAATTTTGATAAGGGATCGATGCCGGTTCAACA
Source organism: Gilliamella sp. N-G2 (assembly GCF_002142215.1). Classification (GTDB taxonomy): domain Bacteria; phylum Pseudomonadota; class Gammaproteobacteria; order Enterobacterales; family Orbaceae; genus Gilliamella. Next base: position 10,467 of record NZ_NAST01000030.1, read on the forward strand.
TCTAGTCCTACAGGATAAACATGAATACCTAATGGTTCACCTGCCTGTCGAAGCATACGCCCTAACTGGCCATTTCCTAATACACAAACAGATCGAATTGTCATATTATATCGCTACTCTCGGATCAGGATTATTTAAAACTTCATCAGTTTGACTTAATCGCCAATTCGATAAACGTTGATAAATTTCTTGGTTATGTAATGCCAGAATTTGCACAGCTAATAAGGCTGCATTTGCAGCTCCAGCTTTACCAATAGCTAAAGTTCCAACAGGAATGCCTTTTGGCATTTGCACGATTGAATAAAGACTATCCACACCACTTAATGCTGCACTTTGAACCGGCACGCCTAAAACAGGAACTAAGGTTTTTGCTGCTAACATACCCGGTAGATGAGCTGCACCGCCTGCACCAGCGATGATAACATCAAAGCCTTTTGTTTTAGCATTTTCAGCAAATTCGAATAATTTATCTGGAGTACGATGGGCAGAAACAATTTCAACATGATAAGTAATGGCTAAAGTATCTAAAATATCAGCAGCATGCTGCATAGTAGCCCAATCACTTTTCGACCCCATTACAATGGCAATTTTTGGTTGAGTATGCATAGATGATTATAAGGAGATGTAAATATTAAGTGTCGAAAGTATACACTAAAATTCGATAAATGGGATAGCAAGAACTATGACTTCTTATCAATAAGTTAAACTCAATATTCGGACAATTTAAGCTAATGCATAAATAAAACAGTTAATTTCATAATACAACGTTATTAAATCCGCCAATATATGGCGGATAATCATATAAATTTATGAATTAACGGCAGCAACGATTTTAATTTCAATCAAATACTCTTTTTTCATTAATCCTGCCTGAACAGTACAACGAACTGGAGCTTTCCCTTTCACTACCCATTCATCCCAAGCTTTGTTCATGGCTGGAAAATCACTTTTATTTACCAAAAAAAGTGTTGCATCTAAAATGCGACTTTTATCACTATTCGCTCTTGCTAAAATTTTATCTATTTCAGCTAAGGCACTTTGGGTTTGCGTATAAGCATCATCACGCAAATCTGTTGGTACGCTTGTATAATAGATCACATTATTATGGATCACCGCTTCCGACCATCTATCTTCGGGATCTATACGAGTAATTGTCATTATATTTTCCTTAAAAACTTTTTATTAAGATACTTTGATGAAATCAGCTCGTAATTTTTTGATCTCATCACGTAAAACACCTGCTTTTTCAAATTCTAGATTTTGGGCGGCTTCATACATCATAGCTTCAAGCTCTTTAACTCTTGCTTGAACTTCTTTGACCGAAACATAATTATACTGTCCACCTGGTTCAAAAGCTTGTACTTTAGCCGTAGCTTTTTTCGTGCTCAAACCAGCATCTAAAACATCTTTAATTTCTTTACGTACTGATTTTGGTGTAATACCATGAGTTTCATTAAAATCTTCTTGTTTTTTACGACGGCGCGCTGTTTCGTCGATCGTTTTCTGCATAGCCGGAGTAATTTTATCGGCATATAAAATCGCTTTACCATTCACATTTCGAGCTGCACGACCAACCGTTTGGATTAATGAACTTTCTGAACGCAAAAAGCCTTCTCGGTCAGCATCTAAAATTGCAATTAATGATACTTCGGGAATATCCAATCCTTCACGTAATAAGTTGATACCTACTAACACATCAACCTTACCAAGACGAAGATCGCGTATAATTTCCATTCGTTCAACGGTATTAATATCCGAATGCAAATATTTAACATTAACATTATGTTCAGATAAATAATCAGTTAAGTTTTCAGCCATACGTTTAGTTAAAGTAGTGACTAATACTCGTTCATCTTGATTTATTCTCACTTTAATTTCAGATAATAGATCATCAACTTGAGTAGCTACCGGCCTAACCTCAATAATTGGATCTAATAAGCCTGTAGGTCTAACAACCTGCTCGATAATTTCACCACCCGATTTTTCAATTTCATATTTAGCTGGTGTTGCTGAAACATAAATTGTTTGTGGCATTATGTTTTCAAATTCTGAAAATTTTAGTGGTCGATTATCTAATGCTGATGGTAAACGAAAACCGTATTCAACTAAATTAAGTTTCCGTGATCTATCACCATTATACATCGCCCCTAATTGCGGAATTGCCACATGAGATTCATCAATAAATAATAATCCGTCAGCCGGCAAATAATCAAATAATGTTGCTGGCGGATCTCCTGCTTTACGTTGAGCTAAATATCGGGAATAATTTTCGATTCCTGAACAGTAACCAAGTTCAGTCATCATCTCTATATCAAATAGAGTCCGCTGAGTTAATCGTTGTTCTTCTAAAAGTCGATTATTATCCAACAAAACTTTTTGGCGTTCTTGAAGCTCTTGCTTAATTTCAGCAATCGCATTGTCCATAATATTTCTTGGGGTGACATAGTGCGTTTTAGGATAAATTGTAATACGAGGTACCTCATTAATCGCATTACCAGTTAATGGATCAAACATAACTATCCTTTCAACTTCATCATCAAAAAGCTCAACACGTACAGCTAGTTCATCAGAATCAGCAGGAAATATATTAATAACATCACCTCGTACCCGAAACGTACCACGACTAAAACCAATTTCATTACGGGTATATTGTAATTCCGCTAAACGCGTTAAGATTGAACGCTGATCAGTGATGGTACCTCTTGCCAAATGTAAAATCATGGACATATAAGTTTCAGGTGCACCTAATCCATATATAGCAGACACTGAAGCCACAATCACTACATCACGACGTTCTAATAACGATTTAGTAGCCGATAAACGCATTTGCTCAATATGCTCGTTAATTGAGGCATCTTTCTCAATAAATGTGTCTGTAGAAGGCACATATGATTCTGGTTGATAATAATCATAGTAAGACACAAAATATTCCACTGCATTATCTGGAAAGAATGCTTTCATTTCACCATATAACTGCGCCGCCAAAGTTTTATTAGGTGCTAAAATAATAGTTGGGCGATTATGCTTGGCAATGACATTGGCCATAGTAAATGTTTTACCTGAGCCTGTAACACCTAATAATGTTTGATGTGCAATCCCATCATCAAGATTTTGATTTATCCGATCAATTGCCGCAGGCTGATCACCAGCTGGTTTAAAATCAGAACATAATTTAAATTTTCTCATTACTCGCAACCTAAAATTTTACCTATTAATAAAAATTATCCCCAAAAACACTTGACCTTTAGAAATGTTATATTTTTTGCTCAGTTAAGCTAAAAGAATGTAAAGCCGTCTTAACAAACAACCCTTGATTTATTATAACAATTTGATATATATAAATATTTAAAATCATGCTTAAGTTGTAATCAAATCAAATAAAAACCTGATGAACATTGAGGTTAACACACTTTTCAATAAACTACTCACAGACTTATCCACAGGCATAGGGGATAACTTGCTAAGTATAGTCAATATAAACTTTTTTCCGGATTTTGACTAAATTTTGCGCAGTTTTAAAAAATTTTTTTATTGGTTATTTCTATTTTTAAAACTTAGTTTAATAGTTTTTGTCTAAGAAATTATTTCATACTTTCTATTTTGTATTGATAGCCAACAGGCTCATTAGGCACAAAAGTTAATCGATGAGTGATGCATTTTGGCGCATCTTCTGTATGATGGGAAACAAACAATAATTGTGTATTACCTCTATCAATTAAATTATCAATCCAACTTTTGACCAGTTCACGATTCAAATAATCAAGTCCCTGTAATGGTTCATCTAAAATAAGTAGCGTTGGGTGTTTAACTAAAGCCCTAGCAATTAGGACTAAACGTTGCAAACCCCATGAAAGTGATTTAAATGGTTTCTCTGCTAACTCCGTTAAATCCAATAATTGCAACCACTGTTTAACTAATTTTAATTGTTTATCACTGGGGGCTTGATATAAGCCAATTGAATCAAAATAACCCGATGCCAATACATTTTCTACACTTAAACTAATTCGGTAATCAAGATGAAAACTACTACTTACATAGCCAATATGACGCTTGATATCCCATATAGTTTCACCTGAGCCCCGCTTACGTCCAAATAGTGTTAAATCATTACTATAGCCCTGTGGATGATCACCAGTTATTAAACTGAGTAATGTGGATTTACCTGCTCCATTTGGGCCAATAATTTGCCAATTTTCATTAGCTCTAACTTGCCAACTTAATCCATTAATAATTGCTTTACCATCATATTGAACAAAACCATTATTTAAAATAATCCGATCTAAATCGTTAGGTAATGGCACAGAAATTTCATCTGGATCTGGTAAAGTAAAATTAGATAAATGTTCTAAATTAGCAAGTTGTTTGACGGCTACGTCATCTAATATGGTGTCTTTTGTGCCATATTTCAATAGCTGACAACTAGCCAGTAATCCAATATATTTAACAAATAGCGGAATTTCATTAAAACGATTTAATACCATTACAATAGTAATATTTTGTTTTGATAGTTGGCTAAGTATTTCAGCTAAATTAGCTCGAGAAGCAACATCTAAACCATCAAATGGCTCATCTAAAATTAATAGTTCAGGTTTGCTCATTAATGTGCGACAAATTAAGGTTTTACGTGTTTCTCCGGTGGAAAGATATTTAAAACGACGATTTAAAAGATCTGCTATACCAAATTGTAGTGCTAAACTTTCACAAAGCGCTTGGTTTTGATTATGTTCTTGGATGATCTCAGCCGTAGTTAATCCAGTATCATCTTCTTTATCGCTTAGCATGTCGGTATTATTTCGTTTCCATTCATCATCGATTATTTTTTGTAAGTGCTCAAAGGATATATGCGCGATAGATTTAAAACGATTAATTACTTTCCCAGATAATATTGTTTGATCACCAGCTAACGCTTTGGCTAATATTGACTTACCCGATCCATTTCGGCCGACAAAAGCAACAATATCGCCAGCATTAATCATCAAAGATTCGATAGTAAAAACGCGGAAATCACTAATTTTATATATTGTATTTTCAATTTGTAACATAAATACCTCAAATGACTAAACTAATGTGGCAATGATAATATGCTGAGGATCGATAGATATGGTTGTTTGCTGACCTTCAATTAACTTTACACGATTAACCTCGCTTGTTAATTTACTTGTGTAAAGTATCATTCCTGATGGTAACGAAAATGAAATTTCAGAAAAGTGACCATCAGTGACTATTTTTTCTACTTGAACTGTTAATTGATTTTCATTTAAATCATTCAATTCAATCAAAGGTGCTTTGATAAGTAATAGCACAGTTTTATTAATATTTATTTTTAGGCGTTCAACACTTTGCTGAGTAATATAAGCTTTTAGTTCTGTTTGATTATCATTTAATTTAACCTTTACAAATCCAGCAATATTATTGGTTTCAATACTTACAACACTGCCATAAATTTGATTACGAGCACTGGTTTGCAATGATAATTTAGCAGTAATTTTTAAAATATCATCCAACGGAATATTGTCATCATTTAAAATATTAAATGCATTATATTGTAGCTGAGTTAATAGATCATAAAGTTGTATAAATCTAACTGCGTAAGCACTAAGCTTGGTTCCTCCACCATTTTTTCCTCCTGTGGTAGTAATCAAAAAGGGGGTTGGTGCCAAACTATTGATTTCATTAATCGCATCCCATGCTGTTTTATAACTTATACCAATTTGTTTGGCGGCTTGACTTAATGAGCCAGTTAGCTCTATTGCTTTTAGTAAAGCAATTCGCCGTGGGTCAGTAAATAGTTGCTGATTTAAGTTTAAAGTTAATAAAATTTCTGGTGACAACATTACTACGTGCCTTATTAGATTGAATAAACCATTATTTATGGTAATGTTGTTCTATTGTAGACGTTTTTCTATTTTTCACCAAAAATTGTCCTCATATCGTTTTATGATCAATAAAATTTCGCTAACGAGTAAAGATTAATTGTACATTATAGGTAAAGTTTGATAGCATCGTTATGCATTATTTTATACAACGAGCATGGAGAATAACATGAAAAAAATCATTGGATTACTACTATCATTAACAACTTTACTTGTCAGCTTAACAGCAACAGCCAGTCAAAAAATTACAGTATTTGCTGCAGCATCATTAACTAATGCAATGCAAGATATCGCAACTAGTTATAAAAAAGAGCATAAAGATACCGAAATCGTATTTTCATTTGCTTCTTCTTCCGTATTAGCTAAACAAATTGAACAAGGTGCTCCGGCAGATATTTTTATGTCAGCAGATCAAAAATGGATGAATTATCTTATTGAACATAAAATTACAACAGAAAAACAAAATTTGTTAAAAAACGGCTTAGTTTTAATAGCGCCAAAACAATCTAAATTAGACAAAGTAGATATCAATGCAGAGACTAACTGGCAAACAATTTTACCCAAAGGCGAAAGATTAGCTGTCGGTGATCCTGACCATGTCCCTGCGGGACTTTATGCTAAAGAGTCTTTAACTAATTTAGGCGTATTTGATAAATTGTTACCACAAATGGCTCCAGCAAGTAATGTTCGTGATGCGTTAATGTTAGTTGAACGCAATGAAGCTGCATTAGGGATTGTGTATAGCACTGATGCAAAAGTAAGTGATAAAGTGAAGATCGTTGGTAATTTTCCTGCCGATACCTTCAAAGCTATTGAATATCCAATAACATTATTGAAACCTGAAGCAAAAGAGTTTTATCAATATTTAAATTCACCAACAGCACAAAATATTTTCCAAAAATATGGTTTTTTAATTAATTAGTATTTTGAAAAGATGATATTAACTGAATTTGAATGGCAAACATTGCTGCTAAGCTTAAAAATAGCTGGAGCAGCAATAATTTTTAGCCTACCATTAGGGATCTTAACTGCTTGGATTTTAGCAAGATGTCAATTCATAGGTAAATCATTGTTTGATAGTATTGTTCATCTTCCTTTAGTTTTACCGCCTGTTGTTTTAGGCTATCTACTACTTTTGACGATGGGACGTCATGGTATTATTGGTGAATGGCTAAATAACTATTTCCATCTCAGTTTCAGTTTTAATTGGCAAGGTGCTGCCTTAGCCTCTGCTGTGGTGGCATTCCCTCTTATGGTCAGATCGATTAGATTAGCGATTGAATCAATTGATTCAAGATTAGAAAAAGCCGCAAGAACCCTTGGCGCTAAACCATTTCGTGTTTTTATGACCATTACTTTACCATTAGCATTTCCGGGCATTTTAATGGGAACCGTACTTGGTTTCGCGCGTTGTCTAGGTGAATTTGGCGCAACAATTACTTTCGTTTCAAATATTCAAGGTGAAACTCGTACAATTCCTTTGGCTATGTATACCTTATTACAGATCCCTGATGGCGAGTCCGGTGCATTACGGCTTTGCATTGTTTCGATAGTATTATCATTAATTGCCTTATTTTTATCAGAAATGCTTAATCGTTGGCATAAAAAGAAGTTAACAGGATAGTTCGTCATGTTAAATATAAATGTGAGCAAAAAACTCGCCTCGTTTGTTTTCCAGTTTAAACATGAAATTCACTGTCATGGCGTGACGGCAATTTTAGGTGTCTCCGGTTCAGGGAAATCAACACTGATTAACCTTATTAATGGTTTGATTAAACCAGATATCGGTTATATTAAACTAAATCAAACTACTTTGGTTGATACTGAAAAAGGAATTTTTACAACCCCAGAAAAAAGACAAATTGGTACTGTCTTTCAAGATGCATTGCTTTTTCCCCATTATAAAGTATTAAAAAACCTAACTTATGGTGCAAAATCATTGAATAAAGAAAGATTTGACGAAATAGTTTCGGTACTCAACATTGGTTCACTTCTTAATCGTTATCCAGCAATGTTATCGGGTGGTGAGAAACAACGTGTTGCCATTGGTCGAGCTCTATTAGCAGAACCAAAATTATTACTAATGGATGAACCACTCTCAGCTTTAGATATGCCTCGTAAAAAAGAGCTATTAAGTTATATTGATAAACTAGTAAATGATCTAAATATCCCTATTGTTTATGTAACGCACAATATCAATGAAGTTAAACGCATTGCACAACACGTAGCGGTTTTAGAGCAAGGAAAATTACAAACCTATGGTGATACTGAACAAATTCTACAAAGTAATTATTTGAAAGAGTGGTTATAAAGTTCTAAAGTGGCGCTATTTTTTTCTTGTTTTATATACGAAATGCCATCATGCCAAGCTCCTAACACAATTCTAGTTGCTGGCTCGTCATTAATATAAAGATGATGTGTAGCAGGTTTATGTGTATGTCCATGAACCATAATACTAGCGTTATTGGCAATCATCATATCAATGACAGCTTTTGGATTTACATCCATAATAGTTTCAGATTTGATTTGATTATGCTGGCTGCTCTCTTTGCGTAATTTAGTGGCAATTTTTAAACGTATTTTTAATGGTAGTAATAGAAATAATTTTTGTAGCCATTTTTTATGCATGATTTTGCGGAATTTTTGATATTGAGGATCATCAATACAAAGCAAATCACCATGCAAAAATACAATATTTTTATTTTGATTCAACAAACAATTAATATCGCCTAACAAAGTCATTTCACAGCGTTTAGCGTAATGCTTACCAATTAAAAAATCACGGTTCCCATGTACAAAGAATTTTTTAATATGGCGTGACGAGAGCTCTTTTAAGGCATCAGCGATTTGATTGTGTAGTATTGACTGTACATCATCACCTACCCAATAATCGAACAAATCACCAAGTATATAAAGCTCACATTGATTAGGTAATTGTTTAAGAAAAGATAAAAAACCTGCTGTTATATCAAAATGATCTACAGCAGGCTGATTGTCTGCAAGATGAATATCTGCAACAAAAAAGCGAACCGGATTATTCAACCGTTACACTCTTAATTATGATATCTTCTACAGGAACATCAGAATGCATGCCACTACGGCCAGTTTTAACCGCTTTAATCTTATCAACCACATCCATACCATCGACAACTTCGGCAAAAACACAATAACCATAACCATTGATATCTGATGAGCGATAATTTAAATAATCATTATCAACGACATTGATGAAAAATTGCGCTGTTGCAGAATGAGGATCACTGGTACGCGCCATAGCTAATGTACCACGATTATTTTTTAACCCATTATCAGCTTCATTCTTAATCGGCGATTTAGTTTTTTTCTGTTTCATACCTGGTTCAAAACCACCACCTTGAATCATAAAATTATTAATGACACGATGGAAAATGGTGTTGTTATAAAAACCTTCTTTGCAATATTCAACAAAATTTTTAACTGTCTCTGGAGCTTTATCTTCAAAAGTATTAATTTTAATATCGCCTAATGAAGTATGAAATATAATCATAAAATGTTCCTTAATTTCATTCTATTACGTAAAAATTGTTAAAAGGTGAGCAATATCTTTTAATATGCTTACTCACTAAATCTTTCACATGCATCTAATGTATTACTCATTAACATTGCTACCGTCATCGGCCCAACACCACCAGGCACCGGTGTAATCCAGCCGGCTCGTTGGCTAGCAACATCAAATTCCACATCACCAACTAATTTCCCATCAGGCAAACGATTAATACCAACATCAATCACTATAGCACCCGGTTTTATCCATTCACCTTTGACATAATTAGGTATACCGACACCAGCCACAACAATATCTGCATTACTGACATGCTTTGCTACATCCACTGTTCGACTATGGGTGATTGTGGTTGTGCATCCTAAAAGTAATAGCTCTAATGCCATAGGACGACCAACAATACTCGACGCCCCAACAACTGTTGCATTTAACCCCGATAAATTAATACCGGTTGATTCCAACATTTTAACGACACCATATGGTGTACATGGTCGTAGTATTGGATCTCGTTGTAATAAATGACCAATATTATAAGGATGAAAACCATCGACATCCTTACGAGGATCGATACGCTCTAGTACTTTAGTTTTATCAATATTATCCGGTAAAGGCAATTGAACTAAGATACCGTGAACATCGGATCGTTGATTCAATTCATCAATTAATGCTAATAATTCATCAGTGGTTGACGATGGATAATCATACGCAAAAGAAGCGAAACCAACATCATCGCAAGCTTTTTGTTTATTTTTCACATAAATTTTCGAGGCGGGATCCGAACCAACTTGTATAACAGCCAAACCGGGAACAGATAAACCTTGTTCAGTACGTTTTTTTACTTTTTGAGCAATTTCATTGCGTATTTGCAATGCTAACGCTTTGCCATCAATTATATTCGCTGTCATAAGCCGATTACTTCTTTTACCTGATGATTGTAGATAAGATATTTTCGCAAAAGTTTTGATTATTGTCTATTTACTTGTCGGCCGATTGATTAAGTTCTGTTAAAATCTGTTGATATTGTTGATCCACATCCGTAATAACCGAGCAAATATGAGCATCAAAAGCTTTAAGTTTTGGTTTTTGAGCTTTCCATTCATTTTTCGAAATATCTTTAATCGCAGCTATGTTTTTAAACAAATTAAAATCTAAAATACTACCACCAATAACATTATAAAAAATACGTTCACCAATATCATGCCCATCTTTTTTCAATTTATTAAAATTTTGATAATAAAATTTTGTACTGCCATTCTCGCTAATAAGAGAGCCATGTAATAGTTTCACTAATCTTTTATATAATTTATTTAACTCGCTATGCAGTTCACGATCATCACTCAACTTTTTGGTGATTGCCTGATCAAAAGCGACTTTCACTTCAGACAATAAGCTTATTGATTGCTGCTCTAGTTGAGGTAATTGTGAGCGTAAACCTTTCTCAAACTGATCAAGTTTTTTTCGCAATGATGAATTTGGTGATATTATTTTTTTATTTAATATCACCTGACCATCATTCATAATAGATAAATCATTTGATTTATTATATATATGGATACTGTCTTTATTTATCACAATATCGTAACTTGGTTTTACAGTGCACTCTTTTTGTGCTGCAAAAGTAGTTATCGATAAAGTTAATGACAAAATAAATATCATTTTTTTTAACATACTGACATCCATTTAATGGTTGAAATTAAAATTATAGCGAGTAATATCAAATTAGCACTATTTTTGAGGCTTAAAACCCCTTTCCTCAAAATTTTTTTGTCATAACAGATAAAATACTCGATAAAGTATCTAAATGATTAAAACGTATACCTTGCTAACTTTGCAAGCGTAATGTCAATAGGTATAATCTATTATATCAACTAGATTTAACTACTTTTTTTTATTTAAAACTGAAGTATAGTTAATCCAACAATTAAATTTAACTATTAGAGGTGAACTATGTATGCTGTAATTTTCGGACGTCAAGGATGTCCATATTGTGTGCGAGCTAAAGAGTTAGCAGAAAAATTATCACAAGAACGAGATGACTTTTCATATCGTTATGTTGATATCAATGCTGAAGGTATTACCAAAGAAGATCTTTCAAAAAGTGTTGGTAAACCAGTTGAAACCGTACCCCAAATTTTCATTGATGAAAAACCAATTGGTGGCTGTACTGACTTTGAAGCATATGCCAAAGCGAATTTGGGATTATTTCAAGAATAAATATTAAGCTTAATTTTACAGCAGATAACGCATTTCCATAGCTTATCTGCTCTTATCGACCTGGTAATTTTTGCCATGTTACTTCATTACGCAAATAAGTTGGCTCAACATCTTCAACTTTTACCACTTCCTTCCTTAACCATTTTTGCTGGGCGATAACCACCAAATCTTGTGCTTCAGGTAATAACACTTCACTTGGTTTAATCATTGCTAACATATTAGGATAAGTTTGCCAACCAGTGCCAGCCGAATAATCATCATTATCAATATGTTGGATTTTAGTTACCACATCCTCAGGTTTAATCACACATTCAGGAATGAGCGCTTGCCATTGTTGATCTTGATAATGGTATTGTCCTAAATAGACTTCTCCCATTCTAGCATCTATTGCTGGAATAACCTTAGTTGCACGTTTAGTTCTATAAGCACCTTGTGCTAAAGTTTGCAATGTCGATACAGCTATCATTGGAACATCAATACCGAGAGCTAAACCTTGAGCCACTCCAATCCCTATTCGCACTCCTGTAAAGCTACCAGGGCCTTGCGCAAAAGCAATTGCATCAAGTTGTGAAAGACTACACCCAGCTTGATGCAAAATTTTATCCACCATAGGTAAGATTTTTTTGGTGTGATCTCGCTCTGAAATAATGAAATCATGAGTGATTTCATTTTGATAAAATAATGCGACTGAACAAGCTTCTGTTGAAGTATCAATGGCTAAAATAGTACTCATTTGCTTTCCAAATTATCGGTTATCGATTCACTGTTAGATAATAAAAAATTGATGACCTTATTTATATCTCGCGTTCTTGGCGAAGGTGGTAAACTATTAATAAATGTTGCGCCATATGGTCGCATGACTAATCGATTATCACAAATAATAATTGCGCCACGATCATTGTGATGACGAATTAATCGCCCTACTCCTTGTTTTAAGGTGATAACAGCTTCGGGTAATTGAACCTCATTAAATGCATCACCACCTTGCATTTGGCAATCTTCCATTCGAGCTTTAAATAAAGGATCATCAGGTGAAGTAAAAGGTAATTTATCTATAATAACACAAGAAAGTGTGTCACCTCTAACATCGATTCCTTCCCAAAAACTGCTAGTTGCAATTAATAGAGCGTTACCACTATGAATAAATTGCTCCAATAATTTTACTTTACTGGTATCACCTTGAACTAACACAGGTAATTTAGTCAATTCTCGAAATTGTGTCGCTAAAGCATTCATCATAGCATATGAAGTACAGAGGAAAAAACAGCGACCTTTGTTAGCTTCAATAACGGGTAATAAAATATGAACCAGTTTTTCAGCATTACCTTGTTCATTTGGTGATGGAATATAACGCGGCACACACATTATTGTCTGGTTGTTATAGTCGAAAGGGCTTTCTAAAATCAATGAGTCAGAATTAGTTAACCCTAAACGTTTGGTGAAATAATCTAATTGGTTATCAACTGATAAGGTTGCTGATGTAAAAATCCAGCTTCCTTTGCGCTCGATTAATAACTCTGCAAATTTATCAGCTACCGACAATGGTGTTAATGCGAACAGAAAAGAACTATATGAACTCTCATACCAATAACTAAAACCAGATACATGTGTTTCTGTTAGACGCTTCAATAATAATTGATACTGGTTAACACGATCAAAACAATTATCTAACGTGGTAGAGCGCCCTATCGCTAATAAAAGTACTTCTTTGCAAAAATCAAGAGCATCAAATAAATAAGATAATTCTTGTTTAATGTTAGCTTGATTAAATAGATAACGCAGGTTGCCTTTATTATTTTGCTGATTTATTAATAATCGTAGGTCTTGGGTACATTTTTGTAGTTTATCAGCACATTGCTGTAACTGAGACATATCTTTGACTTCGGTTCGATAAGCTAGATTTATCTCTTTGGCTAAATCAAACAGTTGTCGGCTGGTTAACTGTTCCCCAAAATAGTGGCATGCCAGGTCTGGCAGTTGATGAGCTTCATCGAATATCATTACATCAGCTTTTGGAATCAGTTCACCAAACCCAGTATCTTTTACCACTACATCAGCTAAAAACAGATGATGATTGACCACAACAATATCAGCATTTAACGCTCGCTTACGAGCTTTAACCACATAACAATCATTATAGTGCTCGCATTCACTTCCTAAACAATTATCATTAGTACTAGTTAAAATTGGCCAAATTGGATTATCTTCGGTTAACGTTGTACATTTACTAATATCACCGTCTTTGGTTTTAATCGACCAATTTTTGACGCGTACAAGATCTGTACGTAAATTCTTATCTAAATCGCCTGCTGCCGCATATTGGTGATACATACGCTCTAAACAAAGATAATTGGCTCGACCTTTAAGAAGTGAAATTTTACCGGTATAGTTCAAAGCTTTTTTGATAATCGGCAAATCTTTACTATACAACTGTTCTTGCAAATTTTTTGAGCCAGTTGAAATAATGACTTTCTTTTCACTTCGTAATGCAGGAACTAAATAAGCAAAGGTCTTACCTGTACCGGTTCCCGCTTCAACTACCAGTGATTGTTGCGCTTGTATTGCTTTAGTGACTTTATTTGCCATCTGTTTTTGTGGCGTTCTTGCAACAAAGCCATCAATAGCTGTCGCAAGTAAACCATTTTCTGCAAAATCATCAATCACTTAAAATACACCTAATCAAAAGATAAGCCCTATTTATATATTCTAGAAAATTTGTTAAAGAAATAATTAACGTTAGTAAAATATAACGTCCTCTTAAAATAGGCATGAAACAATAGTCATGAAATTGGATAATTAACCATCAAGACAACGAGGTATACTATACCAATAACCAAGGCAAAAATATATACATGAACTTTAACTATAAATAAAAAGCTTAATTAGAAATAGATTGAAATTTTTCTAATCTATTAACTAAATAAGCTTGAAAGAAACAAAATTATTAACCTAATATTATTTTTTAAATTTAGTTTTCAAATAAATAATATAATGTTTTATTCCTGCTAGATATTTCTTTTGCCTAAACATTAATTTTGCATAAGCACGGATTGAAGAAGTCTTTTTAGGACAATACAATGGTAAATTATCATTTCGCCATGGTGATTTTTCTAAATAAGAATCAAATAATTTCGAACGATACGGTTGGTGCCAAGGCTTATTTTTAGTAATGTAATGGATAAATATTGTTCCGTTAGGAACATTTGCATCGTCATTTCCATTAATTGATAATGCCAATAAATTATTAAATTTTCTTGGTAATATTAGCCTTTTTTGACCAACACAAATATTTAAAACATCTTGATCAGGATATTGATATTTTTCGCCGCTATTTAATAATCTTAATGTTTTATCTGTAATTTCTTCTTCACACCAAAGTGAAATGTTAATTAACATAACCCCAGAGTTAAAATAAGTGCCCGGAACCACGTCATATTTAGCACATTGAGTTTGTTGCATATATGGAACATCTGCAATAGCCGCGACGATAATTTCCTTTAAATCGATGTGATCAATATCTGCCAAACTGTTAATACATAATGTATCACTATCAACATAGAGTAATTTATCAGTAGTATTTTTTAGTATTATTGGCGCTATTAAGCGAACACAGGCTGAAAGTGGAAATTGTTCGGTATTTTGTTCATCTATTTTAAATTCATCATTAATCACATATTCAGTTATTGCTATGTTATCAAATTTAATTCCGCTAAATTTACGTCTGTTTTCATCGGAAAGATTGTGCGTAAATAAATGAAAATGGATCTGCTGTAAAGGATTACTCTCAACAATAGAAAAAATATTTACTCCAGCAGGCAAAGCATAATTATCATCAAAACATAATAAAATATCTAATATAGATTGGTTATTATCAAAATCACATGACAAAAACTCATTTCTTTTATT
>NZ_NAST01000031.1 GCF_002142215.1 Gilliamella sp. N-G2
GTATCTAATGTTGATAAGAATAATCCTAAAAAACATATAATATAAATAGAATATATTGATTTAGAACTATCTACTACTTTAGTCATTTATAGGCCTCATATCAATTTAGTTTCATTAATGGCTAATTGTTCTTATAAAAAAATGAATATAGCCGTAACTAACAATTAAAAGTTGCAATAATGAGATATTCTTTTTGCTCAAATTGTTCCATGTCTTTTTTCTGATGTTTTTATTGGTGAAAATATCTAATTAGCTTATTTAATTTTTAAAAATTATGTTTAAAAAGAAATTTAAACAAGTTAGCTAAAAAGCGTATATTAATGTTGATTACAAATTAAATAACAAATAAAAATATCATTGATTTTTTTTGAGATTCTAAAAAGTGAGTAAATTATATTGTGAGGATTTAATACGATTTTCGGATGCAATGTCTGATGTCAGTAGAATTATGATTATTACTGAATTAATGAATGGCAGAACTCTTTCAGCCTCATGGTTAGCAAATCGATTGAATTTGTCACCACAGGCTACGCGTTTTCATTTAAAAAAATTAGAAGATGTTGAACTTATCCATCAAAGGAGATGTGGTAAACACCACTACTATGAAATAAAAAATCAAGATACTGCAACGTTTATAGAATCTACTTTTAATATTATTCCGCCGAAAGATTGCTTATTTTTATCTAATTCTAAAACTAAAGAAAAATTTAAAGAGGCTAGAACATGCTATAAACACTTAGCTGGCTCATGGTCTGTAGCACTTACCCAATCATTTATTAATAATGAATTTATTATTATACAAAACAATTTTTTTGTGGTTACTAAAAAAGGTAAAATCTTTTTTAATGAACATAAGTTATTATTTAACACATCTAACACAGCTTGTGTTGGCAAGCGCTGTATAGATTTTACTGAACATCGGGATCATATTGGTGGCACCTTAGGGACTTTAATACTGCAATCAATGCTACAACAAGGATGGTTTAAACAAGAAGATAATAAACGTGAATTAACAATTACCTCAAAAGGAAGAAAAAATTTAAATGTTTTATTAATTGATATATAAGGGATCTACAATAAACATTAATTTTTCAATTAAATCTTTTAAGACTAGCAACTAAGTTACTTTAACGTATTAATTATAATAAAAAACACCATTGCATTTAGGTTCTTAATCATCCATTGATATTAAACGATATTCCCTAACCTTCTGCAAAAGAGTCCATTGTAACCAAAAATTTAATTCATTTAGTCAAGCTGACGCGCCAAAACTAGATCATATTTCGTTAACACAGTTAGGACACAGTATTAACGTTGGCAATAGTTCTTTGAACTTGAACTTAAATTTGCCCGACATTAATTTTCGTTTTTAACAGATATTACTGTAGTGATAAGTATAGTTAGTTACATAACCGAATAAATAAAAAGATTTATTGGTTAAAACAAATTTTCTTAATAGGTCATAGATATCGAATAATTAAGTATAATAGTCAATAATTAACGAAAAGGATTTCATTATGTATGTAAAGAAAATAAGATCATTTATTGTGTTAGCAACCAGTGATAGTTTTCGCGATGCTGCAGAAAAACTGAATATAACCCAACCAACACTTACCAAACAAATTCAACTTCTTGAGGAAACATTTGGCTTTAAACTATTTCTTAGAGACAATCAAGGGTGTTATCTAACCGATGAAGGTAAAATAATCTACAAATACGCACTCAATTTGACCAATGAATTAGATAGATTATTATGTGTAGTCAAAAAAATAAAAAATGGTACAACGGGAGTTTTGAATATCGGCTATACATTTTCCTGTATAAATATATTACCGGAAATAATAAATAATTATACTGAACATCACCCAATGATAAAAATTCAGTTACATGAAATGTCTTCAGTAGAACAGGAAAAGAAGCTATTATCAGGCGAATTAGACATCGCTTTTATGGAAAAACCGACGAATAAACAAATAAAGTATACCGAAATAGGCTCAGATCATTTAGTCTTTATATTCAATCAAAAAGAAATTTTCCAGATTAATGATTTTAATGATGTTAATCAAATTTTGGATAAGAATACACTTTGTTTACCTGATTATGATTCACATTTTGATCTGTCACAAAAAATTGCCAAATATCTTTCTAGCAATGCGTTAAATTATCCAAATGTATATTACACAAATAATGTTTACAACATTATATCTATGGCTAATTTACATTCGAATGTAACGATACTGCCAAATAGTTTAGTTGATAATATTAAATCAACCAGTGAATGTAAAAAACTGATGGGAAAAGGAGCAAAATGGAAAATTGGCGTGTCATGGAATGAAGAAAAAGCAGGTACAGATGTACTCAATTTTATTAATGAGATGAAAGTTAAATAATTTTTTTATAATTATTAAAATTAATTACTTTAGTTGTAATTGTATTGCTTAATCATTAATTGGTAATAATTTCTTCCCTACTCTAAAACAAAATTAACGCTCTAAATTAAAAAGATATTACAACCACATCTTTATAGTTACTTACATTAAGTATAACCTCGCTTTTTATACAACTAAAATGATGTCATTAATCTCAATTGCGAATTTAATGTTTTCTGCATAGGTTAATAATTCTGACAAATGTCTATTAGTCATTGCTTCAGTGTTTTTATTAAAAATAGCAAGAATAATGAAAATCATCAAGTTGCTGTCTTACACAATATTCCAGATGATTTTCTTTTTAGTCCGCAATATATATTTGTGAAGCTAATTTTATCCATAACAGCTTGTCAAATGATAAACTTGCCGATCAAATAACTATTTAATCATTGTCACTTTCCTTTGCAACGCCAAGTTTACCGGCATATAAAATTAGACAAAGGGCAAAAATTAACAAAATACACATTATGATAGGTAATACTCTTGCATCGAAAACATTAAGTAATATTCCACCACAAAAACCACCACTAGCTATTGCTAAATTCCAAAGTGAGACAAGTAAAGACTGTGCAATATCAGCAGATTGTCCGGTTATTTTTGCTGAAGCTGTTTGAAATAGTGTTGCACCACCACCAAAGGCCAATCCCCATACTACAATTGAGATTAAAATTAACCAATAAAGATTGTCAAAGGAATAAAATAATAACCCTGATATAGCAAATAAACTGAGAGATAAAATAATTAGCTTACGTAAGTATTTGTCGATAAATATACCAACAACCGTAATACTAATTATCGACGAAATACCAAAAATAAATAGAACAACATCGACATTTGCATCATTACCAGATAATTGTAAATATGGTGATATATAGGTGTAAAAAATATTATGCCCAAAAGCAAAAATAAAATTTATTGCTAAGATAGATTTTACGTAACGTATAGATAATACAGAAAAAATTGAATTCTTTTTCGCTGTTTTTAACGCTGCTAAATTAGGTAATTTTAGCCATATAAAAATAACCAACAACAAAGAAATGATAGTAATCATGTGAAAAGTTAATCTCCAACCAACTAACTGCCCTATTGAGGTACCTAAAGGAATACCTATTGATAAAGCAATAGGAACCCCTAACATAACTAACGTTATTGCTCTGCCTTGTTTATCATCACTAACTATTCTTGTTGCATAACCAGCCACCATTGCCCACAGAAGACCGGCAAAAACACCAGCTAAAAATCTAGCAATTAATATCAGGATAAAAGACGAAAAATATGCTGTCATAAAATTAGTAATACTAAAACCAAGCATAACAATTACTAATAATTTTTTTCTATTCCAACTTTGTGTAGCAATTGTTAATGGGATAGCTGATAGTAGAGAACCTAATGCGTAAAGCGTCACTAATTGTCCTGCTTGAGCTTCGGTAACACTTAGATCTTCACTTATTAAAAGTAAAAATCCAGCAGGCAAAGCTTCAGTCATAATAGAAATAAATAGTGCGGTAGCTAAAGCAAGCAGACTCAATGTGGGAAATGTATTATTTGTTTTTTCCATGTAATTCACTCATATTATTAATTTTTTAGTGGGGAATAAAGTGAATTTATGCTAGCAAACAATCTTATAGCTGTATAATTCCAATCATTTATTGCATTATAAAAATTATTTATCGCTACTAACTATATTGACTATCAAGTTAGTTAAATTAAACACTAAAATTAAAGAAAGGAATATACACTTAAAGATGTTGATGACCTCTTTTTTGTACATGTATATCGTATCTATTCCCTAATTCAGCGATTTCAAACAAAGAGATTCATTAAGCTAAAATGAGTCGTTCAAGCAATAACAATAGCAGCGACAGTGATACTCTGGCTTTTATATTTCTAAGTCTTTTGCCCTCAATAATGCCAACAACTTATCAAACAAATAAACCATAACCGATTAAGATAATATCTCCTTTTGCATACCAACCTTACAATAACGAACTTACTAAAAGATTTACTGCCCAATTTTAAAGATGCAGAATAAACGACTAAGGATGTTGCAACACATTAAGCTGTTTACACTTAGTAACTCGCTATGGGTAACAGCACATTAATGCCACAGATGAGTTTAATTTTGCTGAAGATGCCAAAACTCTTTATAAATTCCATCTTGTTGCAATAACTGCTGGTGAGTACCACTTTCCACAATTTCGCCTTTATCAATTACTACAATTTGCTCAGCACCGATGATAGTAGAAAGTCGATGAGCGATAACTAATACTGTTTTCCCTTGCACTAGCTTATTAATCACCTTTTGCACTGCCAGTTCATTCTCAGTATCGAGAGCGGCAGTTGGCTCATCGAGGATAAGAATAGGTGCATTTTTCAAAATGGCTCTGGCAATAGAGATACGCTGCCTCTCCCCACCAGAGAGACTTTTGCCAATATCATTGAGTTGTGTTTGATAACCGTCGCGGAAATTCTGGATAAATTCGTGGCAATTTGCCTGTTTACAAACTTCGATGACCTCCTCGTCACTAGCGGATAATTTTGCCATTCTAATATTATTAATTATGGTGTCTTGAAACAAATAAACATCCTGAAATACTACAGAGACTAGACTCATTAACTGACTCTGAGACATATCTCGAATATCAATACCACCGATTTTAATACTGCCTGACTTAACATCAGCAAACCGAAGAATAAGCTTGGTTATTGTAGTCTTACCGCAACCACTGGCACCAACCAAAGCGGTTAATGCTTTTTCTGGGATCTGAAGGGATATATCTTTAAGCACATATTTGTCCTGCCCTCGGTACGAAAAGTTAACTCGTTCAAATTCAATATTATAGTGATCAGGCATAATCTCTGCCTTTTTTTCAGGTAATGATGGTGCATTCAACAGTTCCTGCAATTTTTCATACCCTATAACCAATGATTCAAGCATCGATGACATTTGTACAAAATAGTTTAATACATCCGTGGAACGCGCAACGATTAATAACACGCTGGCTAGTAAGAGATAGGAAATGGTCGCAGCATTCACCAAATAGGCACCTAACGAGATGATAAGGATCAAACCAACTTGAATTACAATGGTGATAATTAAGTTAGGTTTTTCGCCTTTTTTCGTGCCAATACGCAGTATATTTGCCACATCTGTTGTTACCTTAATAAATTCTGTCATCTTCTCTTCGGTTTGGCCTGTGGATTTCAATACATCAAGTCCTTGTACAAACTCAACAGCTTCCCCTTTTAATTTGGCATTGGCTTCTGCCAGAATGCTAAAACCTCTGCGATAGGCCTTCCTACGCCACAGGTAAAGTGGAATTGCCATTGGAAAGACCAAAAGCATCATCAAAGAAAGTTGCCAACTGTAAAAGAACAAGGCGATTGCAGCTGATAGAGGTACAACCACGCCGGTAATGATGATATTGAGTAGCATAAATGTAAATACTGCCGCTTCATTGACACTTTGCATCATAAGGTAATTTATTTCCCCAGATCTAAACTGACTTAAATAATCTAAGGAAATATGCCTTAGCTTGTTACCTAATTTTTCCCTTAGCTCGGTAACTGCCAACGTCGAATAACCATCCGCATCATAGCGTTCACAAAGCACCTTAAAAATAAAGCTACCCACCATTAGAACAATGACAATAATTAAATGAGTAACTGTTGCTGTAACACTTTTGGCTTCTAGCGATGCAAATAAGGGATATAGTAAAACCAACGAAACGCCAAATAGACAAGAGGATATCACAGTATAAATCAGACTGCGGATCAATATTTTTTTTTGCTTTCCAGCCGCATTGATTAAGCCAATATACGTTTTCAGCAATGATTTTGTTGTGCGTGTGTCTGTATTAATATACTCTTTCATCACTTTTCTCCATCAGCCAAATTATTGACTGGAATCGACCAATCTTTTGCTTTGTTATACTCTTGCCATAACAATTTATAATCACTTGAATTTTCGATTAAATCATTATGTGTCCCATGAATTTTAATCATTCCTTTATCCAATAATATTATTTGGTCAGCATTGACAATCGTCGATAAGCGGTGGGTTACCATAATGACAGTTTTATTTTTATCAATTAAACGGTTAAAGGCTTTTAACAACAAGGCCTCATTTCGGGCATCAGAAAAAGCCGTCGGTTCATCTAAAATAACGATCGGTCGATTTTGTAAAAAAACTCGGGCAATGGTGATCCTCTGTTTTTGACCACCGGATAATAACTGCCCTCTTTCTCCTGCCAGAGTGTTATATTGTTGAGGAAGTGTCAAAATGAAGTCGTGAATTTCAGCTTTTTTGGCGGCTTCAATAACATCTTCATCAGAGATATCGTCTAACCCATAGCGTATGTTATCTGCGATCGAGCATGAGAATAAAAAGTTATCCTGAAAAACAAATGAGATTCTCGACATAAGTTCAGCGTATTCAATCTCTTTTATATTAACTCCACCTAAAGTTATCGTTCCAGAGGTTGCATCAAGAAAACGTGGAATAAGATTTGTCAGAGTTGTCTTACCAGAACCAGATGTACCAATAAGAGCGGTAAATGAATTTTCAGGAATTTTGATATTGATATTGGATAAAACAGAGTCAGCATTCTGGTAAGAAAACCCAACGTTTTTGAAGATTATCTCATTATTATCAGGTAATAGCGGGTTGGAAGGTGCCGCTAAAATTGGTAGATTTTCAACTTCAAATATCCTTTCTATTGCTGCCTTTGACTTTTGTAATATCTGAAATAGACTCATCACTGGATGAACACTTTCTGCAATACCGATCGCCAACAATAAAAAACAGAAGGTTGTAATAAATGAGATTTGGTCATTTAGTTGGGCTAAACTCAATCCAACAACTAATATGATACTCATCGGCATAGCGGAGAAAAGGCTGCGAGCAATTTTTGTAGACAATCGCATAGATTGCAACCAATGAAAGACCACCTGGCTATAGTTTTCCAGTGCTTTTTGATATTGACCGAATGCTCCCTCTCCAGCATCAAATGTTCTTACCGCACTCATTCCTTGAATATATTCAATTATTTTACTGTTGATTTGAATAGTTGCATTGTTATAGCTTTCCTTCAAAAGCTTAGCTTTTTTCATGATAAAACTCAGCAGTAGAAAAGTAACTAAAGTGATGGCAAATACAATGCTTGCAAAGACCCAATTAAAGATAAATAAAACCAGTAAGGTAAAAATTGGTGTAACGAATGCCTCGGCTTTTAAAGGCGGAGCATCAGCCACAAAAGCATGTAATTCTTTAATATCATCAATTAATGTTTTGACAAGATTTCCATTGCCCATGTTTCTAACCGTTTCAATAGGTAACTGATTGATCTTTTTGATAAGCCTGGTTCGTAATATTTTTTCTAATTCAAATGCCGCATAGTGAGACTTATCATGAGCATAAGTTCTCAACGTATAAAAAAGAATGCTCAGAACAAGTAGAAAGACAATCGGCAATCCCGGAAAGACGCTAGCATCCAACATCAATTGGTGTAAAACCCAGATCAACATTAGCCAGATACTCAGTTTAAGTACCTGTGCAATTGATGCCAAAAATATAGAATGAGATACTTTATTCTTTACTGGCAGAAATATATCCGTATGATTCATAATTAAGTGTATCCTTAGCCTATATCTATCATGTAATAAGAAACAATCTTTAGGTTATCGCAACTAAACATATTAACCTCGAATGCCTTTGCTTTCTCTTGCAATAAGTTAACCTTTTTACTACTGAAAATTTTTCTTTGCTTTAGTTTTTTGCTTTGCTAAGCAAACTATATTGACAAAGTAAGCATAGCGTCTCCATTAATAGAATCTAGTCAGTTATATCAATACAGGAGAAATCCAGTATTATTTGAGTTGTTCATATAATTTAACCTTAAATCACACTGATAGTAATATAGTGAATATCAGTGTTAAAATTTCAGCTCAGTAGAAATCCCCACCATACGAGGCTGTTGATAAGTTGTATACCCACCATCAATAATTTTAGTTTTTTTATCAGAGTTAAATGCATTTTCGGTATAGAGCTTTATATTGCCATGTTTAAAGTTATAGGTTATATACGCGTTTGCCTGTGAGTATCCGTTAGTTTTTGAATCTTTACTATTCGATACGGATGAGTAATAAGAGTCGGTGTAATTTAAGTTAGCTCCAATTTCAAAGCCCGCAGGTAATGTATAATAACTACCTATATTGAATGTATAACCGGGAGAACGGCTGAGTTTATTATTTTTATAATTTGGATTCCCTGAAAATTCTTTAATTTTAGTTTTCAGCAACCCTACACCTGCAAAAAGATTTAAATCATTTGTTGCTTGCCAATTAAGATTAAACTCTACACCATAAGTCACTGCTTTATCGGCATTATCAATTACTGGGCTACCAAAAATATTATAATAAGGAAGCTGTAAATTTTTATAGTCATTATAAAATAGATTGGTACTAAGTTTTAGGCGCTTGTTTGGTGAAATCCAACGATGATACAACTCATAACTCCACACATATTCAGTATCGTATTCATATGTTGCAAAAGGTGGAATAAATGAGATTCCGGCACCTCCTGGGTTATAACCGCGTGCCACCTTGACACCTATGCGATGAGCGTCGTTAAAAAGATAGGCTACGTCAAGTTTAGGCAGGAATTCCTTTTCTTTACTTTTGTAGTTCACAACAAAGAGTTTTCCTCCGTTACGTTTATGATCCTCTTGTTCATAGCGAGCAGACATATTTACTTCAATATATGCTAGAGGGTTAAACGTTACTTCGCCATATATCGCCTTCGTTTCAGTTTTATCGTGATAATTGTTTTTCTTAATTAATAACACCGATTCATCTTGAGGAGAGTTGTAGTAAAACAAACCGACTAAACCGCGATAATCTCCAGAATTGAATCTCAATATTGGCTCAACCTGGACTTCATGACCTTCAACCCGAGCTGGTCCTCCGGAGGAAAGCGCATAACGATCCTGAATATAGTTTGAATAAATAACTTTATTTTCAAATTCTAAAGCATCATTTATTTGATAACCAATATCCCAAATATTACTCGCTGAACGTACTTGGAATACTGCACGGTAAGTTTCAGACTTATTACGGGGCTTGAACTCGCCCTGTGGCGCTCGTGAGTCAATATGGGAAAACGTATAGCGACTATAAAAATCAGGGAGTGTTGATGGTAACCAATAAAGCTTTGCTCTCATTGTAGTTGCTTCAAATTTACGCGAGTTACCTGCCGGATAATAATCAGCAAGATGTTCAGATGACTGTCGCTCTTGTCGATCCATACTCAGGCGTAATAATAATTCATCTTTAACTACAGGCCCAGAAAGCATCGCTGCGTACTGGCGACGGTTTTGATTACCGTAATCAAACTTTACTGCACTTTCGTATTCATTGACTGGGTCGTTACTTTGCATAACCACCGATCCGGCAATAGCATTACGCCCCTGCGCATAGCTTTGCGGACCGCGATACACTTCAATCTGCTTCATATCCCATAATGATTTATTACCATAAGCCAATTCGTTATAGTTTGAAGTACGGCCATCAATTGAAACGTTAAAGCGAGGGCGCGCACCGGTAAAGAATGCCATTGAACCAGGCGAGTTCGAACCTTCAATACCGCGGATTGTGGGTAATTCGTTTCCCAGTCCTGTATCTATGATATTAGGTGTTTCCTTTAATACCTGATTTAAAGAGTACAGATCTGGACGACGCTCTAGTTCTTTATTGGTAATAATGTTAACACTTGAACCGGTTTCAACCTCGCTGCGGTCAACTCTTTCGCCGACGACAATGATTATATCATCAGGTTGTTGTGTTTCTTTTTTATTACTAGTCTCATTTGCCATACTAACTGCACTGTAGCCACTAATCATGCACAAACTAAATAAACTTAATTTAGACTTAAAACTTTTCATATATAAACCCTTTTACAATGTTATTCACATATTGCGGCATATTAATGACCAGCTAGTATCAAATCCAAAATTTCGATTTCTGGTTTGTTAGTGTGTTTGTTTTATTCAATAAAACAGGACAACCATATATTCCAATCTGTCGAAAATAAGTGTGAAACGCTTGTTGAAGTATGTTAATCAATTCTAAATTATCACCAACTTCCCAAACAGCATCCTCAAAGGTTTGATTTGTCGCTTTTTATTCAATAATATTTTGTTAAATAGCCATTTTTTACTTTTTTTAAAAATTTTACTTATCTGTATACAAATAAAACTGACCATTAATGATATTGATAACTATTATCAATTGCGATCTTTTATCATATTGAAAAATTATTGTCAAACCTATCAAACATTTGTTTTTTCATCATGAGAAATTCATTTAATTTATTGATATTAAATAAATTAAGGAAAATAACATTTGTATTGAACCATTTTTTAAACAATATGCTTAACCTTTATTACCAAAGGTTAATAAGATGTTTTTTGTGTAAATTTAGATTATTAATTGGAATATTAAATATTTTGATTTTGATCACTTATTTACATATTTCATAGCATATTTAAATCAGTTGATGCAAGACGTTTATCATGAGGCTGGCATATCAGAGGTCAGTAATCAAATATAGATGTAGATATTAAATATATTATATAAAGAATAAAGGTACTACAAAGGATAATTAGTCAAAGGCTAGGAAAAAACATTCTGAATACGTCGAATTAGTAGAAATCCTTAAAAGTCCCTTAAGAACATCTAATGAATTCTAAAAGTTAAGCAGTCAATCAATTTACTTACTTAGTAATATATGTAAAAGCAAGTAAATTGATATAATGATAATAAGTCATTTTATAGTAAAGATTTTTAACTATTATAAACAGTTATTTTGACTTTATAAGTTAACAATAGTGTAAATGTGAATAGTATTCAATACATACCAATCTGTACTATTTTTTCTAAAAAAAAGTGAGTTTGTGTGTATTATTTGAATTTATTTTTGGTTTATTATTTTTAATAAAAAACTGCTTAAAACTAATTTTTCCAAATATCTTTGGCTAAACGGAACGCAGCCCAAGCTTTAGGCCAACCAACGTAAAATGCTACATGAGTTAAAACTTCTGCTATTTCTTGCTTCGTGATGCCGTTATTTTTTGCGGTCTGTAAATGAAATTGTAAAGAACTATCTAAGATACCACTGGCAAGTAATGCCGTAACTGTGACTAAACTTCTGTCTCTTGCTGAGAGCTCTTTTTCTCGAGACCAAACTTCACCAAATAATACATCATCATTAAGCTCAGCAAACTTAGGTGCAAATTCGCCAAGTACATCTCTTCCCGCTGTTACTTTGTTCATAATTTTTCCTTTTATTTTGTGTTATGAAAAAATCAATTTAAAAATCTAACAAATTTAGAGATTTCAATATAGTATAGTTCTCTTTTAATCATAATGGATAATTATATTAATAAAGAAATAACTGAAAAAACTATTATTATCAATAAATCTTTTCAGTTAATTACAGTTTGTTTATTTTCTTTTTTAGTCTTTAATCGCCTATTTTTCCTATTCTACCTAAATATCAATATCTAATTTATTGAATATATTATGGATTAATTAAATTATATTCTTGCTACCTATAGCTAGAATTTTCATCTTTTTTTATCAAGCCAAAATATTAACAATTATCTTCATTTGCAAGAAAATTAAAAATAATGACGGGCCATATTCTAATTTCCATAAAAATAGACAGATAAAACACAAGAACTCAAACTAAATTATTCCCCGACCAATTTGATTGCAAATTTAATTAGCAAAATTATTCACTAGCCGCCATTTATAGTGAATAAAAATCACTTATTTAACAATATTACCTAATACGAATTAATTAAATAATATTCTGAATATCATTAAATATTTAATGAGTATCAAATATATTTTCCTTAAAAATTAATTTATTAAATAAAAAAAAATAAAATTTAAACAAATTTAAAACCGATACGGTTTTTTTAACCTGATTTGGGGAGAACTTTTTTAGTAAAACCTTTACTTTATAAATGATAATTATTCTTATTTAAATTTATCTATTGTTATGAATTAAATGGAATGTCAAAGAGTGTTTATACCTTTATAGAGCATATCAGAATGCTTTTTATATGTAGTTTTAGGAAAAAATATATGAGATACAAATTAGCTTTTATTGATAGAGTAACTAATCTCCCCATATCTTCGAAAAAAATTATTATTAATTCACCGTGGTTAATGGCCGGTATTTTCTGTTTATCGTTCAACGCAATGGCAGATACAGTTGAAAAAAAAGACGATAGTGATCAAATAGAACAATTAATCGTTACTGCTAGGCATGTAAAAGAGTCTGCCAAGGATATTCCATTTACGGTCAATATTGTTGACGATAAAAAACTAGTTGACCGACGGGAAACAACTTTAGAAAAAGCTTTAAACGATACCGTTGGCGTACAAGTAATTAGTAATATGGGAGCGGCGAAATCTATACGGATGCGTGGCGTCGGCTCGGTATTGCCAATGAGTGGCGATGACAGTTCAGTTAGTATTAACGTAGATGGAATGCCACAGTCAAGAAGTAATACGACCTTAAATTTACTTGATGTTCAGCGTGTCGAAGTATTAAAAGGTCCACAAGGAACACTATTTGGCCGAAATAGTGAGGCTGGTGCCATCAATGTTATTTCGAAAAAACCTACTAGTTATTTTGAATCAACTTTTAGAACCGAATTTGGACAAGACCATCAAATATTAACAGAAGGTGTCATCAGCGGTCCTTTAACCGAGCAGCTAAGTGGCCGTTTTGCTGTCCGTTATGATGAAGCAGATAGTATTTTAGAAAATGTTAATGATCATAAACCAGTGAGTATTCTTAGAAATAAAATCGCTAGAGGTTCATTGTTATGGGAAGCTTCAGAACTCACATCTATCTCATTTATTACTGAATTAGAAGATGCAATGGGCATGGATGATATGTATGTTATGCGTCCTTACGGTCACCATCCAAAAATTAACATTCCTAATAGCAGCGATAAGAATGACAAAAATATTTACCGTTTTAATTTTAAAGTTGAACATCAACATGATAATAGTGTTTTAAGTTCTATAACAAGTTATTCTTACTCTAAAAATGACAATCGAGCACCGATTTACGAAGGTAAATTATATAACCATTTAATAGGTATATCCCCTCCTTCAAATTGGTCGTTTTTAACTAAAGAGAATCTTTTCAATCAAGAATTTAGAATTTCTTCAAAACCTGATGCATCTATATTTTGGGTTGCCGGAGTTAATTATTATACTAATAACCGACATAGAAATACTTATGATGTTATAGATGTTTTTTACCCGACTAATCCTTTAAATGCTGATATTAAGAGAAAGTTTGAGACAGATAATGTAGGTCTGTTTGGGGAAATTACTTATCCTCTTACCGAAAAATTGAAATTAACAACCGGCATTCGCCAATCTTACGAAAAGAAAAATTATCGAGCAAAATGGTCAGCTAACTCAATTTATACCGACAATGCACCGGGGATGCCAACTTTAGCATTTGATAAACAAAAAATAACTGATCATTATACTACTGGTCGACTCGGATTAAATTATCTTCTAAATGATAATGCCACCCTTTATGGACTCTATTCTAGAGGTTATAAAACAGGTGGTTTTAATGATGAAGGGACCGATTTTGCCACATTGGGTTATTCAGACCAAGCCTATAAATCAGCTTATGTAAACACTTATGAAATTGGATTAAAAACTGAAAATAATACCGTTGGACTAAATACCGCACTATTTTATAACGATACAAAACGTGAACATTTAATGGCTTACAATCCAGCAACATTTGTATCTGTGGTTGAAAATTATGATATTCGAAGTTATGGTGTAGAGCTAGATGGTTTTTGGAAAGCACCTGGAAACTTGGACTTTACCGGCGGCATAGGTTACACCAATGCTAAAATAGTCGGCACTCCAAGCCAAAGTTTAGCTCATGTGAAAAAACATAACCAAGTACCGGATACATCGCATTGGAATGCTAATTTAACCATTTTGCACTCTATACCGCTTAATTTAGCTTCAGGAATATCATTGGAAACACAAGTAACAGATCGTTATATTGGCTCTCGTAAAGCCGATGTGCAAAATAATTTTGATTTGAAAGCTTATAACAAACTTGATGCTCGAATTGCCGTTAAAACTGAAAATGCTGAATTTTATGTATGGGGCGATAATCTGCTCAATAAATCTTATGATATATGGGGATATTATATTCCAGCCATGTATCCGGATGGTCCAGATGCAACCATTGGATCACCAGGCAGAGGGAGAACAATCGGCGTTGGTTTCATTTATAACTATTAACATGTTTTATGTAACAACCTAATATTAGTAACTTTGATCTGTGCTGCCACTATTTAACATTATTATATGAATGCTGGCGGCGCATCTCTTTAGGTAACACACCAAACTGTTTCCTAAATGCTGAACTGAAATGACTAATATTACTATATCCCAACATAATAGCTGTTTCAGTAACACTATTTTCAGTTAATAATTGTTTAGCTTTATTCATTCTTTCCGTCAAGTAATAGGCATAAATGCTTTTACCAAAAATCTGCTTAAATCCTCTTTTTAACTTGCTATGATTAAGACCAACTTGCTTAGCTAACCAATCAATGGTTGGCGGATTGGTTAAATCACTGATTAAATAGTCACGTGCATCATTAAATTGTTTATACTCCCATTGGGTAAATTCTTGACGCCCTAAATGATTATCAAAAGACTTGAAGTACCAATTTAAGTATTTTAATACATGGGCATAGACTAATAATCGATTTGATTGGTCCGTGTTTTGCATCAAGTAGAATAGCTCTCGAGCACAAGATAATACATTGCTATTTTGATGAATTGGATGATGATGCAGGAAAAAATTCACTTTCTTATCCAGATTAGAAAATTGAAAATCGATTTCGCCGAGTAAAACATCTAATAATTCTGGCATTATCATAACTTCAATGTTACAAAAATCTTTAGAGTGTTGTAGATGAAAAGTCTCACCATCAGCAAAGCCGAAAGTCAAATCCCCTTTATGGGTAACAAGTTTTCTACCTTTAACTTGCATGCTCAACTTACCTTGTAACTGACAATTAAAACATAAACATTTATCACTACTAGGAAATGCTTTACTCAAATCAATGGCATTTAGATCATCGGCACTATTCACACATACCGCTAAACCAGGTTGTAACTCAATGAATGAACTGTTTTTTTTATTATTAGGTAATTTATCCAAATGCATATATCCTCCAAACAAATAAACGATAACAAATATCATTTGCGTTTACAACAAAATAAAGCTACCATTTATCAGCTAATATCCTTTGGAGAATAGAATTTATAATATATTTATTATAGAAGCTTATAAAACACCTCATGGACTATAAAACCATCTTCGCTGATAAACAAAAAAACTATTTTTTATTTATTATTGCACAGCTCTACATTATACAAGGAATTCCAGTAGGACTGGCTTTTGACGCCTATCCTATCTTATTACGTGATTCAGGTGTTTCGTTAGCCGTGATAGCAATGATTCCACTAGCGGGTTTGCCTTGGGTTATCAAATTTATATGGGCGCCGTTAGTCGAAAATCACTGGATAACTAAAATAGGTTATCGAAAAAGCTGGTTACTACCAATGCAATGTCTATTAGCAATTTTGATAACCATTATTGCTTTCACCCCTTTCACA
This sequence comes from Gilliamella sp. N-G2, assembly GCF_002142215.1. Lineage (GTDB taxonomy): Bacteria > Pseudomonadota > Gammaproteobacteria > Enterobacterales > Orbaceae > Gilliamella. The sequence goes on from NZ_NAST01000031.1 coordinate 16,182, forward strand.
TCAGAAACCACTACTTATCTTCTTATAGTTATCATTTTTTCTTGTATCGTTTCTGCAACACTCGATATTGCAACTGACGGACTTGCAGCAGATTTATCGCAAAACAATACAATTAGCCAGATAAATAGTATTCAAGTAATGGGCAATATTACTGGTATGCTTATTGGCGGGGCTGGAGTAACCGTTTGTTATGATTATTTAGGAAAAACCTATAGTATCTTATTGTTAGTTGTGATTATTTTTGTATCGATTATACAACTCACTATATGGACAGAGCCCAATTTAGGCCACAATTCACGATCCAATTCGCGAGCAAGAATCCACAATTTTTTTAAACGAAAAAATGCTAACCATATGCTATTGCTTGCGATAATGATACCTTTTGCTGGTTCGGTAATTTTAACCACAACTAAATTTATTTTACTGGATCATGGGTTCTCTGTGAGTGATGTTGGTATCTATACAGGTATTGGTGGTTATTTAACTATGCTTTTAGGTTGTGCCATTGCAGCCTATTTATTAAAAACTAAACACCCTTATCAAACGCTTAAACTTGGTTTTTCTTTATTATTTTTCCTAATTCTGTTGTGGTGTTTACTTTACTATATGCCTGGTTATATTAATCCTATGACGACTACCATTATGATGACTATTTTAGGTATTGGTATAGGAACGATTAATGTTAGTATTTATACCATCACGATGATTTTTGCCAAGCAAGGAAAGCAAACAGCTACAGATTATGCTATTTTTCAGAGCAGCTTATTATTCTCTGAAATAATCGGCTCTTCAATTTCAATGACAATTGCAGATTATTTTAATTATTTAATTGCTTTTTTATTGGCTCTAATAAGTATTATTGTTATTAACCTAATGATTAGAAATAAATAATAAATTGTAATTTTCGATATCTTTGTTTAGCCCTTTAAGTATAACAATACATTTTAATCTATTAATACATAACTTTAAATTATTGTTTGATTATTGATAATGAATGTATTACAACTTGCATAACTCCAAATTAAGTCTCATTAAAAAATGTGACTAAAGAATTACAGAATAATAAAGGATGAGACAAATCTATCAGCTTTAATATAAAATGAATTAAGTATTTCAAATACATCTAAAATAAAAATATGGAAAATAAAGTTATTATCGGAACTTTTTTTGCTTTATGTGCAGCTCTTCAGAATGCAAGTATAGGTATAATAAGTTTGTTACTTATCAATAGCGGATTGGAGTCGGAACAAATAGCTTTTCTCAAAACATTGGTGGCATATTTATTCGTAGTATTGTTATTAATAAAAACTCCAAATATAATCCAGAAAAACCATATAAATAATGCTAAAAGCAAAAATAAACTATTCATTGAAATAGCTATTTGTTCATTTTTAGGAATTTTCATATTATTCTTCTTTGAAACAATCGCATATAGTTATGGTAGCCCACCAAACGTTGTTATTATTTTGATGGCTTCTGCTACAATTTCAGCATTATTTTTTTGTGCTTTAATTTTAAAAGAAAAAATATCAATTAGTTCTATTATTGGTGCTCTATTAGCTATTATTGGTATCTTTATTATATCTTGGAAAGGATCTACTAGTTCACTACTTTTATTAAATGCTAGTTTTGCAGGAATTGGATATGGTTTGTTTTCTGTTTTGATTAAAAAGTTCAAATTAACAGGAGGAATATATCTTACAAAATATTTATTAATGTTCGGGACAGTTTATTTATTTTTTCCATTTATAGTACAATTTAATTTTAATTATAAGATTGATATAAATATTCTTCTTGGTATTGTTTCTTTAGCTTTATTTCCAACTATTTTAGGTTTTTACTGCACAACGAAAGCATTAAAATATATGAGCCCAGGAAAAGTTCAAGTAACTGAACTATCTGAGCCAATTTTTTCTACATTACTAACGATAATTATATTCAATAGTATGCCTAATCATTCTTTTTATATAGGAACTCTATTTATTATTTTAGGAATTATATTAATTAATTAGTTATTCAAAAATTTATATTTTAAGATAATAAAAATAACCTACAAAAAGCATTGAATAGCTTTATATTTTAATAAACAAAAATCTCTTGGTATCGAATTATTATTCAAGAAAAAATTTTTTTAAATCGCACCCATAATTTTATGAGGAATATAAAGTTCTTCAAGATAAGCAATATCATCCTTAGTTAAGGAAATCTTCAATGCTCCTATCGCATCATCCAAATATTGAGTTTTGGTTGCCCCAATGATTGGGGAAGTAATTCCTTTGGCAAATTGCCATGCCAGAGCAACTTGAGTCATGGTTACAGCATATTTTTGCGCAATTTCATTAACTCTTTTTACTATATTCATGTCGATTTGTTGGGTACTATCGTATTTAGTAATAGCAGTCTTATCAGTCTTACTACGTAGTGTATTGGTTTGCCATTCTAATCGAGAGAGTCTACCTGCAGCTAAAGGGCTATAAGGGGTTAATGAAACATTGAATTGCTTACAGACAGGAATTAATTCTCTTTCATCTTCACGATATAATAAATTATAGTGATTCTGCATCGAAACAAACGGCGTCCAACCATTTTGTTTGGCGCCTAATTGCATATTATAAAATTGATAACCATACATCGCAGAAGCACCTAATGCTCGTACTTTACCACTCTGTACTAAACGATGTAAAGCAGCCATAGTTTCCTCAATTGGTGTACTGTAATCAAAACGATGGATAATATATAAATCGACATAATCGGAACCTAATCGTCTCAGGGAACCGTCAATTTCTAGTTCAATTGCTGTTTTAGATAAATGCCCTTCATTAAAATAGACTTTAGTAGCCAGTATTACTTTGTCTCGAGCTATATTTCGTTTAATCGCTCTTCCTACATATTCTTCACTAGTACCACTAGAGTATGTATTTGCTGTATCAATAAAATTAATTCCTAGATCTAAGGCATGTTTAATGATTGTTTCGCTTTGTTCTGGATTAAGTGTCCAATCATGCATTTTACTAGCAGGATCGCCAAAACTCATACATCCTAAACAAAATCGTGAGACTTCAATATCAGAATTACCTAATTTTATATAATCCATACTCTCTCTCCTAAATAACTAATAATAGATTGAATAATTTTATAAATTGTTAAAAATTCAATTTTAATTATGATTATTTTATCGTTAACTTTTATTGAGATAAACGTGTTATTCATTTATAGTATAATGAATTAAATTCATTAATTTTCTATTTATATCCGATGTATAACTATAATGAACTAAACTATTTTATTACTATAGCTAAAGCAAAAAGCTTTGTTGGTGCAGCTAAATCTTTAGGTGTTTCGTCATCAGCACTAAGTCATAGCATGCGAAACTTAGAAACACGTTTGAGTTTACGACTATTTAATCGCACGACTCGAAGCCTATCATTGACAGAAGCAGGTGAACAACTTTATAAACAAATAGCCCCTCTCTATCGACAAATCAATGAAGAAGTTGCGGCTCTTGGGGATTACCTTGATACTCCATCGGGTACCATTAGAATTAATGCATCTAATATTGCTATTGAAAATTTTATATACCCTAAATTAAGCCAATTTTCACTACGCTATCCACAAATTAAAATTGAAATTCAATGTGACAATAACTTAGTTGATATTGTCAAACAAGGTTTCGATATGGGCTGCCGAATTGGAAATGATTTGGCAAAAGAGATGATAGCAGTAAAAATATCAGATCCATTGCGAATGGCTTTAGTGGCTAGTCCTGATTATTTGCATCAGAGAACAAGACCAAAACAGATAAATGATTTAGATCAACATTTATTAATTGGCAAAAAAGTTTCAACCCAATATGGAATGGAATCGATATGGGAGTTTGCCGATAAAGGTAATATTATTCAATATCACCCTATTTCTCATTTCACAATCAATAATCATTTAAGAAAACAAGCTACTCTTGATGGTTTAGGTATTAGTTGGATTGGTTATCCAGATGTAAAAAATGAATTAGCATCAGGACAACTTATAGAATTACTACCTGAATATTCAATTACATATGAACCTTTTTATATTTATTACCCAAGTCGCAAGGGGCATTCAAATGTATTTAGACTAGTATTAGAAGCATTAAAAAACTAGTTTATTATCAATATGGTTGATAAAAAAGACAGGAAAAATTAATATTAAAATCTACAAATAATTTTATGTTTAATATTCGTTGTATAGTACATTAAAATAAAGCTTAGATAAGTTTAAAAATAAATTTTTTCTTATGTTAAACAATGTATTGAACTTTATCGATATTAGATAATATCTGCTTAAATAATTAGTTATTTAACAAAAAATAACTAATTATCTTGCTGGCGCTATGTTATTGAACAGTTTCGATATGGTAGCGTTTTAATAACATATTACTGAATTTATTGTGCGGATCTAGACGAGCTTTAAGCTTAAAAAATTGCTCAGCTTGTGGATATGCTCTTTGAAATTGTTCTGTTGTCGCATGTAATTGATAAGGTAGATAATAACTTCCTTGATTTTCCAAAACAGCATCTATCAATTCCCTTGTCCAATTACCAACATGTTGTTTGCTTAATTCATCAGTATCTTGTTGATAATAGACTACAAACGCAAATACTTCCGATTTTGCCCAAGCCAGTAATGAACCACTATCTTGGTTGGCGTGACGAATAGAAATATTAATAACATTAACTTTATTTTTTTTCAAAATAGTGACTAATTTGGGATAAAAGTGATCAAATTGATCAACAGGTATAAAATATTCCTGTAAAACAAAGCTTTTATTTTTAGTCGATATCGGTTGCAAATACGAAACATCATAACTAGCCTCATAATTACGCCACATGACTGTTTTTTTTATATAATAAAAATCATCAAATAATTTACGTAAATTTTTACCAGTAGACGAGGAAGATACAATTTTGATTGGCTTTTCCAGATTATGCGATTTTTTATCATCAGATCTTAATCGTTGCAAAATCGTTAATGGTTCTTCAGTCTGTTTATAAGTAACAGATCTCACTCTTTTATAGTCTGGTGGATAAATTATCGCATTATGGAATATTGATTTTTTATCAGAACGAATATGTTGGATAAAATATTGATAATAGTTTGTAATTGGCATAGCCTTACTAATGCGTTTTACTTTTACATTATCAGCAAGTTGCAATGTCACCTCAGTGATTATACCTAGACCACCATATCCACCAATAGCACCATAGAATATATCTTGATTTTGCTCAGGACTAGCTATTACTACTTTGCCATCAGCTAACACAATTTTGAATTGTTTTACCGAAAGAATTATAGGCCCTTCACCTATATATCGGCCATGAACATTAACACTTAATGATCCACCAATACTAAAATTAGCATAGCTTTGCATTATTTTTACAGATAAATCATAGGGATCTATAAGCTCCTGAACTTGAAGCCAAGTTGCCCCCGTCTCAATAGTCAACAGTTTTTGTTCAGGTTTAAAGTCAATAACATGATTTAATTTACGAGTATCAATTTGCACCGCCCCTTGGATTGCTGTTTGTCCTCCCATACTATATTTACCACCAGCGATACTAATTGGTCCAGTAGCCTTTTTAACTATATCAACAACTTGTTGAGTAGATTCTGGTTGCACAACTGCTGCAACTTGAATCGGTGTCATTCCAGTTACATCATTGACTTCTACTGCCATAACAGTAAATGGCAATAAAAAACAAAGTGCAGATATCAATAAATTTATTTTTTTCATGTTATAGAATAATAAGAACGATGAGATAAAATATGATAGCTTATTAGAGTTGAAAAAGATGTATTTTAGATTGGTTCATATTGTTCAATAAATTGTCATCCTCTAAAAAATAATTGATTTAATAAGTTTTAATATTATTAATATAAAACTTCCCCTCTTAAGTATTTTGAAAATATCTTAAGAGGGTGGAATCAATTAATTATTTTGATGATTTATATTGACTTTTAACTTCTTCTGTAGCTTTACGAAGATCTTCTTGGAATTTAGGAAGAGTTTGTAAGCGAGAATATTCAACAGCACCTACAATTCGTCCTGCATCAACATCACTTTGCCAGTGAGCACCACAGATCATTCGGCTTTGACCAAATTCATAACCACGTTTTATAATGGCTTCTGCATGAGATGGTGCCATTTGAGCAAGTACTAATGCTACAGTCCATCCATAAGAAGTATGTCCAGAAGGATATGATCCATTCTTACGCAAACGATCTTCTTCATTAACAGGTTGACAGGTGTGATTACCAAAGAATACAAATGGGCGCTCTCTCATATACGCTTCTTTTGCTGTTTTGGTAGCATTATCTGCTGAATCAACAAGAAGATCACCTAACATTTTATAAAGAGTTGGTGTTGTTTCTTGTGAAATAGTAATACCCATTGGTTCAGAAAATATTTTTGCCATATTAGTTGTATGTAAATCTGCATCCATTGTTGCTTGCTTCCAGCGAGCTGTATCTTTTAATTTATAACCTTCTTGATATGCAGCTTTGTCTGCTTCAAATACTGCTGAATCATTTTTAGGAGGTCCTGGAAGATAATCATTACTACTCACTGCCTCAGCTGCTGTATGATATGTAGGTCCAACTTCATGACCTAAAAAATCTTCTGTAGAACCTGGTTGAAAAGCCATTGTTGTTGAAGACATAAATAATGAGCATACTGCAATAGCGATTCCAGCTATTTTTAATGAATTTTTTGTATTATTCATTTTATTATTTCCTTAATTGTAAGTTTAATGTTCCTAAATAGTTATTTTTTATTTTTCTGTTTTAAAACAGTGTATTTA
>NZ_NAST01000032.1 GCF_002142215.1 Gilliamella sp. N-G2
GTTAATAACAACAAATATTATATAAAATAAGATAAAAAGCACATTAGCTATTTATTAACCTATCAATCTTTCGATTAGTAATGATTAAAACATTATATTTGTGACAGTGTAACAAATTAATTATTCTAATAAATTTATCACAAAACCTTTGTTTTGAATATTATTATAAATAAAGTTAATTAAAATAAATTTTTATAGTTCACAGTAAAGTCAGTTTAAAGATTAACTATTGGAATTTATCTATTCTTACATCATTGTAATGTTCATAAATAAGATTAGCTAAATAATGATATAATCAATTGAAATTAAAATGAAAACTTAAGAGCAAAATAACGGAATGAAAAACGATCAAATACAGCCTACTTTTTACTTCCATGATTATGTGATTATTTAAATAATATCATGTTTTTAAATAAATTAAATTCAAAGTAAAAATAAATATGTACGCAAAAATGTACACACTTTTGATTGTAAAATATGCTATCATTTTTCCAAAATTCCACATCACTCGTTCACATAAAACTAAAATATTTTTAATCTCATGATAACAATCAAATACACTATACCAATTTATGTGAGAACAGAGCCCGACGATTACGATTTAGAATTATCGGGCGAATGCTACATAATCAACAGTCAAGACGATCATAACTACGTGTTCTATCAAAATGATAAAACTATGTTTGATATTGCAGATTTTGTGATGTTGTCTGATGCTGTAGAGTATTGTAAGCTGAAGATCGATAGGATGGTTGTTAGCTCAATTGCGGCTTATCTGGATAATTGATATTTGGCGCTTGATTAACATCAATACGATTTAGTAATGCACGATATTTTTTCCATTTAGCAAATAGCTCAGTTTCTTCATTAGTCGCTATATCTGTATCAATGGCATCTTGTAAATAACTGATTTGAATTGTTGCTTCAGCAATAAGCTGATTTTTCTTAGCTAAAGCTTGATTGACTTCATATTGATGTTGTTTCTCAGCGTTTAACACCCATTTTTCACCATTCCAGACATCAAATTCACTGACTGGTTTTAAGTTGGTATAACCTTCAGGAATGTCACCAACCTCTTGCATAGTCGTTTCTGTACCTGTTTCGGTAGAGTAGATTGTGGTACCACGTAAATCTTTAGGGTAAGTCCATTTTTGGCCATTGTGTATAATGGCTTGATTATCTTTAACGTTTTTCGGTGCGTCTAAATAAGCATTAGCCGGTAAGCCAACACCCGTTGGTAAATATTGATAGGTGGCTTGTAAAAATTCGCCTTTAGCATCAACATTATAAACGATTGCCCAGCCAGCGGTGATGGTTAGACCATTTTTATCTAATACGGCTGATGCAGGTTGTAATTCATATTTCATTATTTTCTCCTTTATTCTGCTTTAACGATATACATAAATGCGATATTGCGGGGGCGGTTTTCATTAGCTGTTGCTACAACTCGTGATGCGTCGAATGTTACCCCGCCCACACTGCCTACGTCTATATGCGCAGGCGAATGATCAGCGTGTTTTTCAAAATATCTAAATGCGCCAGTGGCCACGGGAGATGCTCCAAATGACTCGGAAATCGGCGATAATTCACCGTAAATGTTACGAATAGCGTCATCCTGATAACTTAAAATAGCCCTGTTTGGGTCTAATCCTCGACCATTGTCTTTACCTCGAATAAAAACGCCTCGCAAATCTGGTAATGATCCTGATGGGTACGCAGCAGCCAATTTGGGGAATTGATTTTTATCGAACCACGATCCATTACACTCAAGCCATCCTGACGGTGGTTTATTAGTTGGATATGGTAATGGAACACCAACAGGGATATAATTAGAAACATTGGCTGTGGTGATAACCTCATAAAACGGCTGTTTAAAATCGGGATTTGAGCAACGATAGAAAACCCTCGGCGTTTTACCCTGAACGACAGCTAGTTTTTCAACTGACCAACCTTTAGTCCAAGCTGGATAAACAACGAGGCTGGCTGAGTCGTTTCGATTTTGAAATTCGGATAGATCGGGGTAAGCAGTTGTTCGAGTTGCATAACATCCTCCGAGCAATGTCTCATCTGGATTTTCTAACTGTGCACCTGTAAATGAGCCAATCCCGTAATCGCTTGTTTTTAATACTGATTTATTGTTAATTTTAACATCGTCAATACTTGGAAAATTCCAAGAGTTTGTTGTTGAGTTATATACTAATTTACTCAGCCATTGTTTTTTTTCTGCATCATAGAACATGCACGAGTAATTATCGCCGAGCGTTCTCAACACAATTAGATTTTCACTATCAGTATATCTGTGTTTTATTCCGAATTCTGACAAAATCAGTTGCCCAGACATCGTATCACCAGTTTTTTTTACCGCTCCGCTGACAAACTCTTTAATTGCGGTAGCAAGTTGGTTATGCTTTGATTTATCAAGCGTAAAACCTGCTGATTCAATTGCGTTAGCAATCTCTTCTTGAATTGCATCACAATACAAATAATCTAGTTGCGTTGCTGGTGTTCCTGTTTGAGGATTCCCTCTTGTAAAACCATTTTTACCTGTTCCAAATTTATCTCTTTGGGCGGTTGATGTGTCGATTCTATGCATTTATTGCTCCGTATTTAAAAATTACATAAGTATGTGATGGGCATAATTTTTCAATTATGCATTCGATTTGTTTATCACCCCACGCTCTCAAATGTGAATCGCACTCATCATTACAAGTCATTTCTGTTATTTGGTAGTTGTGAGGTATATTTATAATCCAGTAATAACGCCAATGCTCATCGTATAGATAGTCTTGGCATGTCGATTCACATGTAAAAATATCATTGTTATAATTAGTAATAGTGGCATCTAAATAGCTGTTGGCATGCAAGACTTGCAAAAAAAACTCTTTGTTTATGCCACCAATTAAATTTATTTTAGAATCTAAACGATTTCGACGAGTGGTCAATGTTTGAACCTCAGAGGGATAACAACTATCAGGTAATCCGCAAATTTGCTCATATCTATTTATAAGTTCTGTCGTCGTTTTTGGATTGACTTCTTGCATTAAATCATCTAATCGAACATGAGTTTTTGATAGTGATAATGCTAGTGATAAAAGTATCGGCTCTGATTTATCCCATGCTGGTCCATAGGGCAATAAGTGCCCGACCATACTTTGATATTGTTTTTCTAAATCCATCTAATTCCCCCGAAGACAGCTACCTGGTTTTTATCAATAAAAATATCTTTATTGGGGTAAACTAATTCATGAGCGTACTCACCGAATGATGAACTAATAATTTCGCTAATACGTGATCTAAATAGTGTTGATTGAGGTTTACCATCACGCAACAAAAAATCTTTCAATTCAGCTTCTATCTGATAACGAATTTCTGGATTATCCGGTGTGACCATAATTTCAAAATTAATGGGTTTCAGTACAGGCGAAAAAACAATTAGCATCGAGCCGGCAACGGGTGCTAATGGCTCAATATATTTTTTGACATGTTGAATTGTGGTATTGTCTAAAACTGGGTTGACAGGATCATTATTTGCAACCATTAAACCAACGCTGCCTACACCAGCCCAGTGACGGTAGCACCAAGATCGTGTAACACCGTGAACCTCTTTTGCCCACTGAACATAATCTTGATCGGCGCCGCTTTGAGGAGTGTAATACCACCTATCAATAACTCGTTTTCTAAAAGATTCTAAATCCTCAACATCAGTACCTGACTCAATAGAATCAGCAAAACAAGTTGATGATAATCCAGTAACGGGAGTTATCAGTGACATACTTGTGCCATCATCGCAATTACCTTTTTTCCCTAACTCGTCACATACCACTGGCACTCTTAAAACATTATTGGCTGATGTTGTTGTTTGCGTAACTGTATACATGCACTGATCAACTTGGCGCCTGACTTTTTGGTCTTTGGTGATAACTATTCCGTCCGCAACTTCATCAAATCGAATATAACCAACAGCAGGGTTAGGTTGTTTTCTATAGCAACGCTTCATATTGCCATGTCTAATTAACCAATCTTCATCGGCTTGGTCCGGTAAAATATTTTTTGCCATGTTTTCAATGTAACCCAATAATACATGAGTTGCTCCTGCAATAACTCGTCCATATACTTCTGGATCATTACGACGCAATGAAATTAATTCATCATCAACAGCAAGACGCGCATATAAATCATTGCGTATAGTTGTGATTAAATCCGGTAATGTTGGCCTTGAAAATCCACTAAACATTAATATCACTCCATAAGTTGTCAAACCTAAACACCTCATTGCGCCCATCTTTTTTGTAAATATTGATAGTAGCAACTAAAACGGTTAAATCAGTTCGCATTACTGAAACATCTATCCGAGACGCTATCCCATCATCAATCATCCATTGCACCGCTTCTTTTATATAAATTTTTGCAAAGTTTGCTGTTTGGTTGGTTAATTTTGAGCGAGCTAATAAATAAAGGCGTGATCCGATTTTGTCATTTGCTATACTAGGGTATGAATCGCCCCACCAGCCGTAAGGGTGTTCTGATTCATCGCTGGTATTTTTTCGGCGAAAGGTGAATAAAGAAATGATTAAAGCTCTATAAAGCGACTTTGTATGTGATGACATTGAAATCAATCTGTCATTAACGTTTATAAACATTATTAAACTCACGTAATAAGGAATAAAAATGAAAAAATTATCTCTGTTAGCTTTAGTTTTATTAGCGAGTTCAGCAAGCGCTGAGCAAAAAGAACTATCGTTAACAGCTAAACAGTTTGATAAAGGAGTAAAAAAATACTTCAACACAATTCCACAATGCGCAGAAATTAAAGTAGATGAATTGCATTTAATAAATGATGGTGCAAACGGTTATCAAGAATTCAAGCTAGGTAACGTTACGTTAACTGTAGTATTGAAGATTAGCGAAAAAGATAAATTAACCAATATTCAAATAACATCTACTAGTAATGCAAAAAATGAACAAGCACGGCAAGGTATGTTGTGCTCTACATATTCTGTTATGAGAATGTTACAACCTAAACTAGCATCTAAAGACGATGCATTAAAACAAGCTGGGCATCTGTGGACATTAGCAAAAGAGGCTCCTTTTGAAATGACATATTATTTTGACAGAATAAAAGCACAATTTACCCCGTTTGAGTTAAATGTTTACACAAACTAACTCATTTTTTGATTTGGATTGAGTGTAACAGTATTCGTTTCGTTATGTGTATGACCATTATAAATGATTCTGATATTTGAAATAGTGCTAGTTTTATCCTCTATCTCTCCTGATGATTTCAATGATGGTGTATTAAATTGTGTTCCTGATGCTGCGCTGACAACTAAATTTTTAGTATTTAGTTCTATGGCATCATCAGCATTCAAAATAAATCGTTTAGTTTTTATATTGATTTCATTATTACGATTAAAAATAATGTAATCACCTTCATCGGTATAAATTGCTACTTCACCTTTTTTTAGTGATGTAATACGATAGCGACGGTCACCAGATACTAAAACTACACCATGCGATTTATCTCCGTCCAAAAATAATGCCACAGCTTCCGCTCCGTCAAGCGGACGTGAAGTAAAGCCATATGGCTCTATATGCTCAACATCACTTTTTTGTTCACCGCCTGACATTTTGATTTGCAATGTTTGGCATTTACTAGCGCTATTACTAAATGTGATATAGCCTCTGGACACAAGATTCATTATTTTATTGAGAACTTTACGCATTAGAATACCTCACCAGTGTTAGATTTTTTCCCTTTTTCCCCTTTTTTCTTGGTTTTCTTCTTATCAGGTAAATAAGCTTCGATTGGCCCTACTTTTAATTCACATAACGTTCCTCGACTGCTTAAGCTGTATTTAACTTCGGCTATAACCAGCTTTTCATTATCATAACCCAGTAGTGGATCATCAACGACAACCATTTGATTTGGTTTCCATAAAGTTCCATCACCTTGTCGCCATCCTTGAACCGTATATGTAACTTCTCTAGTTTTGCTGGCTCTCAAAGTCTTTTCCATCTCACAACGTTCTTGACATGTGCCATTATTTGAATCGCCAGATTGTTTAATAATTAGAGGACGATATCTTAAAATGCCTTCATCCTTAGACGAGGATTTAATAGATGCTAACGTTGCTTCACCAAAATTTTGATCATCACTGACACTTTGACCTGATACAAAATAATCAGAATACCTATCTTTAATACTCTTTTCTGTATCCGCAGACAAAATATTAGCCCCTAAAACTAGTGCTGTTTTTGCTTCATCTGAACCTATATCACCAATAACCACTTGCCCATGCTCATCATCAAATACGACTATTTGTTGCATGCCCATTATTTTGCTAATGACATCAAAAACGGTATCACCTTGATCCGCCTGAACACTAAGCGATCCAGCATCATCACCTTGCTTATTGACATTTAATTTAAACGGTTTGACTAAGTCTTGAATAACTTGAATAGTTGAACTGCCACTATATTGTTTTGGCACGGCACTACAATCAACACAATCAGCCGTTTTGCTTCTGCCGACTATACCCATTGATAACGCCCCTGCATCATATCGAATTGGCAATGCTTCAACGTAGCCCGTTAAAACTACATCATCATCGATAAACACTTCCACTAAATCGCCGTTTTTCACATCAATATTCGTTTCTGAATTATCTCCAGATGATGGCCATTGCCTAGTTATAGTGACATTAAAGTCACGAGCTAGACGCTCAATACCAGCCGAAATGCTCACATCAGTCCAGCCACCAAAATACTTACGATTAACTTTCAAAAAAACTTTACTTTGATTCATGGTTTAGGTACTCGTAGCTCTTTAACAGGAATAAAACCAGGATGAAGAATGTTATTGCGAATTGATATATCATCACAACGTGTAGCATTGTTGTAGAGGTAGTGAGCTAAAACTATATCAGGCAAAACTTCATTAGGAATATAAGTAATTGTTTTTTCTATTTTAATTAAACGTGCATTGATATCTTGGTTAACAGCAGCTTTTAATTTCGTTAGCGCAATGAATAAACCATCATGCTCAGTTCGTGATAATTCCTTATCAAAAGATTCGTTAATAGACTCTTTAATATCCAGCAAATCATCAAATGAAATTGTATTATTTTTTTCAACTGTTGATGATGTTGATACAGAAGAGCTTATTATGCTAGCAGTTGAATGACTATCTGATGACGCATGATCTAAAGAATTATCTTTTTTACCTTTTGTTGATTCTAATGCTACTGGAGCAAAAGCTTGTTTTCTTTTGTCTTCAACTTGTTTCGGCAATGATGAGATTATTCGAGATGCTTCTGTTAACGCTGTAACTCGAATCGCTGTATTAATTAAATTTTGATTTTTCTTTCTTTTTTTGGTGGATTTACTATCAGTTGACCAAATGGCACCTGGTAAAATACGTTTTATAAATGATACACCATTAAACACTTTTACTCTTGCTATCAACCCATTTATAGAATTTGAAAATTTTGTAGCACTATTCCAAACATTTTTAATTGAGTTGATAATTGATGAACCTCCAGCACCAAGAATTGGTGACAAATCACCATTTAAAATTTTAACCGCATCATTAACATACGGAGTTATCGAATTATAAGCATCAGCTATGTCATTTAAAATTGACATAGTGTCATCAAGAATACTATTCTGTACAAAGTCAGGAGCATCGATTAAGTCAAAATCTTCAAACGCATCTAATAGCTCTTGATCAACATTATCAGCATTTTCATCAACCACATCATCAGTAGCTATAGAAGAATCAGGGAATATTAACTCGCCAGCCTCAACAAATGAAAATGAAATAACACTCATTCGTCCATTTTCAACAGAATTGCTGACAGTTGCTGTGCCAACTATATTGACATTAAGTTCACCTAAAATCGGGTGTATTAATGTTCCTGCTCCCTCTTCTTCAATTGCCTCTATCAATTTTTCGGCTTGTTCTTTGTGGTCGTCACCAACAACAAAAGCATCAATTTTATTTTTACGAGCTGAACGTCCGATATCTTCTGTATACGGCACATCTCTAAATGGGTATTCATGTGTTTGATTTCGCCGACCAAATTCTGATGATGTACCGCTAACTTGAAACGGTACACCTCGAAAACTAGCTGGTAGTAAGTTACTGAACCAGCTAAAGTTCATAAAGCTTACAAAACTCATTAATTCCCCCTAAAGTTAGCGTATGGACTCCATCCAACATCGGTTTTAGTATTAAAGCCTGATGCTTGTTTTGTCTCTTTTACTATTGTACCTTCTGGTGCATTTTCAAATTTAACAACTAGTTCACCTTTCCTATTACTATTTGTATTGTTATTTGAAAAGTTATTTAGTGGCATTTGTGGTACTTGATAATACGGATAAGCAACCATTGGTTTTGTCATTTCTTTCGGTAAGCTTTCTGTATTAATTTTGACGTTTACTTCTTTTTCATCATCGCCAAAAAGATAATCCCATGCATCAATTAGAGGTTGAATGCCTGATTTAACCTTATCCCAAAGCCCTTTAAAGAAATTTTCAACGCTTTTCCACATTTTTGGTATAGCGTCACCAGCATTTTTAAATGGCACAATAAATACATCAATAATCGGCATTACATAAGGCTTGATAAATTCCCAGAGGTCACTAAAAAATTTAGTCACAGTTTCCCATGATTTTGCAATTGCTGTACCTCCAGCTTTGAAAGTTGCTATAAAGAAATCAATAATAGGCATAACAAATGGTTTGATAAATTCCCATAACCCATTAAAAAACTTACTAACAGCACCCCAAGCATTCACAATGAAAGAAGCACTAGCTTTGAAAGTTGCTATAAAGAAATCAATAATAGGCATTACGTAAGGCTTAATAACACCCCAAAGCCATTGAAAAAACTTAACTATGTCATTCCAGTATGTGATGATTAATGTTGCTGCTATAGCAATACCTGTCATAATAAAACCAATTGGGTTCATCGCCATCACTGCATTTAAAGCAATAGATGCAACTCGAACAATTTTAAACGCATTTGATAGAGCTATTTGTGCAAATGTAAATAGTTTTGTTGCCAAAGTAACACCTTTTAATACCCCGTTAAAAAGAGTGAAAGATGTCGATAACATACCAACAATAATATTCACACCAGCCATAACAACACGAAGACCAATTAATCCAGCGACAGCCATTGCAACCATTTTTACTAGTTCAGGGTTTTTCTGAATAAAATCACCGAATGAAACAATTAGTGGTTGCATTTGTGTTAGTAGCTCAGTAACTACCGGTAATAAGGCATCACCGATTGCTAAGCTAACATTAGTTAATGCATTATTAAAAAGCTGTAGTTTATTTGCGGTCGTGTTTGAACGTGACTCATATTCTTTCTGCATTGAACCAGCATATAGTGATGAATCACCGACACGTTTAAAGTTTTCCTTTAATAACTCCATATTATTGAGTAATGGTGATATCGCAGCGACACTTTCTTTTCCAAATAATACTGTTAAAGCTGCTGACTGCCGATCTTTAGATACTTTACCCAGCGATTCAAGTATCGACATTATTGTCCCTTGCGCATCTTTCTGCATTCCTTTGGCTATTTCGGTTGATGTGAAACCTAATTGTTGTAATGCCTTTTGCTGCTTCGCGGTCGCCGCTTTACCTGATGTCAACGTCAACATAAAGTTTTTAATACCAGTTGCAGCCTGATCGGTATTAGTACCTGTTGCGATAATTGTTGAGCTTAACGCAGCTAATTTATCTGCACTGACACCAGATGTTGCTGCAAGTGTCCCCATTCTTGTAACTACATCTGAAATATCTTTGGCTTTTGCATTCTGTGTGTTGCTCAATAAATTGATCTTATCGGATAGCCCAACAACTTCTTTTTGAGTAAGATTTAAAGCTGTTCGCCAAGTAGCCATGGTACTACCAGCCTCTTCAGCTGATGTATCAAAAGCGATACCCATTTTTACGGCATCTTCGGCAAACTGTTTTAAATCTTCTTTGGGTATACCTGCTTGTCCTCCTGCGGCAACAATGGCACCAATATCTTTGGCTGCCATTGGTAATGTTAAAGACATTTCACGAATATCTTGGCCCATTTGTTTAAATTGTTCTGGCGTATCAAAGTCAACGACTTTTCTGATATCAGCCATTACTTCCTCATACGCCATTGCATCTTTTACCCCTTTAACAAACGGCGCAGAAATAGCCACACCAGTTATAGCATCTTTTAAGCCAAGTTTGCCAAAACCTGATTTGTTCATTTTTTTTTGAAACTTTTCAAGTTTGCCTTTCATGGTATTTAATTGAGGCGACAATTTATCAACACATGTCACAACTGCTTTTAAGTTAAAGCCTGCCATTTATGATTCCTTGCTATTTTCTATGCGGTTTGCTTGTTCACATAGTTCAAAAACATCGGATAGTGAACGTTCTTCAATGATATAAAAGGGGGAAAGTTGCCAATATTTTGCGAGGTCAAAACACAAATTTATTAGATATTCGATTGTTATTATTCCGTTTTCGGTTCCTCCGGTGTATTCTCCATCTTCTCCTTTGGGCCAAAGAACATCATAATTTCACCCGTGATCATTAAAAAATCGTAAGGTGTAAGTTGCTCAACGGAGCTTGGCGTAACGTTACCCAGAGCAACAATGTAATCAGCCACCTTTTTAGGGTCACCAATCATATTGCTATCAAAAGGGAATCCCAATTTTTTGATATCTTTGACTGTTGGCTCTTTTAATTCAAGCACATGTAACTCATTGCCGTGAGCCATAATAGGCTGTGATAATTTAATTTCTTTCATTATTGATAAAATCCTTCTTCACCGTGAAACTCGATTTCTGCTGTGCCTTCTTCTGCATTGTGATTAACCTCGCCTGAAACCCATGCATTAGATAAAACGTATACTTTGCCATTGGCTAATTCTGCTGTAACCGTCATTGAGTCACTCGAAACCAATTTATCGATTGGGAAATCATTTGGCACTTTAAATGTTCCTTTGATATATGGTGCTCGAAACGTTTCTTTATAGTGGACGCTATTATCTAAACCGATAACGCTTTCTTTAACATTGGTATTCATCGGTACTTCAATGCCCCCTGTTAATGACAGTTGTGTAGAGTCAACTTTGATGTAAGTTGTTCCAGCTATACGTCGTTGTGTCATTAGTTTTTCTCCTCTGGATATTGCAATCTAAACTGTGCTAAAACAGCAAAAACACGTAATTGATTAACGAGATCAGGTGGAAATAACACATCCAGACGATTTGGATCGTTAACATTACGTTCAACAATTAAGTTCTTTTTAAATAAATCAAAGTTCTCTACTAAGCCTAATAATTCTAACTGACGATAAGTTGCATTGATTTCCGCCTTAGCTACCGCTGGCGTAATTATTGCCTGCCCTGCACCGAACCTTGTTCCGTCATTGGCTAGTTTGTGTCGTGGATATTTCGATGTGATCACACTGCGTAATTTACGTAATACATAAGCGAGTGTATGAAGTGTTTCACTATCAAGATAGCTATTATCCGCAATACCATAACTATTACGTTGGTATGTCGTGATATCTCTCTGAATTAATAAATTACCACTTGAAACATATGCAGTTGCAATACCATGACTTAATAATGATTGCTGTTCTGTTAGTGTAAATTGATTGCTATCAGATGCAGGCAATGCACCATTTAGTAATCCTGTTTGTGTTGGTCGAGCCGGATCATTACGAATAAATATAGCATTGCGAGCAGTTCGCATTGCAATTAGTTCATCGATGCTTGTTTGAATTGTTTTCTCATAACCTGCAACAGTTATATGCTGATAATTTAATTTATCACCAAATTCGATAAGTTCGGATAAGTCACCTTTTTTAGCTGTATATGTATGTCCATATAATTGTCGTGCATAACTCCAACGTCCTGTAGTATCATCCATTTCATGATTGAATGTTGCCAAAGATGATAAGTCGTTAAATGGAAATGCGATAAAATCAAGCAGCTTGTCACCCATAGCAGCAATAACTGGTGTTAAATCTGGAGTACCAGTTCCTCCATTCATTTGAGTAATAACAATATTTAAACCGTCTGGGGTTTCTTCTCCACCGATTGTTCCATAATAATTAAAGCATAAAGGAATATCGTTACCACTCAATCCTTTGTGTTTTGCTGTTAGTGTTATTGTGCTATTGGATAAGCTTGCCGTAACAGGTAAATCAGGGTTGGCATTAATCGTATTATGCAATCCATTTGCTATGGCTTCTGCGGTATCAGAAACGGTTACTCGTGATTGAATTTTACTATTACCGATATAGAGACTTAATGTCCCTGTTTCTTCTGCTGTTCCTGATATTTGGATAGTGCCAGTTGCATTCGAGCCAGCAGTTGGTTCATCTACAGCAATAACAAAAAGCTCACCAAAATTATCGATATTACGATAAGCTTCAACCATTCTAGATAATTGACTACCTCTCCCTGCAATTTTTTTAGCGTGATCAGCGGTTGGCATAATAATTAATTTATTACGTTCTATTGAACTTTCAACCAATGAATAAGCAATAATTAATGACGCTCCACTATCCTGAATTGTATTTGCAGCAGATGAATCCACTTCTGCATAAAATAACGGAACTTTTATATTGCCGGGAATATTGTTAAAACTAATTGTCATTTTTAATTACCTTTTTTTCTTGTTTTACTTTGATGTTCGTGATTTCTACAACATCATTATTTGCTAGTCGTCTAGCCCAGTACTGGTTAAACTCAACGTTACGACCGCTTACTGGTAAATAATCCCCATTATCTGGATCATATACCCTCTTATCACTCACTGGTTTAATTAACATTATTGTCCTCATAGATATTATTGTGTTCAAAATTAACGGTTACCATTGAATCCTGTTCATTAATAGCCCCTGAACAGGTATCAAACTTACCAATGTTTAATGGGTTATACATCGGAGTGTTATCAGGGTTATTTGGATCGGGTTGATAATCAGGATCTGTTATTGGGTTATCAATAGCGTTTAAATCAAAATATTGTCGAGTATCATCAAACCCTACTTCACGCACTGAACTAAAATTAAATTGATAAAAAATTCTCCCTCGATCTAAATCAAGTAAATCACCACCATCATATTGAATAGGATAATGCGCAGGTGAAGGTTCATAACCCAGCAATGCTCGCCAAAGTTCGGTTTTTATGTTTTCGACAATGTCGTATGCTTCGTGTTGTCCTCGCTCATCAAGTGGCTTTAATACAACAATAACCCCAAACCCCTCAGTCACATTTTGCCAATAGTCAGTTTGTGACTTGTTATCTTCTGCTCTATCATCAAGCGGAACCACATAAGCGGCAGGTAATTTTAAAAATGCTGTATCTTTAATAGCTGAAAATTCAGCAGCTCCCCCAACACGACCTTCAAAGCTAGGGCTAAAATGGCGCAATGTGTGGACGATATGTGATAATTTCATTGTTTAACCTGCTTCATTGAGTTGACTAGCTCTTTAGCTAGCGTGTATTTACTCCATGATGATTCGGTATTTAATGCATCAATCATGAAGTTACCCCTCGGCGCAATACGCCAAGGCGTTCCACCTGAGTCCCCTTTTTTATGGCTTTTACCACGTTTTGCATTACGTCTAACACCATAAAACAAAAATGCTGGATAGTATGGACCCATCAGTTTTTCCATGTTGTTGCCACCTTTAACGTTAGGCATCACTATTACCATTAAACCTGGACGTCTTGATGTAGGACGAGGCACTTTATAACCAATAGAGCGACTCAACTTACCACTTTGATATCCAGGATATTCGCCATTTTTGGACACCAGTTTTTTACTAACTAATGCTCTTGATGTTGCTTGAATTTTTCGACCGATTTTGACAAAAGTTTTCCGTACTTTTTTTCGATCAAGTTCTGCAACTTCGGTTAATTTAAAATCAACATGAACGTTATAATCATTCATTGATAGCAAACTCCTCACATTCAAGTAGAAGATATTTTTTTAACTGATCTAACCAACGACATCGTTTAACTCGGTAAACCGAACCGCTCCATACAATTTCACAATCAACAGATATTGGCATCCCGTCATTAGCTATTACTTCAAAATAATGGGTGATAATATTGTTGGTCTGAATTGAATCAAAATAAGTTGCTGAATTGGGTTGTGTAACTTTAGCCCATTTGTAAAACCCGTTTGTGTATTTTGGGTCTATATCACTAAAACCAGTGGGAATGTCAAATCTACGGCGGATTAATATCTTTTGGTTTCGTTTACCAGCCGATCTAATCATATTGGTATATACCTATAGGAGTTTAATAAGGCATTAAAGCCAAGAGGAATAGAATATAACTGCTCATTAGTAACATCTTCACGTTGTTGATACCAATACCCCACAGCCAATAGAATGGCAATTTTTACATCTGGCTCAACTAACATAGCTGATTGAGATGCACCATCAGGGATTTTATCCTCATAAAATATACGATTTGTATAATTCTGCGCTCTACTAATTGCAGCCTTTAAATATATATTTAATAAATTATCTTCATCATCATTATCAATGCGACATTGATTTTTGATTTCATCTAACGTTGGGAATTTATATGTTAGAGTAGACATAAAAACCTCTAAGCCCTTTATTTAATAAAGGGCATTGTTAACGAATTACGCTTTTCTCGTCGTTGGGGTGTTTACGGTTAATAGTTTAATAGCATTACTATCATGTAGCATTGAACCCACACGCTTAGTAGTGTAAAAACCAACAAAAGGCTTTTTAGTGTATGGGTCACGTAACATGCGAATACCGATGCGATCAAAGATATAGAAACCACGCTTAAAGTTTCCGAACGCAATTGGTGCTTTGTCTGACACATCACCGATATCTGGCATTTGCTCGTTTTCAGCTACAGCAAAACCAGATAGTAATGACGGTTGACCTACTTGCAATCCTGGTTGCCAAATGTAATTACCCTTATCATCTTTCAATAAACGCACAGCTAATAATGATTGATTATTTAGCATGAATTTAGAGCCAGCGCGATACGGTTTACGTAGGCTGTAGATGAGGCTAACAATATCATCTGCGGATATTGCTGCAGCACCTGCTGTGATTTTTTGTAATTTACCCCAGTCGCGTTCTTTATCCTTTTTGTCATCAGTATCGTAGGATAAAAATCCTTTTGGTTTTTTAACGCCATTACCTACAGTGAACGCCTCTTCTTCTTTCTCTGCAAATTCGGTGGTTAATTCACTAGTAATAAATGATTCAACATTAAAAAATGCATCATCTAACATGGTTTGTGTCGCATGTGGATTACCGTAGATTTCACCCCAAACAGGTGCCAATATACTCAGTTTAGGCGTGCCTGTTTCTGAACGCTCCTCTGTTTCTCCAACCCAGCCAGAAGCGATGCCACCCTCATTGACTAATTTTTTCCAATCTGGTGTACCAACAGTTATAACAGTACATTCTTGACGCATCACGACTTCATTACGCAATGATGATAGAATGTCAGTATTCAATTCCTCTGGTAATGCAAAACCACCGTCAGCATCAACACCAATTTGCATTGCTTTATGTTCTAGTTCGGCTAATCCTTGTTCGTCACCTTTACGAATAAACTTGGCAAACGCTTCTTTATGTGCTGACGCATTTTTATTACCGCCATTCGGTCGCTTAATTTCTTTTAGTTCATTTTCTAATGATGTTTTTAAATTATCTAACTCTGATAATTTACCGTTTAATGTTTCAACCTGACCTGCTAATGCGGCTTTTTCTTGCGCGATACCTGCTAAACGTTGGTCATTTGCAGATTTAAATTGCTCAAATTGTTGTTTAAGTTCTTCCGCGACCTGTGTTACATCTTTTTGATCTACTGCCATAATATATTTAATCTCCTAATTGAAAATTGATTTTAAAATATTTAATGCGTTTTCTTCGCTATTACTAACATCTCGCTGTTTTAGTGAAGAGTATCCCTCAGACATAAACGCCTTTGCCTGAGTTCTGGAGAGTCCAACGTCGCGCAGTACTCGTTCAATTTCTTTTGGTGGCGGTATATCACCACTTTCAAAAATGCTTTTTACGTTATCAATCCTTGCTTCATCGTTGGCAGGGAACGTGACAACGGAAACCTCCCAAAGGTCAATATCCTTTAAAATGAATGCGGATTTTTCCTTGTCATAATCATAATCGTTTAATATGTAGCCAATTGATAACCCAGATAATGATTTTGCTTTCATATGGGCATGTGCTCGTTTTGCGAGTGGATCATCATCGATTAATAACTGCCCCTCAAGGTATAATCCGTTATCGTCCTCAACCATTTTTGTGTAATAGCCGATAGGTTCGTCCATTTTGTGCTGCCAAAGCAGAGCTGGTAATCGTCCTTTTTCTTTCCACTTATTAAGTGAATTTGTAAACGCGCCCTTAATCACTATGTCTGAATAGCTATCTTTCACACCAAAAACCGATCCGTAGCCTGTAAATGCACCAGAATCACTGATTGATTTAATTTCGAATGGTATATCCAGTCTCTTTTTATTTACCATTATTGTTATCCTGTGGTTTAGTAGTCATATTCATTGGCGTTAAATAAACGTCTCCACCTTCTCTCGGGTTGCGTTCCTCTAAATCTCGGCATTCGTTCGGTGACAAAATCCCCCAATTAATACCCGTTGCATAAGATTCATAACGAGATTTCATATCGCCACGTAATAAAGCTCCTACATTGAATTTGGCATAAAACTGCCCTCGCTTTTCTTTATTAACAAGACCCAAATTTATGCGCTGTTCAATACGGGTTAGATACGGTACTAATGAGTAGTTAACAAATCCCATACCGAGGTTTTCAATATTATTAAATGTAGCCCTATCGGTGTTTTGCAGCATGTGTAGTGGCACGCGGAATATTCGGCATATTTCCTCAAGTTGGAATTTACGAGTTTCAAGGAATTGCGCGTCTTCCGCTGACATACTGATGTTATTCCATTGAAGCCCCATTTCTAAGATCATGGGTTTATGAGCGTTAGACAATCCTTGATGTTGTTCTTGAAAATTTTCTTTTAGCCGTTTGTAGGCTTCATCCGTTAAGGTTTGGTCCGTTTGTAACACCCCGCTGGATACAGCACCATTGCTAAATAAACGTGCCCCGTGTTCCTCTGTTGCTAATCCAAGCCCTATAGCTTGACGAGCGTAGCTAATTGGGCTTAATCCGACTAACGAATCGGTTGTAAATGTGCGAACGTGCCAAATTTCGTCTTGCGATAATACATCACAGGAGCCGTCAGGAAATGTTACCTGGTAAACAGGATTCCAATTTTCATCAAGTTTGGGCTGCACGCTATTAGGTAAAAGCGGCAACAACTCAACAACTTCACCTAATGCTTTAACTTTATACGCATAAAAATTACCACGTAAACAAAGGCTAGCAATTAAATACTCCCAAAATTCCTGAGGTGTCATATAGTCATTGGGTGCGGTGTATAAAAGTGAATATAATCTTTCCTTTGGAGCTTTTACTCGTCCGCTATCTGTTGATTTATATAGAAAACAGGGTAACATTCCTACCGATTCAGCTAATACACGGACACAACCGAATACTGCTGTTAATTTCATAGCCATTGCTGGACTAACTTTACGCCCACTGTAGGTATCAACTGAAAAACCTATGTAATCAGTAAGTTCTTGCCGACTAATAGAATTTTGTTTACGTTTAAAAATTTTAAATAGATTCATAGTGTCCGTATTCCGACGTTTAAGATATGATCTGAAAGGTTGCCTATTTGTTCTTGCATTTCATCAGCACAACCCCTTGCCATTGCAAGTGAAACAACGCCATCAATGCGACCTGTGCTTTTCCTTTTTGCAAAGACCTTGTTTTCTTTATTATCAGATTCGAGAACAGCACTAGCAGCATTCCAGCGTAGGCAGGGGTTATATTTGATTATTATGTTATTCTCAGTTATATCTTTTTCTAATAATTCAATTGAGTGTGGCATCCACAACCCAGAATCTTTTGATTTAAAAAATCCCTGCCCGTGCGGTGTCATTTCAATACTCACTGATTCATTATCCAGTGAACGCTGAAAATATTTGATTCTGTAAGGGTCAAAAGCCATTCGAATGATATTAAATTTGGCTGTTAATTCGCCCAGCCGTTGAGCAACAAAATTATAGTCAACAACCCTACCCTCTGTAGCGAATAAATACCCTTGTTTAACCCACGCATCATAAGGAACATGATCCGACTTAGACCTATCTAAAAGTGTTTCTTTTGGCGTCCAAAACTCAGTAAATGCTTTTTTATGTTTTGGAAAGTAAAGGGATAGCGCTGTAAGGTCACGAGTACCAGACAAATCCAACCCAGCATAACAATCCTCACCGAGCAATTCGTCTATATCAAAATCTAGCTCATTAGCCATCCATATATCAGATGCCAACCACGGATTATCAGCCTCAACCCATTGGCAAAAATTAAGGCGTCTGACAATCGACTCTTTAGATGGCATCCCTTTAGCTTGTGTTACTTGTTCACGCAGATATTTATCGGTAAACGTGTGACCTAATGAGGGATTAGCCTTAGCCCAACATGATTCATCATTAAAAGGGTCGTCGCCATCATCCAGCGAACAGATAAAAGAAAAAAACGTATCATCAATTAATGATTGTTCTGCAACCTTTCGCCCGTATTCGTGGTACTCATAGCAAACGCTGGTTTTGTTATGCCCTGAGTTGGTTATCATGAAGATGATTGCCTGAGTTCGCCCTTTTGTTCCAGCTCGCATCATTTCAACGACATTATTAGATTTATGCTCGTGTATTTCATCAATCAATACACAGTGAGGGCGCGGTCCTGATTGTCCATCGTCAGATGATATTGGTCGGAAAAAAGCCCCTTTTCTTAAATAAGTTAAATTCCAAACATTTGGACCTGTACCTGATTTTTTTATTCGGTTAGATAATTCAGGGGATTGATCAACCATAGCAACAGCATCACGAAACAAAATCATAGCCTGATCTTTCTTTGTTGCCGCTGCATAAACTTCCGCGCGAGGTTCTTTATCTGCCATTAAACAATAAAGACCTATACCAGCAGCTAATGGCGACTTACCCGACCCCTTACCTGATTCAATGTAAACCATTCGGAAACGGCGGTAACCATCTAACGTTTTCCAACCAAATATTGAGCCTACAATAAAACATTGCCACGGCAGTAATACAAACGGCTTTCCTTCGTGTTCACCACCATTTAACTTAAGTACTTCCTCAAAGAAATCTGTAGCACGATCAGCAGATTCGGTATCCCAGATTAACCTTTTTTCTTTTGCATTTTTTAAATCATCTAAATGCCGTTTACATGAGTTTCGAATATCGGGACCAGCTAAGATTTTCCCTGATGTTACGTCAATCGCATATTGAGTCGCTTTATCAATCAAAGAATCTGTCGGTTTCGTTTTCTCCTTCTTTGCCATTTACTTTCACCTTTGATCTAGATGCTTGGGTCAAGCCATACTCAATCATCCACGCGCGTAATCTGCGATCAGCATCAGCACGCTGAGTTACTGCAGGATTAGATTTAAGAACTAATTCACCCTGAGTATTAACAACCTGTTGTACTTGTCCGTGTTCATCGATGAGCTTGTCACATTCCAGTATTTCTATGTAACATTTTGTTAAACGCTCAATTGCGATCCCGTCAACAACTGTCAATAAACCCATATCGTTAAGCATGTTACAAAGCCATAAATAAATGCCTTTAGCTTGTTTATTAAAGTGGGGTGGTACATCGGGATAGCCTTCTTTTGGTTTAGGCTCATTATTATTTAGTGGTCGCTTACCAGGATTGCCTGCAACCAATTTAGAGGCTGTTGGTGTTGGTCTTCGACCTGCCATAAGTTCTCCAAAAAAAATATTTCATTTCGCGGTTTTGCGTAAAAAGGAGGGTGGGCGGTTTGGAAGACAAAAAGTTGTAGAAATTTACCACCCCCTCCCTATTATTATGATTTTTAATAACTTGTTATAAATTAACGATTTATTTTTTTACTATCAACCCAGTGCCCACCATAAGGCATACCGTTCACATCGCATCCTATCTCTACCCCTCTATTCTCAATACGTTGTTTAGTGCTTGAGTGATGAGTGCTACATAAACCCTGATAGTTTGATGAATCCCAAAACAGTTTCTGGGCTTTCTTTATCTTGATTGGGTCTTTAGATATTAATGCTGGTTCTAACTTATGGGGGATAATGTGGTCTACTGCTGTAGCTGGTTCATATCTGCCTTGCTTTAAGCACATAGCACAAAACGGGTTACGATGTAGATAGGTTAATCGGGCTTTACGCCATCTAGTATTGTTATATACGTTTATCATGGTAGTTGATTGGTTACTAGATATTCTTTTAATTTGCTATTAGAATCCCATAAAGTCATTGATGGTGTTGTGAAATACCGAATCAAGCTAGCAACACATCTAACCTTGTACTCAGCCATTCTTGTATCACTTTTGTGTATTGATATAGCTGAATCTAGCATTAAATTAACAAAAGCAATTACCTCTTTGGGTAACAGCGAATTACTTATTGCACGATTGCGAGCTTCAATAGCGACGTCTAAAATTGTTTTAAAATTTTGCATTGTACCTCCAATAGCACGTTTCTATTTGAAATAGAAGTGTAAGAACGAATACTGTAACTCTAAGTTGCGAAAACCCTGAGTGTTAGTCCTCAAAACTGAGGAGTGCTTTTTCCCTTAAATTAATAATTGAATTTGTGATTGTTCTTGTAGTTTTTGTATCCTATTTGTTAACTCTGGCTTTTTCTCTTTACCCCATCGCCTTAATAAGCGA
>NZ_NAST01000033.1 GCF_002142215.1 Gilliamella sp. N-G2
TCGACTGCTGATTGACATTGCCCGTACTGAGTAAATTCTTTTGTAAATTGTGAGTAGCGATAATTTGACCTGTCTCCATTCACCTCGCCAATAGCTGGTTGTAAATTATGCAAATCGCCTTCCATTGTGTTGAAAGTCACGTCCTTTTTACACTCTTTACGTCCACCGTTTCGCCAGCATTGTAGATGACGCCCAAAATTTTCCGCAGGCATGACATGCTCCCATTCGATGCGAGATGCGCGCGCCTCATTTTTCCTCGGTGTATAACCGCATTTACTGAAATCTACAGAACCTTTTTTACCGTCAAATGAAAACTCACAACCGCAATAGAATGTGGTTTGCTCTGGGTTGGATTTATAGATTTTAACTAAATGAGTTTTAGCACTGTTGAAATTTTGCTGATATGCAAATGTAGCAGTAGAAAATAAACAAAAAGCTAATAAAAAGTAATTCTTCAAGGACTTCATTTAAACCAGTAAAACTAGAAAAATATTTAAATTTTTGAATAAATAAGTTGACTTTTAAAGTAGGTTAACCTATAATTATAACCATCAACAGGGAGTTGATAAAGTAAACCCTCAGCTTTCGATGAGGGCTTAAGGAGAAGTAAAATGAAATCTAAAATACTCATTTTAATTCTGCTACTTTTGATAAGCTCGCCAGCATTCTAAAGTAGTTCAAAGGAGAGGGAAACCTCTCCGATGACCTTAAATATATCAATTGACACTTAATAAATCAAGGTGATTTTATGGCAAAATCAATAACAGAAATTCAAGCAAAAAGCGACCAAAAACGAGGAGTTAAAGTAAAAGGTTTCAAACTACACGTTGACGATATCGCATTAATTGAACAAGCAAGTAAAAGCCTAGATATACCACAAGCTCAACTTATTGTTGATGCTGTTAAATACTATCTTGATAACAAAAAAGCCTCTTAATTGAGGCTTTCTTTTACTGGTAATACAAATGAAAAATTTGATAATAAAAAAGCCCTGTTATCTCTAACAAGGCTTAAATCCAACTATTCGCGTAGAATATAGCACATTTATATCATGCGCCATATAGTAAATCAAGCTTTTTTAAAATTAATTTTCATTTGCAGAATAAACAATGTAAAAACGTGATTTTAGATAATCTAAACACCATTTAACGCGGTTTAACGCTTGGTAATGAGTTAATCTATAATTTGTCAATTTTTCAATATAATGAGCGATCTCCCGTATATGATGCCCATAAACATAATAATTTACTGCAATTTTAATAATTGGGTTGTTTTTTCCAAACGTTTCAATCAACAAACGATCGACTTTCATAGCTTCATCATCACTAAGCCCTTCCACCTGTCGATGTTTCATTGACGCGATAATGTCGCTGGCTTGTTGAAAAAGGCTTTCTCCTCTATAGCCTTGCTTGTATAAATCATCAATAATATCAACTAATGCTGTATTACTAATTTGATGCGATGTGATCATCATTTTTGCGATAACATTCTCGTCACGTTCTCTGATATCCTCATATGACCAAGCGCCCCAACCTGTCAGAATATTTTCAACGACTAATTGTTCGTAACTAGTTAATTGAGTTCCTTTTCCTAACTGTTTTTTATTTTTCAATTGAACTAATGGACTATAACTGTTTTTGTTTTTGATAACTTCATCATTCAGTGTTTTTTTAAATCGAGCAACTGCTCTTTGTGCTAATTTTTCACTAGTATAACGCCCTAAATGATAATGTTGGCCGTTTCGACAGACTATAGCTACCCATTTATGATCTGATGCCGAATAGTGAACGCCTTCTGATAATTGAGGTTTTGGAATTTTGCGTTCAACTGCCCTAATTTCTTCTAAATTGGCAAATCGATTATCTGCAATATTTCCATTTTTATGCTGTATTTTGCGCTTTGGCCATTCATTAGTTACCAGAAGCCACGCCAGCCGTTCTGCAGCATATTTACGACAATTTACAGTAATGAATAGATAACCATTTTCATCGTGCGAACCTTTAACGTGAACACCTTCTTTATAGGTTGATGTAAATATGCCCGTTTTTGGATCGTAGTTCACTGCCGTTTTTAATTGCTCATGCCGTTTATTCGCGCCTACCCGATTATTCGCCTTTCTACCTAAATGACGAAATGAATTAGCGGAATTTAGTGCATGTTGTTTTATTGACTGCTCGATTTGCTCAGTTTTAATCATTTAATAGTCCCAAAGTTAACCGACTTTACTTAAAAATACCTAATAACACCGCTACTAATGCCGCTAACATTAAAAATTTAATGACTATGTAAAATTCCTTTGCGTATATTTCCTGTTTTACTAATGCTCTATATTGATACATCTCATCCATATCTAATTACCTCGTTCCTGACCATTCATAAACTGTTAGCCCGTGTATTAACGCATCATTGAAATCACCGCGCTCCGTCCATCTAATCGTTACCCGTTTTACATCATTGTGAATAGACAATAGATTTTTATTAGCACACTCAAACGCTGCAGCATGACCAGTTAAATTACTGTCTGTATCTGCAAATATAATCAGATGATCTACTCCTGCAGGTGCTATGAATTTTTTCAAAAATGCAGCACTTATAATAGACCAGGTATTACACCCGTATATTTGATAGCACGATAGTGCTGTTTCGATACCCTCCGCGATACCGAGTGTTGACGATACGGGAAATAAACGGATAGCTACCGATTTAGCGTAATCAAGATAGTTTTGTGCTTGTAAACTATTTAATTTTTTTGGAGCTGGTACGTTGGCTTTTCTTTCTCCGTCCAATAATGTTCTATGCAGATAACACACGTTACCGTTACTATCTGTAGCGAGTGAATAAATCGCGCCATAAATGTGTTCGCCCATTTTTTCGGATGCTGAATATTTTATATTTTCAAGTTTCGGGGGTAATGTAATATGTCTGCTGTTTAGGTATTTTTCACCACTGGATCCCGTTAATTTATCGATAGAGTTAAATTTATTAATAACTCGTTCCCGTAACTCGTCAACATTATTGTTTAATGGTTTTGGCTGATCATTATTTGCGTATGAATTACCTATCAAATCATCAATTTCACGCGCTAGTGTTTTAAAATCTTTCTGCTGCGTTTCTTGTAGTAATTTCCAGATATCGCCCGACCCACAACTACAAATCCATGTGCCCCGATTTTCCCTATTATCTATTCTGAATTTCTTTTTTTTACCACATAATGGACACTCTCCATGATAATGGTGATTACCAGTTATTGGTGGAAGTTTGTAATATTCCAACACTTTCGGGATGTGATATTTAATTGCGTCAACAGTTCTCATGCAGTAGCCCTTTCTGCAGCACGTTTAGCTTCAAGTATCCTTGCGGTTAAACTTGATATCTTGTTGGTGTTTTGACCTCGCAATTCATCAGTAGCTAACGATAGTTTTTGCTGTGCCGATGTAGTGGAGGATCGGCTTTTGGCGTAGGCAATTTGTTTGCTTAAAATGAAATTTCGAACTTCTGGACTGATTTCTTGTAGGCAACGGTTTAAGTTTCTTGGCCACACTCCAAATTTGCTCTTATACATATGGGCACACCATCCGTCACTAAGTAATTTACCCTTTGTCTGAGCAACTTGATGCTGATAATACAAAATTTGAGACCACCACGATTGTTTTTCTATCTGAGAATAGACACGCTTGCCCTTGCTAATTTTCTGAATATTTCGAGTTTCGTCTGTTTCGACGTCCTCATTTGCTAATGGCTCATAACCGCATTTAGGACAGGTATAAACACCGAGCGGTTTCATAAACTTACATGACGGACATTCCTTAGGTTTTTTCTCTACCTGTTTGCGCTCCTGGATTAAGTTAATTTTCATCCCATCATCTTTGTTAGGTAAGCTGTTGTATTCAATGTCATCAGGAAATCCTAATCGATGAACGGTACCACTATGATCAAATATAATGCATTTATCCTTACCTTGAGCCGTTCTTAATCCTCTGCCAATGCATTGGACCCATCTGATTTCCGATTTAGTGGGACGCGCATAAATAATACATCTAACATCACTGTCAAAACCTGCAACCAGAACACCTACATTTACAATAATTTTCGTAATGCCTCGTTCAAATCGTTGTATGATTAATCTACGTTCATCAGTGGGAGTGTTTGCGGTCATAACCTCCGCTTTAATACCTTGTTTTTTGAATTCTAGTGTTACAAAATTTGCATGTTTGACATTAACGCAAAAGCAGATGGTTGGTAAATTTTGCCCGTTTTCCAGCCAGTTTTGCACTAAATTCCCGACAAGATCCGCATCTCCCATAATCTCACCAAGCTCATCCTCGTTATAATCTCGTCCCATAATTGTGTTGCTTGACTTAACCTTATCAAGATTTGGTTTTGTAGGCGCGTAGAATTCATAAGGACTTAGTTCACAAAGCTGTATCAACTCTTTCATACTGGTTGGCTTGATCAATTTCTCATAGTAATGACCTAAAAATGTTGCGAATGGTGTACCAGACAGACCTATCACTTTTGCGGTAGTTTCTTTGATGTACGTTAGCAGTTTTTTTCGTTTTAAATGCGCCTCATCAACGATAATCAGGTCAACATCTGTCGGTAGTTCGCGGCGGATCAATGTGTCAGCAGATGCGATCTGAATTGGCTTGTTAGGATTGTATAATCTGTGTTTCTGCCAAATGATTGATATTAAATTTTCATCAATCCCATACTGTACAAAACGCTCAACAGTTTGCTCGATCAAGACGGTATATGGAGCGATAAATAAAACTCGCTTGTTGCTATTTATAAACCCGTCAGTAATGAATGCAGCTAGCCCAGTCTTACCACTCCCTGTCGGCGCACTAACCATAAAAGTACGGGTAGTTAGCCAGTTGTTGCGTAATTCTGTAAGCCCTTTTGTTTGTGCATGGTTTGGCGTGATATTCAACATAATTAGCTTCTCGCAGATATGATGTCTATCCCTAGTTTTTTATGCTGAGATAAAAAACTATTGCGTAGCAAAATAAACCCATTACCGCCATGCTCGTTGATTGATTGGATGCTCTCCAGCGATCGAATGCGAGGGGATTTGTTATCCAGCTCGATCCAACATGTTTGACCGTGTTTAGTGACTTTGAAGTTAATTTTTGCACTTGCCAAATGCGGATGCCTTGCCTCTTTCTCAACTGTATAGCCATTTAGGTTTAATTTGGCTATCAATGACCGAATAAAACAAACCCTCCTGCTGGCTGTAGTTTTATCGAACTGTTTTGATAGTAATGTGATTAGCTCAAATTTCATGCAATGCCCTATATATATTAATAATTAAGATCTATATAAATAATTCTCTATTTGGAATAGTAAATAATATAAATACAGATAAGATATAAACTACCAAGCACCCCTCGCCCTTACCCATCAAAAGCTGCTCCTTTCTCTCGATGAGTACCTCAAAACACAACCTTGAGGATTTTGTTACAGTGTAACTATTGGAGGTTTAGAAACCGCTTGATTCATTACACTGGTATAACGTTCCACATATTCGCGAAGTCGCGTATTGGCTTCTCTTCGCGCCCTATTTTCTTTTTTGTGATTAATGGATTCGTTGTTATATGCAGTCACATAAACATCCGAATACAAAGCAGATATTTTGGCTCGTACTTTAGTCGGCAGTTTTGACATCTGCTCAATAATCCATTTCTCATCATCTCGACAGTAATGATCTGGTAGATTAATACCGTATATGCTCATTTAAAAATCAGGGAATAGTTCTTTTTCGCTCAACCCCGTAACCTTCAGCCATCTTTGTCGCACGCTCTTTCTTTTGTACGGTATTTTTCCACCGCGAGCTTTGATGTTAGTGATATTTTGAGGAGAACAACCCACTAATTTTGCCAACTTAGTTTGCGTGTCACCAACAGCCCTAATCGCTTTTTCAATCGGCGTTAATTCACATTTCATAAATATTTCCTTAAACATGAAATACACATTAATTAAATATAAATTACACAAAACAATTCATTTTTGCAACACTTAAATTAAATTTTGTTTATTGAACAATTAAACAAATTGTGTAAAATTAAACATAACAAAATTAGGAGACCGAATATGACAGTTGCGCAACGCATAGATAAAATAATGAAAGATCATTCAATTAATAAAACTGAATTGGCTGATATTTTATCTACAACCCCACAAAATGTTACTAATTGGATAAATAGAGATGCAATTAGTCGTAAGAAAGCTAAATTGATTTCTGAAAAATTTGGGTACGATCTTAATTGGCTTTTATATGGAGGCGATGGAAATATAAAAGAAAGTGAATTAAACCCTGTAGAGTGGGAATCATTATCAGAAGACGAGCAAAAAGATGGGAAATTTGTAACAATACCTGTTTTAGATGTTGAATTATCAGCAGGTTTTGGAGCATGCCCTACAATGGAGCAGGAAATGTATACACTACCTTTTAGAGCTGTAACCCTCAAACAACGGAATATTCCAATTGACATGGCTAAAGTTGTTAAAGTTAGCGGTGATAGCATGGAGCCTAGATTATTTGATAAAGACATTATCTCCATAAATACTGCTGACACCAGGATTAGAGACGGTAAAATATATGCAGTTAGAGTTTATGATCTACAAAAAGTGAAAGTTTTAATTAGAAATGCGGACGGTTCCATAACATTACGGTCATATAATCCAGATTATCCAGATGAGATAATTAATCGTGATCAAATAGAAAATGGTGATTTCCAAGTTCTTGGCAGAATGTGGTGGCACTCTTCTATAGATGATTAATATCAAAACTAAACAATAGACATCAAAAGCCCAATCAAGGGCTTTTTTTATATTCTCTTGAAAACATCGCCTAAAAAACGACCGATCAAAAATATTTAAACTCTCTAATATTCAAACACTAAACAACTCAAATCATTTATTAAACAAATTAATTAAACAAAAAATAAACATTTTCTATTGACTATTTTGTTTAAAAACGTTTAATATTAACACAGAAGTTAAACGGAAATTAAATATTAATTGATTTACAATTAGTTTTGGAGGTAAGGATGTTATTCGTAAAAAAACGCTTGCGTAAATTTAATAATTTGGGCTATATTAATTCTGCACTAGCAAAATCTAGTGTCAGGATTGAGACCCTGAATTATTCAACGGCGACACATGACGCCCTAAGCGTCTTTTTTTGTGTCAATGCTCGCGCACACCTATTTATCAAATCTTTTTCTATGGTGGCGTTAGTGGGGCAACCGAAAGGTTGGCTGGATTCCGTTGGTGCCAGTAGTCTCAACCCTGCTAACGTCACCGCCAACGAGATTGAGACCTCTAGCGGTGATTATAATAATCAACCAACGGAGGCTGTCATTATGACTACTACCCTTACCCCTATTATATCCACACAAAAACTATTTAAATCTCATTACATCATAACAGGTCGTGTACCTGAAATAATCACCACAACTGCGCTAAAGGATCTGCAATTCATAAGACGCTTAGCATCAATCTTTATCGCCAAAATCCGTTTTTATCTATCACACATGTAAATATTAGGGGTTAAAAATGAAAAATTATCTATTGGATTGTGAATTACAAGAAAAAATTTGGGAAAAATTAATTCAGTTAAGAGCATGCGCACTGCTAATCAATGAGGTGACTAATCCCCATTCCGATAACAGAAATGATAATGTTAACACTTGCTCGTGGATGATAGCGGATGAACTAAACATCATATTAGAACAATTAGAAAATCTACCAGCAGATGAGGGAGAAAGTAAAAAATGATGAGCGATTTAGATGCATGTATAACATTAACGGACGATCAATATAATCTGATTGATAATTCATTAATGCAAATATCTGGAGTCATGGGGTTAATCATAGAGGTATCCCAATATAGGGGTGAACACGAGAATAAGAATATCAATAATTCAGCATGGCTGGTTATGACTGTGATTAAAAACATTCGAAGCCAGCTTGAGCAAAAAGCAAAACCTAATACATGGGAGTAACAAAATGAATAGATATTGTGAAGCATTTGATTGTCTCGGATTAACTCAAAATAACCCAGAAAAATTGAAAACAGCATTAAGAAGATTTGAGGATATTAGGAGTTCAATAGATAGTTCCTTAGATGCTGTGGGATTGCTTATGTTTTGGGCTTCTGACGGAAGTAACAACGGAGATTATCGAATCCCTGCCAATGAGTCAGTAAGCGCAATATGGAGAATAGGCGAACTAATGCAATTGTTAATTGAATTAAAAATATTTTGTGAACAAAACGAAGTAAATATTGAATGTTCAATTAAAAATAGCAAAACCCCAAAGACTGCCATCTAAGGGGTAATAGCATAGGAATGAATGCATGAAAGATACTAACAAAAATAATATGTCGTGTCTAGTTCGTGTAAATGAAGATAGCAACCGATATGCAAAAATGCACATCGGTAGTTAAAGCGCAAAGAGGTTTTAGCATGATGTATGACCCCATTGATTTTTTAGTAAAAGAAAGCGCAACTACGGAAAATATTCAGTCTGTTCTAAGCGAGGCAGTGCATGGAATTGGAGGAATAGCAGATGTTTTGTACAGCGGTGATCTGACTGGTACCGATGAATCGACAATAAATGATCTTGGTTCCGCACTTCAACTATTAAACGGAGTTGTTAATTTATCTATACGTAAATTATATGAAGTGCAGGATCAGAACAATAAATCAGGAGCGAAAAAATGAAAAGTGACATGAAACAAAATCTATTAACCTCCGCGATGACATTTGCTCACTCACGGTTTGAAAAATTTGTTATCAGTAATAAGTTGGATTTTTCATTAGTTAGAAGCCCTAAACTTAAAGCGATAAATGATTATAAGGAAAACGACACAGCACAAATATTTGACGTGTTCTTGCAAGGTTTTAGGGCTGCTGTTGAGTTTCAACTGATTGATAGAAATAACAATGAGGGCAAATGATATGGATTTAGAAAAAATGATTAATAGCATAAATTTAAATGCTAATACATCTGCTGGAGTACGTAATCAATTTATAGACGTGATAACAAAACAGCAGCCAAAAAGCTATCGCACAATCTAAAACATCAGGGCATAGTATTTTAATGGTCATCCCCTACACTCCTGCTACTCGTGCGTGGCATGAAAACGTCATCAATCAGGACTGTATTATCTATGTTCCTGACGGTAGATATCAATTTCTGTTACCTAACGGTGAGCGTTCACATAATAGTTGCAGTTTTGAAACCT
Organism: Gilliamella sp. N-G2; assembly: GCF_002142215.1. GTDB lineage: Bacteria > Pseudomonadota > Gammaproteobacteria > Enterobacterales > Orbaceae > Gilliamella. Next base: position 9,251 of record NZ_NAST01000033.1, read on the forward strand.
GCCTAATTTTAATTGTTCCGTTCAAATGTGGGAACGTGATAGTTAATTATAAGAGGAGTTAATTAAATGTACGATTTAATTGAAGAAAAAGAAATAATGCAAGAATTTAATATAAAAAGCAGGACTACAATTTACAAATTAACTAAAAATAAAGGTTTTCCTGCTGCTGTTTTAAATTATCCCAAACGATACGACCGAAAAGCCGTGATCGAGTGGTTTAATAATGGGGGAATTAATCAACGTGCTTGACATGCCAAAGGATTTTATCAGCATATAATTGGTATGCGTTCCTTTGCTCATCCAACCAATCATGTTTGTTATATACTGCCATTACTCCTCCCAGTTCATGCCCTAACATACGTTCAGTTACATGGGGCATGATACCCTCTTCTGATAAGCGAGTTGACAATGTACGTCTGAAATCGTGAGAACTCCAATCAGTCATATTGAGTTTTTCTCGTAGCCGCCTAACATATCGATTAGCTGCAGAAATGGTGATTGGAGTGCTCAATGATATACCTGGAAACATTTTATCATTGAACATATTTTGCAGCTTTTCTACCATTGGCTGAATTTGTTCAAATATCGGACGCCTAATAACGTTCCCCATTTTGCTATGCTCTTTTGGAACAGTCCAAATTAATTCAGTCATATCAAATTCATTTACTGATGATATCCGTAATTCTGAATTTCTAGCCCCCCATAGCATGAGCATTTGATGTAATAATTTATTGACGGTAGCTGCTCTGCTATTTTCAATTGCTAACCAAATCTTTGCTAATTCCCTGTATGTTAATACTCTACTCCCGACCTCTGTTTTTACCCCTATGTTTTTAGGGCTTAATTTCATTAATTCACACGAACTTATTACTTGGCGACTAATACACCAATTTATTGCTGATTTGGCTTGCACTAGTATTGTTCTAGCTCGCTTGAGATTGATCTTTTCCTCCTCTTCGAAAAATGCCAACCAGTCGCGAACAGGTATGGTATCGACAGGGATATCTGAAAATTGATTATAAAGATTTTTATATACAACTGATTGATAAAGCGCCCCTGTTTTATCTCTCAATGTTGATACATATTTCTCCATCCAATAATCAAGGCATTGATTTAATGTCATGCTTTGATTATTTTGATTATTATAATTTTTAGGATCAACTCCTTTATTATAAAGGTCTCTAAGCTCTCCGACTAATATCCTGGCATCCCTCAAGCTTAAAGATGGATATCTCCCTAGTGTTAATCTTTGCGCCTTTCCATTCCATCTATAACGAAATTGGAAGGCAATAGTACCTTTTTGTGATATCCTTACACTTAAACCATCGCCATCGGTAATTTCTGGCAAACCTTTATAAGGCTTATTTAATAATGTTCTTAGTTTTGAATCGCTTAGTGCCATTTTAATTTTCTACATTCTGTACACAAATAAAAATATAATTATGTACACAATGTGTACACAATTGCAAGTGAACAAATAAAAATATATAAAAACAGATGAAATCAAAACAGAACAAATAAATTGATAATTAGTTGAAAAATAATAAATAAACAAACAAACGAGAACAAAAAAGAATAATGGAAAACAATACAATACAGCCTACTTTTTACTTCCATGATTACGAAACTTTTGGTATCAACCCCGCTTTAGATCGTCCAGCACAATTTGCCGGCATTCGAACAGATAGTGATTTTAATATTATTGAAAAACCATTAGTCATTTATAGCCAAATTGCGCAAGATTATTTACCCAATCCTGAAGCTGTACTTATTACCGGCATTACACCACAAAAAGCAAATCAAAATGGGTTATGTGAAGCTGAATTCAGCAAACTAATTCATCAAGAATTTAGCCGACCGAATACTTGTATCTTAGGTTATAACAACATTCGCTTTGATGATGAAGTGACTCGCAATATTTTGTATCGTAATTTTTATGATCCTTACTCTTATAGTTGGCGTAATGGTAATTCACGGTGGGATCTACTTGATGTCGTTAGAGCATGTTATGCATTAAGACCTGAAGGTATTAACTGGCCAACAAATGATGCTGGTTTACCGAGTTTTCGTTTAGAAGATTTAACTAAAGCGAATAATATTGCCCACGAGCATGCCCATGATGCAATGTCAGATGTTTATGCTACTATTGCTATGGCAAAACTTATCAAACAAGCCCAACCAAAGTTATTCAATTATTTCTTTACATTACGTAATAAAAACAGAGTTGCCGAGCTTATTGACGTTGTAAATATGACACCTATTGTTCATGTATCAGGAATGTTAGGTAGCCATAGAGGCAATATGTCATTAGTCTGCCCTATTGCATGGCATCCAACGCAAAATAATGCAGTTATAGTCTGTGATCTAACTGGAGATATTGATTCAATTATTAATTTACCAGTCGAGACTATTCAGGAAAAACTTTACACCAAATCAACCGATCTTGAGTTAGACGAACAGCGTATTCCATTAAAACTGATTCATATAAACAAATGTCCAATTATTGCGCCATTAAGCACATTATTAGCTGATAACGCAAAGCGTTTTAATTTAGATAAACAACAATGTTTAATTAATCAACAAAAACTACTACAAAACCAAAATAAATTACAGGATAAAATGCGTAAGCTATTTAGTATCAATAATGATTATCCAGTTAACAGTGATGTTGATGCACAAATTTATAATAGATTTTTAAATGGTCAAGATCTATTACGTTGTGAAACTATAAGAACCACGCCAGTTCATTTATTAGAAACTTTATCAATCACTTTCGATGATCCACGATTAACCACATTATTTTTTCGCTACAAAGCGAGAAATTATCCGCAAGCATTAACCGAACAAGAACAACGCATTTGGCAAGATCACTGTCGAGATAAACTCAATACCATTGAGATACAAAATTATTTACAATCACTTGAACAACTTGCCGAAATTTATGTACAGAAACCGGAAAAGCTTACTTTATTAAAGCAGCTTTACCAATATTGTCATTATTTAGTTGGATAATTAAATTACAGGGGCGTATCATATGCTTCTAATTTTAGTTCTCCGCCCTTTCTAGATGACGGACATACCGTCAATATTTAATTTTAAGACAATTAGTATATAAACTATGAAACATTTTTTAGCCAAACATGCAACAATTAAGCATCGACTTTATTCTTTATATTACACACTATTTAGTTATGGTCGGGGCTTAATTATTTTAACCCTATGTTTATGGGCTGGTAATATTGTTTCGGCAATCTTACCAATCATGATCCCAGGTAGTATTATTGGTCTATTAATCTTGTTTTTTTTATTAGCATTTCAACTTATACCAACGCGTTGGATCAAAAACAGTTGCAATCTTTTTATGCGTTATATGACTGTACTATTTATTCCTGCTGCAATGGGGATCATGGATAATTATTCACTGCTTTTAGCTAATTGGGTACCGATTATTTTTGCCAGTGTTGGCGGTTCAATTATTGTCTTATTTTTAACGGCATATCTTACTGAACGTTTGCATAGACCAACAATAAAATCGTCTGATAATAAGGGGAAACAATCATGATATGGATGTTACCATTAACTGTTTTAGTTTTTCTTGTGATTCGTAAAATTTCCTTTAAAATCAAGAATCCACTATTTAATCCGTTAGTGATTTCGGTTATTGTTTTAATTCCTATTTTATTAATTACACAGACTAGTTATATTGAATATGTAAAAAACGTTGAAATTATTAATGAGTTACTTCCTTATTCAGTTGTTGCATTGGCTTACCCTTTGTATGAATTAATCCCACAAATAAAAGCCCGTTGGAAATCTATTATGATAATCACTTTTACCGCTTCAATTGCTTCTATGGTGACAGGTGTTTGTATCGCATTTTGGTTAGGAAGTAGTAATGAAATAGCCGCCTCGATACTGCCTAAATCAGTTACCACTGCCATAGCGGTGACTATCGCAGAAAGTCAAGGTGGTGTTCCATCTATTGCCGCATTATGTGTAATACTTGTTGGAACTTTAGGAGGGATTTTTGCTCATCAATTGCTAAATTGGGCTAAAATCAAAACAGCCTCTGCCAGAGGTTTATCAATCGGTGCTGTATCACACGCTGTTGGTACTGCTCGCTGTATTGAAGTAGATTATAATGAAGGATCTTATAGCTCTTTATCACTGGTTTTATGTGGTATTATGACTTCATTGACAGCACCATTTTTATTTCCAATAATGGTATTTATTTTTAATTGGTTTTAGCATGATATTAAAAAAGTTAATAGCTTATTTAATTACTTTCCTATTGTTTTTAATAATGGTAATACTTAGTCTCGACTATTGGATAAGTTATAAAACTGCCCCCTACATTTATCATGATGAAAATAAACTTCCCTATCGCACAATTGGTGTAGTATTAGGTACATCTAAATATGTAAAAGGTGGAGGAATAAACGGTTTTTATCGCAATCGTATCGATGGTGCCATTGATTTATATTGGCAAGGTAAAGTCGATTATTTATTATTAAGTGGAGATAATGCTCAATTAAATTATAATGAGCCAATTATGATGCAAAAAGATTTGATTAAGGCTGGTATCCCCAAAGATTCTATTGTATTAGATTATGCCGGATTTAGAACCTTTGATTCAGTTGTTCGTGCGAATAAAGTCTTTAATGCGAATGAATTTACTATTATTACGCAAGAATTCCATTGTGAAAGGGCAATTTTTATTGCACTAGCCCAAGGTATTCAAGCTCAATGTTTTGCCGTTCCAGCCCCAGAAAGCATGAAATTAGTTCGTATTCGAGAGATGTTTGCTCGAGTTAGTGCCTTTATTGATCTTTATATTTTGAATAAAGAACCCAAATATCTTGGTCCCACTATTCCTATTATTAATGATGGAAATTAATAAAGATTAAATAATCTTTTAAAAAATTTGAGTTAAAAGGTTTCGAGCTTGAAAATTAGGCTAAAACGCAAGTGTCTAATAATTTAGATTGCATTTTTATGCAAAAAAAAGTAATATTTAGTCAATTAAAATTTAAATAATTTATCTAATACTAATGAATATTGAATTAAGCCATATTAACTGTTTTTATGGTACTCATCAGGCATTGAATGACGTCTCGTTATGTTACCCTTTGGGTGAAACAATTGTTTTACTTGGTCAAAGTGGTGCAGGCAAAAGTTCTTTGTTGAAAGTATTTAATTTACTTGAAATTCCCACATCAGGTGAAATGACGATTGCCGATTCACATTTCGATTTTTCGCAAAAGATAAGTGAATCCACTATTCGAACATTACGCAAAAATGTTGGCATGGTTTTTCAAAATTACAACCTATGGCCTCATTTAACTGTTTTGGAAAATTTAATTGAAGCACCATGCCAAGTATTAAAATTATCGAAAAAAGAAGCTAGTGATAAAGCAATGTCAATTTTAGCTCGTCTACAAATTGATGAAATGGCGCATCGCTACCCTCTCCATCTTTCTGGTGGTCAACAGCAACGTGTTGCTATTGCCAGAGCATTAATGATGGAACCGAAAATTTTGTTATTTGATGAACCAACAGCGGCATTAGATCCAGCAATTACATCACAAATTGCTGAGATTATTAATGAACTGTCACAAACCGGAATTACACAAATTATTGTTACTCATGAAGTCGATTTTGCGCGTAAAGTTGCTTCACAAGTGATTTACATGGAACAAGGTAAGATTATTGAGCAGGGACAACTTGAGTGTTTTGCTCATCCAAAAACCGAAGAGTTTAAAGCTTATCTATCACACTAACATTAATTAAAACCAGATTGGGTGGAAATATGAAAAAAACATTACTAGCGATTTTATTTGCTGGATCTGCTTTTGCAGCTCAAGCAGCAGAAACATTAACTATTGGTACCGAAGCAACTTATGCGCCATTCGAATTTACTAACGATAAAAATGAAATTGTTGGTTTCGATATCGATGTTATGAATAAACTTTGTGAAGAAATGAAAGTATCTTGCAAAATTGTTAACCAATCATTCGATGGTTTAATTCCTAGCCTTAAAACTCGCCGAATTGATGCAGCAATTGCAGGTATTGATGTTACTCCAGAGCGTCAAAAACAAGTTGCATTTACTAAAATCTACTACGACGACAGCTCAATCCAATTCATTACTTTAAAAGACTCTTTAACCAGTCTCGATCAATTGAAAGGTAAAAAAGTTGGCATCCAGAAAGGTACGACTTATTCAAAATACTTAAATGAAAAGTACCCTGATGTTAAAGCAGTCAGTTATGACAGCTATCAATTTGCTTTTCTAGATTTAAAAGCAAAACGTATTGATGCCATTGTCTCAAGCTCATTTGTTGCTGGAGAATGGTTAGGTAAAGATGCTGACATTGTTGCTTTAGGTGACAAAATTACCGATCATGAATTTTTTGGTGAAGGCTTAGGTATCGCTTTACGTCAAGGAAATGATCAATTACTTGAACAATTCAACCAAGCAATTGATAAATTAAAAGCAAATGGTGAATTAGATATTATCTATAAAAAATGGTTTAGTAAATAATATTATTTACTAAAATCTGTATTTTGAGATCTCGCCGCATACTCTGCGGCGAGTTTATTTTTTAAATTAATTACGGTTTTTTTATGTCAGACTTTTTTGCACACGGTATCGACTGGTTACTCTCTTCTATGGATGGGTATATTTTGCCGCTAACTAAAGCAACCACAATAACGTTATCACTAGCTTTTGTATCGTTAATTGTCGGCATGTTTTTTGCGTTCATTTTTACTATTTTAGAATCAGTTCCTTTCAAACCTGTTGCATGGTTAATGTCACTATTTAATTTAACTATTCGAGCTTTACCCGAATTATTAATTGTGGTGGCAATCTATACAGGTTTACCGCTGTTATTGATGGCATTAGATGATGGTTTTACCATTCCACTTGGTTTTACATCATTTACCGTAAAAATGAATATTGAAAATACTCAGCCAGATCCATTTTTATGCGGTGTTTTTGCTTTATCCTTACTTTATGCTGTTTATGCATCTCAAACTTTACGTGGAGCATTTAAAGCGATTCCTAGTGGGCAAAAACAAGCAGCTCAAGTATTAGGCCTTAGTAAATCTCGTACTTTTTTTCGCATAATAATGCCGCAAATGTGGCGCCATGCATTACCTGGTTTGAGTAATCAATGGTTAATTTTATTAAAAGATACCGCCCTTGTATCTGCGATAGCGATTGATGATTTAATGATGCAAACCAAAACAATTGTTGCAAGAACCAACCAACCTTTCTTATGGTATTTTATTGCTATGCTTGTTTATTTAGTGATATCAGTTTTAAGTCAACGAGTTATTTCTCGTATTGAAAAACGCTCTACCAAATTTGAACAACCGTCATCAGCTAATAGTCAGTAAGGTCATTTTATGTCTGATAATTTTATTTACTATCTAAAAATCATTCTTCAAGGTCTACCTGATACTTTAAGCTTAAGTATTGCAGGCATATTATCAGCTGGTTTTTTAGCTATCGTTTTTTCTTGTCTTTTATCTTTAAATTCGAAGTTTTTAACTAAAACGATACGTGGTTATATTGTTATTTTTACTGGTTCACCTTTATTGGTACAACTTTTTTTAATCTATTATGGACCTTCACAATTTGGCGAAATTTTAAGTAAAGTACCGGCTTTTTATGAATTTATTTCATCGCCATGGTTTTGTGCTTATTTAGCTTTAACGCTTAATAGTGCAGCTTACACTACTCAAATTTTCTATGGTGCTTTAAAAGCTGTTCCACAAGGACAATGGCAAGCATGTAGTGCATTAGGCATGAATAAAAGACAAACACTTAAAATTGTAATGCCATATGCATTAAAACGAGCACTGTCTACTTACTCTAATGAAGTTGTCTTCGTAGTTAAAGGAACTGCACTAGCATCAATGATTCCTGTTATGGATCTTATGGGATATAGTAATACACTAAATGGTGAATACTATGACTTCTCAATTTTTGTTGTTGCAGGGCTTATCTACCTCTTGATAAATGGTATTTTAAGCACCATTATGAGGATAATAGAGAAAAAAGCCCTCACCTTTGAAAACTAATATGAGCCAATTTGATTCTGTATCTTTCTTAAAAACTGTCCCACATAAACCAGGTATCTATCAAATGTTTAATGATAAAGATACCATCATTTATGTGGGAAAAGCGAAAGACCTCAATAATCGTTTAAAAAGTTACTTTAACAGTAGTAAAAAAACCATTAAAACCGATCGATTGGTGAGTCATATTCATCGAGTAGAATTTACCATCACCAATACCGAAACAGAAGCTCTTTTGCTTGAACAAACTTATATCAAAAAATATCAACCACGATATAATGTTTTACTTAAAGATGACAAAAGCTATCCGTTTATTAAATTAAGTAAAGAACGCCATCCACAATTATCTTTATACCGCGGAGCTGTTAATCGTAAAAAAGATGAGTTTTTTGGCCCTTACCCAAGTGGTTATGCAGTTAAACAAATTCTCGCATTATTACAAAAAACCTTTCCGATAAGGCAATGTCTTAATAGTACGTATCGTAATCGAACACGTCCTTGTTTGCAGTACCAAATTAAACGTTGTTTAGGCCCTTGTGTACCTGGTTTAGTCAGCGACGAAGATTATAACGAACAAGTGAATTATGTTAGGTTATTTTTATCTGGACAGTCAGATGAAATCTTAAAAAAAATTACCGCTGATATGTTAAAAGCCAGTAGTGAGCTTAATTTTGAAAAAGCAGCAGCGTTGCGTGATCAGTTACAAGCAATCAAACACATTAATGAAAAACAAGCTATCTACAATAATAATGATAATTTGGATGTAATCGGTTTTCACTATGAACTTGGCTTAGCTTGTATTTATGTGCTTTTTATCCGTAATGGTCAAACATTTGGTCATCGTTCTTATTTTCCTAAGGTACCGTCTAATACTGAACTTGAAGAAGTTATCGAGACATTTTTAGGGCAATTTTATCTACAAGGTAATCAAAATAGGAATATCCCAAAGAAAATTCTTCTGAATTTTTCGTTGTCCGATAAACAAGCAATGGAAGAAACGTTATCTATTGTTGCTGAACATCAGGTTAAATTAGTTGATGAACCGAAAGGTGATAATCTTAAATTATTAAATATTGCGACCGTTAATGCTCAAACAGAAGTTAAAAATAAACTATTAGAAAACTCAACTATTAAACAAAGATACGATGCTTTAAAAGCCTTTTTGGGAATTGAGAAAATCAATAGAATGGAATGTTTTGATATTAGCCATTTTATGGGCAAAAATACTATCGCCTCTTGTGTTGTGTTTGATGATAAAGGACCGGTTAAATCCGAATTCCGTCGTTATAATATTACTGGTATTACACCTGGTGATGACTATGCAGCAATGGAACAGGTATTGACTCGCCGTTATAGTAAAAAAGATCTTCCTGAAGACAAAATCCCTGATATTATCTTTATTGATGGTGGAAAAGGACAACTTAATCAAGCTTTACAAGTATTTGAGAAGTTACAAGTAAACTGGGATAAACATCATCCTATTTTAATCGGGGTGGCTAAAGGTGCTGAGCGTAAAGAAGGTTTAGAAACACTCTTCTTTGAAGCTCATGGCAAAGGTTATTATTTAGATGATCATTCCCCTGCTCTATTATTAATTCAACAAATCCGTAATGCATCACATGACCATGCGATTGTAGGTCAGCGTAAAAAAGGTGTTAAACAATTAACTGATAGTGCGTTAGAGCATATAGAAGGCGTTGGCGGAAAAAGACGCCAAGCATTATTAAAACATTTTGGCGGGCTTAGAGAGCTAAAAAATGCTAGTATAGATGAAATAGCCCAAGTACAAGGCATCTCCAAATCGTTAGCTGAAAAAATTTATCTAAATTTACAGCAATAACACATTGAAAAATTAACATTTTTCAGGCAACATAATCAGTAAGAAAACCCTGTTTTTTTAATTATCACTAACCATTTGATTAATAAAACAATATGAGCTAATGTCACATGAAAATTAATTTACCTACATTCTTAACATTATTTCGAGTAATACTTATTCCTTTTTTTGTGTTGGCATTCTATTTATTTCCTCATGAATGGTCTGGCTTTTTTTCGGCATTATTATTCTTAATTGCCGCAGTTACAGATGTTTTTGATGGTTACCTCGCACGTCGATTAGGTCAAACCACCAAATTTGGCGCCTTTTTAGATCCTGTCGCCGATAAAATAATGGTGACGATCGCATTGGTACTCATCACTCAGTATTATCAAGCGTGGTGGATTTCTATTCCGGCTATCATCATCGTTTCTCGAGAAATCATTATTTCTGCATTAAGAGAGTGGATGGCTGAAATTGGCAAACGCAATAATGTTGCGGTATCTTCAATTGGTAAAATTAAAACTATTGCTCAAATGACTGCATTAACATGGTTACTTTGGAGACCTTGCGATCTAGTTATTTATGCCGGACTTGCAGCCTTGTTTATTGCTACAGTATTAACCCTATTATCGATGATTCAATATTTATGGGTTGCTCAAGTCGATTTATTAGATAACGATTAACATAATAAATTTGATGTGTAATGTCTAAATATTCAAATTGAAAAAATAGCATTGCACTTTAGTTAAAAACGAAAAAATAGAGCAATTTAACCTCGAATCAGTCAAACATTGAGCAATCAAACGATTAATTTAAAATTTTTATTGACTGAAATGATAAGATAGGTAAAATGCACAGCATCCAAAGCGCAGTTACCCTTCGGTACTAAGTTTTGAGCCCGGGTGGTGAAATCGGTAGACACAAGGGATTTAAAATCCCTCGGCCTTTTTGGCCGTGCGAGTTCAAGTCTCGCCCCGGGCACCATTTAAAACACTTCTCATGCGGGAATAGCTCAGTTGGTAGAGCGCAACCTTGCCAAGGTTGAGGTCGCGAGTTCGAACCTCGTTTCCCGCTCCAATTTAAATTCAATCGATAATCATAGCAAACTATTATCTACAATAAACTATATGTTTTCACTTAGTAGTATAAAATCATATAGAGCCACAAAAAAATACAGTTATATCTATTGCTTTATAGACATTGTATTTATAAATATCTTTATACTATGAAAGCATACAATGTCCACCTAGATAATAAATAACAT
>NZ_NAST01000034.1 GCF_002142215.1 Gilliamella sp. N-G2
TAAGCCTGCCGCCAGCGTTCAATCTGAGCCATGATCAAACTCTTCAATTTAAAGTTTGATGCTCAATAACTGTCTCTGACATAATTCAAATGAATCTTCAGTGTCACTTATCAAGACTTAATTTTTTGAGTCCGTAGACTTTTAATTTTTCGTCTCGCAAGTGCCCACACAGATTGTCTGTTTCTTCTTTTTAAAGAGCTGACAGCGTTTTAATTTACTTCACAATTTCTTGTTTCAGTTTGCTGTCTCAAGGGTTGCGTATGTTACTCATTTCACCTGTCTACGTCAACCCCTATTTTACAAAATTTGCTTTTTTTTCTTCAAGTGATTGCTTTTTACTCAATAAAGCCATTTAAAAGGTTATTTTTAGCTGTTTAATAGCATTAACAGCCTTTTCAACCGCTTTTTCTACAGTTGGCGCTTTAGCTAATGCAACTCCCATTCTTCTTATACCTTTTACTTCAGGTTTACCAAATAAACGTAGATCAGTGTCTGCTTCACTTAGTACTTTATCTAAATTAGAGAATGCAACTTTGTCAGAATCACCATTTGCGATTAATACCGCTGATGCACTAGCACCATATTGTTCTATTAAAGGTATTGGTAATCCTAAAATCGCTCTAGCATGTAATGCAAACTCAGAAAGATTTTGCGATATTAATGTTACCATGCCGGTATCATGTGGTCGTGGAGATACTTCACTAAACCAGACTTGATCACCTTTCACAAACAATTCAACGCCAAATAATCCATAACCACCTAAAGCTTCGGTTATTTTGGTAGCAATATCTTTCGCTAAAGACAATGCATTAGCCGACATCGGCTGAGGTTGCCATGATTCTCGATAATCACCATTTTCTTGCCGATGGCCAATAGGCTGGCAATATGAAACACCATTAATATGTCTAACGGTTAATAACGTTATTTCATAATCGAAGTCAACAAAGCCTTCAATAATAACTTTACCACTTCCGGCACGACCACCTTCTTGAGCATATTTCCATGAAGATTCAATATCAGCTTCACTTCTTAATAAAGATTGCCCTTTACCAGAAGAACTCATAACCGGTTTAACTAAGCAAGGAAAACCGATTTCCTTAACCGCAAGTTTATATTCGCTTTCAGTTGCAGCAAACCGATATGGAGAGGTTGGTAATTTAAGTTCTTCAGCAGCAAGACGACGAATACCTTCACGATTCATGGTTAATTGCGTCGCTTTAGCGGTAGGGATAACAGTAAAACCTTCTTTTTCTAATTCTACTAAGGTGTCAGTAGCAATTGCTTCTATTTCAGGAACAATATAATCTGGCTTTTCTGCTTCAATTATTTTTCTTAGCTCATTACCATCTAGCATATTAATAATATGACAACGATGGGCTACTTGCATAGCGGGGGCATTGGCATAACGATCAATAGCAATAACTTCACATCCAAAACGTTGTAATTCAATAACAACTTCTTTGGCTAATTCACCGGCTCCACAAAGTAATACTTTGGTAGCACTTGATGAAAGTGGTGTCCCTATTTTTGCCATAGTATCCTCTTAGAGATTTAATGATTATACTTTATTAATAAGCAAAAAATAAAAAATCGGGATAGTTAACCCGATTTTCTGTATGCTAAATTACACCAAATATGGATCACGTAAAATCATAGTTTCACTTCGATCCGGTCCAGTTGATATAATGTCAATTGGTGTTTCAGTTAATTCTTCAATTCGCTTAATATAAGCTTTAGCTGCTGGTGGCAATGCGTCATAACTTTTGACACCAAAAGTTGATTCACTCCAGCCAGGCATAGTTTCATATACTGGTTTGACTAAACTCCAATCTTCAGCTGCTGCTGGTGCATTTTGGATAACATCACCATTCGGTAATTGATAACCAACACAGATTTTGACTTCTTTTAGTCCATCTAAAACATCGAGCTTAGTTAAACAAAAACCAGAAACAGAGTTAAGTTGTACCGCTTTACGTACAGCAACAGCATCAAGCCAACCGGTACGACGACGACGGCCGGTAGTTGCACCAAATTCGTTACCTTGCTTACAGAGATATTCACCAACCTCATCAAACAATTCTGTAGGAAAAGGGCCTGCTCCTACACGGGTAGAATAAGCTTTAACGATTCCTAATACATAACCAACATAACGAGGACCAAATCCTGATCCTGTTGCTACGCCACCGGCAGTAGTATTTGAAGACGTCACATAAGGATAGGTACCATGATCAATATCAAGTAAAGTACCTTGTGCACCTTCAAACATGATTCTTTCGCCATTTTTACGCGCATTTTCAAGTAATGTAGGAATATCAGCAATCATTGCCACCAAAATATCAGCAATCGCTAATGTTTCATCAAGTACTTTCTGATAATCAACAGCTTCTGATTTATAGTAATTCACTAAATGGAAATTATGATATTCCATAACTTCTTTTAATTTTTCAGCAAATGCTTGACGATCACGCAAATCTCCAACACGCAATCCTCGACGAGCAACTTTATCTTCATATGCTGGACCAATACCGCGACCTGTCGTGCCAATCGCTTTTTTACCACGAGCTTTTTCTCGTGCTTGGTCTAATGCAATATGATAAGGCAAAATTAAAGGACATGATTCTGAAATAAGTAGCCTTTCTTTCACCGGAATACCGTTATCTTCAAGCTCTTTCATCTCTTTCATAAGTGCTTCAGGACAAAGTACAACACCATTAGCAATAATACTTATGACATCATTACGCAAAATACCAGATGGTATTAAATGCAATACTGTTTTTACACCATTAATAACTAAAGTATGACCAGCATTATGTCCGCCTTGATAACGTACTACATATTTTGCTTTTTCTGTGAGTAAATCAACAACTTTACCTTTGCCTTCATCACCCCATTGTGTACCTAGCACAACAACATTATTACTCATAGTTTATTTACTCATTGTATTATTTGTTAGACTTTAATTTCATGTATTGGAAAAATTCACTATCAGGGCTAATGACCATAACATCATTACCTGTAAAGCTTTGTTCATAAGCTTTTAAACTACGAATAAAGCTAAAAAACTCAATATCTTTACCAAAAGCGTCAGCATAAAGTTTAGCAGCATTGGCATCACCTTCACCGCGAATTGAACGAGATTGACGTTCTGCTTCTGATATGATTTTAGTTTTTTCAAATGTAGCTTCGGCTCTTATTTCCTCAGCTTGTTTGATACCATCATAACGTTTGTCACGAGCAATAACTTCACGTTCGGCTCTCATGTTAGCATAAATCGATTCAGAGACTTCAGCAGGGAAGTTAATTTGTTTAATTCGAACGTCAATTACATCAACACCGAAAGCCCTCAAGCTAGTTTTACTGTTTTCAGGATCTTTTTTCGCATCAGTAACTAATTTATCAATCGGTAAATTTTCTTCACCCTCTTGTGATGAACCATTTAACGAATCTTTAACTCGCGCCATTAATGAATTTCTTGATTTGGTATCGGCATTAGAATCATTAATGATATCTCGATTATTTAGTTTACCAATCTCAGAACGTAAACGACCATTTAACCGAGCTAAAATTAAATCATTAACATCATTACCACCAGCAATAGTTTCGTAATAACGGTTAAAATCAACAATTTTCCATTGCACAAAATAGTCCACAATCAGTTCTTTCTTTTGTACATTAAAAAAACGTTGTTCATTATTATTATTTGAACTATTGGTAGTTTGGATTTTAGCATCAATCGTTTTAACGCTATCGATTAGAGGCATTTTAAAATGTAATCCAGGTTCAGATAAACCAATAATTTTATTAAAACGTAAAACGACACCACGAGTACCCTCTTCTATCACATAGATACTTGAAAAAAGTACGCCAATTAAAATTAAAACTATAGGAATCAATAATTTTCGCATATTCTTTTTTCTCCTTATCGACCCATAGTTCGTCTAGTGCGATTATTAGAATTATTATTAGTAGTTGAGCTATGATTTTCTGCTTCAACACTATTTTGTTGAGCATTTTCTGCATCTAAAGGATTTGGCAGATTAATATTATAATCACTATCAGAATTTGCTGTAGTTGATTCAGATGATTGCTCATTTTTATTTTTTAATAATTGTTCTAACGGTAGTACTAATAAATTACCACTTTTATCATTAACAATAACTTTTTGCGTTTTAGCTAATATTTTTTCCATCGTTTCGATATATAAACGATCTTTAGTAATTTCGGGCGCAGCTTTATATTGCGGTAACAATTTTTCAAACCGAGCAACATCACCAATTGCTTCTAATTCTACTTTTACTTTATAAGCATTTGCATCCGCTAAAATGGTCGCCGAACGACCTTCCGCTTGCTGAACTAATTGGACTTTATCTGCTTTAGCTTGTTTTATTTCACGTTCACTATCATTTTGAGCTCTAATTGCATCAGCATAAGCATCTTGTACCTCTACAGGAGGACGAGCAACTTGGAAGTTAAGATCGACAATAGTAATCCCCATATCATAATGAGAAATAACATTAATTAATTCATCTTTAGTACTATCTTCTAAATCAGAACGACCATCTGAAATGATAGCATCAATGTTAGAACTACCTACTGAAGTCCTAAGTGCACTATCCGCAGCTTGACGTAAACTATCTTCAACATTAGTCACATTAAATAAGTATTTAACTGGATCACTAATACGATATTGTACGTTCATTTCAACAAAGACTAAGTTTTCACCTTTTTCACTTGTTGTAATGATATCGCCATGCACATTGAAGTTATAAGTACCTTGCGTATCGACTTTATAAACTTTATCAATGAATGATGGATTCCAATTCAAACCAGGTTGAATAATTTCAGGTTGAACTTGCCCAAAACGAGTTATCACACCTCGTTGATTTTGTTTGATAGTATAAAAACCACTTACCGCCCAAATTAGGATAAGAACAACTATCACTGACAAAATAATTTTTGAACTATTCATTGATAGCTTAATATCAGAAGGTCCTCGATTATTACCTGAACTCCCTTTTTTGAAGAGATCTTTAATTTGGTCGAATATTCCTCCCGTCGAATTGGAAGGTTTCTTATTATTTCCCCATGGGTCGTTATCTTGTCCGTTATTACCGGGCTGATTCCACGCCATATTTTATATGCTCCATTTAACAATTAGTTGTTATTTTGCGTATTGATTAAGTATAACAGATCTGGCTCTTGTTTACAGAGGCGATTCCATTCAATTAAAGGCATTCTTATATTTAGCTGAAAACTGCCGTCATCTTTAATGACTTCATGTTCCACCGCATTTAATTTATATAAACGGCTTCTAAGTTTTGCTAGATGGATAGGCAAGTTTAATTGACAAACTTGAATCTTACCGGCAAGCCGTTCTTTTAATGCAGTAAATAAGAGATCTAATCCTAAACTATTTTGTGCTGAAATCCAAACTCGAATTGGCACACCATTTTCATCACGATCAATACTTGGTTGCTTACCTTCCATTAAATCAATTTTATTCATTACCAACAAAGTAGGAATATCATGGGCATCAATTTCAAGTAAAACTTCGTCAACAGCTTGAATGTTATCTAATAAATTAGGATCAGCAGCATCTACAACATGTAATAGCAGTGATGCTTCTTGTGTTTCAAGTAAAGTCGCTTTAAAAGCTGCAACCAGATCATGAGGTAAATGACGAATAAATCCAACCGTATCAGCTAAAACAACTTCGCCAACATCATCAACCATAATGCGTCTTAAGGTTGGATCCAGCGTAGCAAATAATTGATCGGCAGCATAAACATCAGCATTAGTTAGTGCATTAAATAGTGTCGATTTGCCAGCATTAGTATAACCAACTAGTGATACCGTTGATAAATCTGCTTTTTGTCTAGATTGACGATTTTGATTGCGTTGTTTTTCAACTTTGGCAAGTCTTGATAAGATTAACTGAATACGATGACGAATTAATCGTCTATCGGTTTCTAGCTGAGTTTCCCCAGGACCTCGTAAGCCTATACCACCTTTTTGACGTTCTAAGTGAGTCCAACCTCGAACTAAACGTGTTGACAGATATTGTAATTGCGCTAATTCAACTTGCAACTTACCTTCATGGGTTCGAGCACGTTGAGCAAAAATATCCAGAATTAATCCTGTTCTATCGACTACACGACATTCACATAGTTGTTCTAAGTTCCGTTCTTGGGTTGGAGTTAAGGTATGATTGACCAGAATAACTGAAGCATTCAGTTCTTTTACTTTATCAGCAATTTCTAATGCTTTTCCTTCACCAATAAAATATTTAGCTTGCGGGGACTTTCTTGAGGTTGTCACAATATCGAGAATTTCAATTTGAGCAGAAGAAACTAACACTTCAAACTCTTTTAAATCCTCGATATCGCTTTCTTGAGGGAAGAATACATGGACTAATAAAGCAGACTCGCCGCCTTTATATCGCTCAAACAATCACATTCTCCACTCAAATAATTAGCTTTCGCTTTCCTCTTCAGGCTGAGATACTAAACCAGAAATTGGTCTTGAAGGAACAACAGTAGAGATTGCGTGTTTATATACCATTTGACTAACAGTATTTTTTAATAAAATAACAAACTGATCAAATGATTCAATTTGTCCTTGTAATTTAATACCGTTAACTAGATAAATTGATACTGGAATATGCTCGCGACGAAGCAAATTCAAATAAGGATCTTGTAATGACTGCCCTTTTGACATGAGTTTATCCTTTAAGATGAAATAAAAATATAAAGATAAAATAAATATACAATCGAAATGATGATCTATACGATTGCAACATAACATACTTATGTAGTATTTATCAAAATAACATAAAAAACCCAGCTCTTAAACTAATCAACTACAATTTATGCACAAATAACTAAAAATTTAAAAAATTAACGAAATTCATACAAAAAAACATACATGATAGATATTCTAAATTTAGAAAGGTTTCCTAAATGAAAAATTTCTGTTTATTATTATAATCAAATAGAAAAAACGCTAATACCTATTGCTGTAATTTATAATTTAAAAAATATGCTTAAAAACAGTATCTTTATTATCTTGATTTAACCATGTTATCGGTTGTTTCCAGCCTCTTAGCCAAGTAATTTGCCGTTTCGCTAATTGACGAGTAGCACAAATACCTTTGAACACCATCTCATCATAACTAGTATCGCCATTGAGATATTCCCACATTTGACGATAACCTACACAACGGATAGAAGGTAAATTGGTATGCAGATCAGAACGCTGCATAAGTGTTTTTACTTCTTCTTCAAAACCTTGATCTAACATCTGTAAAAAACGTTGCTCAATACGTTGATGTAACTCAGCTCGATCTTCCGGCATAATAGCTAGCTGTATAATGTCATAAGGTAATGCTTCACCACTTTCTTGGGTAAGCTCAGTTAAACTTTTACCAGAAATGAGATAAACCTCTAATGCACGATTAAGCCGTTGCGGATCATTTGGATGAATTCGCTGAGCTGACACTGGATCAACCTTTTTTAACTCCTCATGAATCGCTTGCCAACCTAATTTATTGGCTTTTTCTTCAATTTGCTGCCGTATATCACTATCCGCAGCAGGAAGAGGTGAAAGTCCTTCAATTAAAGCTTTAAAATACAGCATTGTTCCACCAACCAGTAATGGAGTTCGACCATTACTTAACGATTTTTCAATTTCTTCAATCGCATCATGCCGAAAATTAGCTGCCGAGTAACTTTCAACTGGATCGCAGATATCAATCAATTTGTGAGGATATTTTTGCTGTTCTTGTTTAGTTGGTTTGGCACTACCAATATCCATACCACGATAAATAAGCGCTGAATCAACACTAATAATATCAATCGGATATTTGTCATAAAGTTCCATGGCAAAAGCCGTCTTACCGGATGCAGTGGGCCCCATTAATGAAATAATTTTTGCTTTATTCATGATAAAATTGATTGTGATAAAGATTGAAGATCAATCGGATACAAAAACGTATCTTTTTTTAATAAATTAATATCTATCTGTTCTAGTTGTGCTAATAGCTGGATAGCTTTTGTTACACTCCAACTCTCCACATAATTATTACTACTACTTTCTGCCAACCACATTGCAATTTGCGTAGGATCGATAACAGACGATTGATCAGATAAAAGAAAATCAATTAAACTTGGTAATAATTGTTGCCAATTAGTAGCTCGCAACATTTTCGGCACATTATGCAAATGAAATTTGGCTTTATCAATATAAAAATCAAATCCTAAAAAATTTAATTGCGGTCGATAATCACTTAATACTTGTTGTTCTTTTTGATTGACTAAAATTGTTAGTGGAATCAGTAATTTTTCTGACTCTTGAGATAATAATTTAATTGCTTTTACTTTTTGCTCAGCAATATTTAACTTCATAAGCATAAATGTTTGCTGACTATCTTGCAATTTTTCAAGCAAAGCGATATCAGGTTGAATAACGGTTAATACTCGACCAAACTGTACTAATGAAGAACTATCAAGTTGCTGTTGCAGTGATTGTAATGGTACATTTCGTTTAGGAAATAACCCCTCAATAACCGCTTGTTGTGGTGCAGTTATTGAATCATTATCATCGGCTAACGGCAACTGATTAGATTGCGTTTTCTCAATTTCAAAGCTTGGTTTAGTATCAATTAACTGACCATAAATTGCATTTTCTTTAACATGATTAATCGGTTTTTTAGGTAATACGTTAGTCGTAGAATAGCTTTTAGGCTCCGCAGTTATTTTTTGATTAAAAATATTTTCACCAGCAGCTTGTCGATTTGGTGTTATTACCACTTTTTCATTATCGGTAAGGTGTTGGCTTGATTCAAGAGCCATAACAATAGCTTGATAAACAAAATCATGCACTAATCTTGCTTCATGAAAACGTACTTCGTGTTTAGCTGGATGAACATTAACATCAACCTGTTTAGGATCGATTTGTAGAAAAACCACATAACTTTGTTGCTCATTGGTTCGGCTAATATAAGCTTGGCGCAGCGCATGATTAATTAATTTATCTTTTATTACTCGACCATTAACGTAAAAATATTGTAGATCGCTGATTTCATTACTTGCTACCCATCCTTGAATTAACAAATCATCATGTTGCCAATCTAATTTTACTGCTTTTTGCACAAATGTACGTCCACAAACCAATTCAACACGTTTTTCAAGTGCAGATGCTCGATACTGTTTAATTAGTTTTCCATTATGTTGCAGATTGAAAGAGATATCAGGTCTAGCCAGAGCTATACGCCTAACAAATTCTTCAATATGCATAAATTCAGTTTTTTCAGTTTTTAGAAAACGACGTCGAGCAGGCGTGTTATAAAATAAGTCGAGAACTTCAACCGAGGTACCAACAGGATGTGCCGCAGGTTTAATGGTTGGTTTCATATCTCGACCTTCAGCATAAACTTGCCATGCCTCAGATTGATCGGCAGTACGTGACGTTAAAGTTAACCTAGCTACAGAACTAATACTGGCTAACGCTTCACCACGAAAGCCTAGGCTCATTATAGTATCTAAATCATCCAATGAACTAATTTTACTAGTCGCATGGCGAGCTAATGCTAATGCTAATTCGTCTTTAGCAATACCACCACCATTATCACGAATACGAATTAATTTACTACCGCCTTGTTCAATATCGATATCAATTTGCGTACTACCTGCATCAATGCTGTTTTCGACTAACTCTTTAATTACCGATACAGGCCGTTCTACCACTTCACCAGCAGCAATTTGATTAGCTAGTTGAGGTGATAGAATTTGAATTGCCATTAATGCTGTTCTCCAAAATTAGGATTTTTTTTGACATAATTTTTTATGCCTTGATAAATCAGTTTAGCGATCTTGTCTTGATGAGCATTACTAGCCAGCAAACTTTCTTCAGCTTGATTAGTAATAAATCCAACTTCAATCAATATTGAAGGAATATCAGGTGAACGTAATACACCTAAACTAGCATGTTCAGGTACACCTTTATGCAGTTTAATGACACCTTTCATCTCTTTTAAAACCTGACTAGCAAGTTCATAACCGACACGCTGCGAATAAGAGAATTGTAAATCGAGTACTGCTTGGCTTAAATTTTGGTCGTGATCATCACTTAATGCATCACCAGCGCCACCTAATAACTGTGACTGTTTTTCATCTTGTTCCAGCCAACGGCCTAATTCAGTATCAGCGCGTTTGGTAGATAATACCCAAATTGATGCACCAGAAGCATTACGATTTGGTGCTGCATCAGCATGGATAGAAATTAACAAGTTCGCTTTATTTTTACGCGCAATATCAGAACGCTGAGGAACTGAAATAAAATTATCCGTATTGCGGGTTAAAACCCCTTTAAAATTAGGATCTTTATTTAATAAATTAGTTAATTTTTTAGCTATCGATAACGTTACATTTTTTTCATATAAATCATTTTTACCAACAGCACCAGAATCCTTACCACCATGTCCAGCATCGACGGCAATAACAACTTTTGCAGCATAAGCTGAACTACATAGTAATAATAATATAAAAAAAGTTAATATTTTCTTCATTGTTTTTTCGCTAATTTTTATTGTAATGAGTTGATAATAGCTTGACCTTTTTCACTATTAGCTTGCACACTAACCGTACGTTCAAGTGCTGAATAGGCCAAATGAATTTCAATATCAGCAGCAGGTAACATACCTCTTGCCTGCATAGGCCATTCAATCAAACAAATAGATCTTGAGGAAAAATATTCACGAATTCCCATAAATTCTAACTCTTCTGGATCACCAAGGCGATATAAATCAAAATGATAAACGGAAAATGTATCAAATTGATAAGGTTCAACTAATGTATAAGTTGGACTTTTAACATTACCTTGATGACCTAATTGTTGCAAAAAACCACGACTAAAAGTGGTTTTACCAGCACCGAGATCACCAATTAGATAAATGACAATTGCACTATCATGATTAGATAAATAATTTAAACACTTTTCTGCCAACTGTTTACCAAACAATATTGTCTCTTGTTCGTTAGCTAATTGTTCATTGGCTAAAATAATGGGTTTCATAACGAATTCTTTGCTCAATAAATAGCCCTTATTATATACTAATAACTATTAAAGATGTACCAACTAAGATTAAGTTGAATTTTTACCCAAAAAATTTTGAGGAACGGGGTTTTTTAAGGGTAAATTTAACGCTAAAAGAGGAAAAATGTTACATACCATTGCAACAGCGAACCAATCAACAATCGATCCAATGTTAATTTCAGCACAAGATGCAGTACTATTTTGGCAAAATGGTGTAATTATGTGTTGTCAAGATAACCCTACCTTGAATGCTATATTGCAAAACACCCATCATTGTTATGTACTTGATAACGACATTAATGCCCGAGGCTTAGGCGACCTAATTGATTCAAGAGTTAAAATTATCAATCTGCAACAGGTTATTGATTTAACTGTTAACTATTTTCCGCAAATGAATTGGGAATAATTTTACTATTTTCGATAAATGCTAATTTTTCTATCACAGCAAATAAGCGATATTCATTGTAATAACATTATCAATTCTATAGTTGCCAATTTGCAAATAGCCTTACCTCAGTTTAATATAAATTTTAATAATATTGGGTAAACATGTAAATTTGATGGCAAACTTATTAACTCTACCAGAAATTGATCAACTGTTACAAAAAGGTGAAATTGTTGCTTATCCAACTGAAGCCGTTTTTGGTTTAGGTTGTGATCCTGACAGTGAATCAGCAGTGTATAAACTGTTAAATCTAAAACAACGTTCAGTTGATAAAGGATTGATTTTAATTGCCAGTCATTATCAACAACTGATCCCTTATATTGATCAATCGGCAGTAACGAAAGAACAAATACAAATGGCGTTTAACAGTTGGCCGGGACCAAATACTTGGATTTTTCCCAAAAATGCTAATACTCCTGACTTTTTAAGTGGAAAATATCAGTCCATTGCTGTTCGTGTTACCGATCATCCTTTAGTTTGTAAATTGTGTGATTTATTTGCTAAGCCATTAGTTTCAACCAGTGCCAATCTTTCTGGCCATCCAGCTTGTAAAACAGAGTTAGAAGTAGCGAACCAATTCGGTAATAATTTCCCCATTTTAGCTGGTCAAACAGGCAATCGTTCACAACCATCAATTATTCGCGATGTGCAGACTGGCACTATTATTCGGCAAGGGTAATATTATGCAAAATTTATATATTGGTGTCATGTCGGGTACCAGTATGGATGGAGTAGATATCGCATTAGTTGATATCAGCAATGAAAAAATTACCGCTATTGCTAGTAATTGCTATCCAATGCCAAACGAAATTAAAACTCGATTATTAACGCTTTGTAATAGTAAACAAACAACATTACAAGATTTAGGTGAACTAGATCATCAACTTGGCATACTTTATGCTAAAAGTATTAATCAATTTATAAAACAAAATAATATTGATAACAAACAAGTTAAAGCGATTGGCTGTCATGGACAGACTATTTATCATTCGCCGAATGGTGATAATCCATTTACTATGCAAATAGGTGATGCCAATATCATCGCCGCCCAAACAGGCATTACGACTATTGCCGATTTTCGTCGTAAAGATATGGCTTATGGTGGTCAAGGTGCGCCATTAGTTCCTGCTTTTCATAAAGCAATATTTTTAAACCCAGCAATTAACTGTGTAGTCTTAAATATTGGCGGTATCAGTAATATTTCCGTTTTAATACCAGACCAATCAGTGATTGGCTACGACACTGGTCCTGGTAATGTACTGCTTGATGGTTGGATAAATAAAAGCCTCGGAAAAAGCTATGACAAAGATGGTTTATGGGCAAAATCAGGTAAAGTAAATCAAAACTTATTAAGTGCGTTATGTAATGAAGATTATTTCCAATTACCAGCGCCAAAAAGTACTGGCAGAGAATTATTTAATTTAGCTTGGTTGATGCAAAAATTAACTGACTTCACTTTAAATGACCAAGATATTCAAGCGACATTGGTTGAATTTACCGCCATTACAATTGCCAATGAAATTGATAAATTACCAATAAAAAATAACTTGCCATGCCAGTTATTAGTCTGTGGTGGTGGCGCCAAAAATCCACTTATTATGCAACAATTATCAGCATTACTACCGAAATGGCAAGTTTCTGCTACAGATGAAAAAGGAGTAAACAGTGATGATATGGAAGCGATCGCTTTTGCTTGGCTTGCTTATTGTAGAATGAATAATATTCCTTCTAATATTCCAGAAGTTACTGGAGCAAGCCAATCTGTATGTTTAGGGGTTATTTATCAATAATTACCTTTAACATTATAATTTCATTAATATTTAAATTAAACCAAATTTTTTTAATGCTTTTGCTATGCCATCATTATTATTAGTATCAGTCACATATTCAGCTTTCTCTTTTAATGCCTCTACCGCATTACCCATCGCTATTGGATGGTCAACGGTTAAAAACATTTCAAAATCATTCAGACCATCACCAAATGCATAAGTAGGTACATCATCAAAACCTTTAGTTTTTAATAATTCATTAATACCTCTTCCTTTAGAGCCCCCGTGATTAAAGATATCAACACAATATGGCGTATTACGAATAAAGGTGAGTTCAGGAAAATGCTCACGATAAGGTGTCTCTCCTTCTTCACAAAGTAACAACAACATTTGAATAGGTTCTTTTAAATATATTTCATCATCAACAGGTGGAACATCTTGTTTTAAGAAGTTATAGAATTTTTGAGCAGATTCACTATTTTCAGATACTCGCATCATTTTATAATTATAAAAAGCCAATGGGATATTATTTTTATTCATCGAATATTCATATAAACGAGTAATTACATTTTTATCGATATTATTGGTAAAAATAACTTCACCTTTATAGATAACAACTTGACCATTCATTCCAATAATAGAATCTATTTTAGTATCTTCCATCAAATCAATAACTTCAAGTGGTGTTCTACCGGTTGAAATCATAGGCATAATATTATTTTGTTTTAGTTTCTCTATAGCTTGGTAGGTACTTGGTAAAATATCAAGTTGGTTGTTAAATAAAGTGCCATCTAAATCGAAAAAAACGATAGCTTCAGGTTTTTTTATCATTTTATAAATCCAAAATATGTTTAATAAAAGGGATGGTTAATTTGCGCTGTTGAGCTAACGTTGCAACTTCAAACTCTTCCATCAAGGATAATAAAGTTCTCATATCACGATTAACACGTTTCAACAAAAATAACCCAACTTCTGTTGATAAATCAAACCCACTTAATTTTGCTCTAAGTTGTAAAGCTTTTAATTTATCATCATCGCTTAATTCTTTTAGCTTATAAACCTGTCCCCACATTAATCTAGATGCTAAATCAGGCAAGATAAATGGAATTTGTTTAGGAGGAGCACAGGCAGTTATCAATAATTTACTTACGTTCTTTTCACTCAAACGATTAAATAGATCAAATATTGCTTCTTCCCAATCACGATGGCCAGCTATGACATCAATGTCATCCAAACAAACCAAATCATAATTATCTAAACCTTGTAAAATTTCAGGAACCAATAAAACATGTTGCTTTAATGGAATATAACTAGCTAATTTATTTTGACTTGAAGCATGTAATAGATGCGTACGACCAGCAGCACTTGCTGACCATATATAAAAGACATTAAAACCTTCCCTATCAAGTAAGGTTTGCAAAGAATCAAACAATAGCTGATTATCACCCACATAGAAACTATCAAATGTTTCGTTATTAGGTAATATAAAAGGTAAAGGCAACTGTGAAAGAGTAATAAAATGACCTCACAATAAAAATACATTCATACTAAGTATAAATTTGCTTTCACAAAAATCAATTACTTTTATAGAGAACAAAATAAGTTAGCAAAAGCAGCTATTAAAAATCGATATATAAAAACTAGTTGACCTACAAAAAAAACAAATAATAACATAACTAAAATGCTATTTAGTTATAAACTTTAACTTATTATTATTCATTAATAATAAAATAAATTATTTTCATTTTTTCCAGGAAAGAACCTTTTAGAAGGTTTCACACTATTATGCTGTTTTTTTTGTTTTAATTTAGCTACTTTTTTATTAGTAAAACGTCTTAAATCCATTCTAGCTATTTTCGGCAGATTTAAAGTTTTAAAAATTTTCTCGGCTATTTTTGCTTTTTTATTAACATTAGGTATAGATTCAATAATCATACCAATACTGCAAAAAATACTACTACCAAAGAATATAGGTTTCATAAAAGAGATATATTCAGCTGTTAAATGAAGTAATTGATAGAGACTACCCCAAACTAAAATATAAAAAACATTAAAAAGAATCATAAAAGAAAGGATAATAAATAATGTCGCTTTAGCTTGATGTATTAAATAAGCTATTCGTCCTTTACTGCAATTAGGACATATACTAATAATCCTTTCGTCAGGTTTAGCTAAAGCATAAAGTTCATAATGATCTTCTTGCCACTGCGCTATAACAGCAACTTCTTCACCCGCTTGAAAAGGGCAATCACCTATCCAACCTCGATAAATAACACCATCAATTTGAACATTAACAAAATTAGCCTTAATTAAAAAAGGATTAACTTTTTCTGCTAAGAAGCTTTTTTTAAATTTCTCAAAATCAAATTCAAGAGATGCAGCATTAATAGAAGGCTCTTTTGCTAATAAGCTTTTTTTAAATTCCTCAAAATCAAACTCAAGAGATGCTGTATCAATAGAAGGATTAACTTCTTTTGCTAAGAAGTCTTTTTTTAATTCCTCAAAATTATACTCAGGAGATAAATCATTAATATAAGTATTAATTATCCTATTTTTAAGTTCGCTTTTAGGTACGAATTCAAAATAATTATACTCTTCTTCTAAATCTATACGCTCAATTATTCCTTTAATGCAGACAAATTCAGTCTCCCAGCTCGGTAGAACAGGATAAGTTGGTTTATGGCGCCAAGTACGACTGACGATCTTATTTTGAATTTTGTAGAACTGTTTAATACTCATAACAACATATTTATCTATACAACTTCTGCTATTATAAATTGTTTTTAACTAAAATCCTCTAATTAACTTAAATTAGCCAGCTTAATTTACGAGCAATAAAAGATAAAAATTTAAGCAAACAAATTTATTTTTTGTGGATAACTCTGTGACAAACAACGATCATAAGCTGTTATAATCGCATTAATAACCCTAATTGAAGTCAATGTTGTGGATAAATAAAATAGTTATAAACAAGTTTAATAAAAAAAAGATCCGATCAATTAACATAATTAACTGATCAATAAGATCATATAAAATAAAAATAAAAACCAGTTATCAACAAAAAGGATCCAAACTAATAATAGTAAAAGTAAAAAGATCATATAAAAGATCTTATTTAATTTAGATCGCGATCAAAATAGATCATTTGACGTAATAAAAAAGATGAGTAAAATTCGTAACGCTAAATAAAACAAAACCACCCGATCAAAAATAATGATCATCTATTAGTAATATAAAAAACGAGGCTTTATATGTTTTATCCAGATCTTTTTGATGTCATCATTGTTGGTGGAGGTCATGCCGGAACTGAAGCTGCAATGGCATCAGCAAGAATGGGCCGAAAAACATTACTTTTAACACATAATATCAATACATTAGGAAAGATGTCTTGTAATCCAGCTATTGGCGGTATTGGTAAAGGTCACTTAGTAAAAGAGATTGATGCTATGGGCGGATTAATGGCGCAAGCTATAGATCTTGCAGGGATCCAGTTTAGGATCTTAAATAGCAGTAAAGGACCAGCGGTAAGAGCAACACGTGCTCAAGCGGATCGATCTTTATATCGTAAAGTAATAAGAACTACATTGGAAAACCAAGAAAATCTGATGCTATTTCAACAATCTGTTGAAGATGTGATCATCGAAAACGATCAGATCACCGGTGTTGTTACCCAAATGGGTGTTTCTTTTAAAGCAAAAGCAGTAGTCCTTACAACTGGTACCTTTTTAGATGGTAAGATCCATATAGGTTTAGATAATTATAGTGGTGGTAGAACTGGCGATCCCGCTTCGATTGGTTTATCTAAATCTTTGCATCAATATCCATTTAGAATGGGACGATTAAAGACAGGAACACCACCACGTATTGATGCCAGAACAATAGACTTTTCTAAATTAGGCACTCAATATGGTGATGATCCAGTACCTGTGTTTTCATTTTTAGGTGATGCGAAACAGCATCCTAGACAGATCCCTTGTTATATAACAAGTACTAATGAAACAACCCATGAGATCATTCGTAATAGCTTAGATCGTAGTCCTATGTACACAGGTGTGATTGAAGGTGTTGGCCCTCGATATTGTCCGTCAATTGAAGATAAAATAATGCGTTTTGCTGATCGTAATTCTCATCAGATCTATTTAGAACCAGAAGGATTAGATAGTAATGAGATTTATCCAAATGGGATCTCGACCAGTTTACCTTTTGACACACAATTAGCTTTTGTCCGTAGTATGAAAGGGCTAGAAAATGCGAATATAGTAAGACCTGGTTATGCGATTGAATATGATTATTTTGATCCGCGTGATCTTAAACCAACTTTAGAAAGTAAAGTGATCAAAGGTTTATTTTTAGCTGGTCAAATAAATGGCACTACAGGCTATGAAGAAGCAGCTGCTCAAGGTATGTTAGCAGGTTTAAATGCAGCAAGATTTGTATATGATCAAGATCAATGGTTCCCTACTCGTGATCAAGCTTATTTAGGGGTATTAGTTGATGATCTTTGTACTTTAGGCACCAACGAACCTTACCGTATGTTTACTTCGCGTGCTGAATATCGCTTAATGTTACGTGAAGATAATGCCGATATTCGTTTGACTGAAATAGGCCGACAATTAGGCATGGTTGATGATTATCGTTGGCAACGATTTAATGAAAAATTTGAAGCTATTGAACAAGAAAGAGCCCGTCTTCGAGATATTTGGGTTCATCCTCATATTGAAACTATCGACGAAGTAAATGCTGTTTTAAGTGCTAATCTTACCAAAGAAGCCAATGGTGAAGAGTTGCTTAAACGCCCTGAAATGAGCTATAAAACACTACAATCATTATCACTTTTTGCGCCTGGTTTAACTGATACTCAAGCCGCTGAACAAGTTGAGATACAAGTAAAATATGATGGTTATATAAAATTACAGATTGAAGAAATTGAAAGACAAAAACGAAATGAAGAAACTCTTATTCCTGAGCACATTGATTATGCTGAAATATCAGGGTTATCTAACGAAGTCGTTGCTAAATTAAAACAGCATAAGCCTGTTTCAATTGGTCAAGCTTCACGTATTTCTGGCATTACACCAGCGGCAATTTCAATGTTATTGGTTTATTTAAAAAAGAAAAACTATGTTAAAAAAGAAACTCATTAATCTTATTGATCAAACGGATCTTTCGATCACTTCTCAACAAATTGATCTATTGATCCATTATGTTGAAATGCTTAATAAATGGAATAAAGCTTACAATTTAACAGCAGTGCGCGATCCTAGTGAAATGTTAATTAAACATATTATGGATAGTTTAGTTGTTTCACCTTATTTAGTTGGCAATACTTTTATTGATGTGGGAACTGGCCCTGGATTACCAGGGATCCCTTTAGCAATAATAAATCCTGATAAACAATTTGATCTGGTGGATAGTTTAGGTAAAAGAATTCGTTTTTTAAAACAAGTTCAATTTGAATTAAAATTAACTAATTTTCAACCTATTCAAAGTCGTATAGAAGAATATAATGAGAAAAAATTTGATGGAGTCATTAGCCGAGCATTTGCTTCTTTGCAAGATATGCTGACTTGGTGTAAACATCTTCCTAACCAGCAAGGATCATTTTACGCATTAAAAGGTAGCGATCTTGATGTGATCCCTGAAGGGTTTACTCTTAAACAAAATATTAAACTGACTATTCCGGAATTAAATGCGGAACGACGATTAATGATCATTCAGTAAAGGTAAAATTGATCTAAAAAATTATTAGATCAATTTTTACGACGTTTTAAATAATCTTTAATACCATCAACTATTGCTTTAGATACTTGATTTTGGAAGGAAGCAGTCTTAAGTTTTTGTTCTTCATTGATATTACTAATAAAGGCTGTTTCAACTAAAACTGATGGGATATCTGGTGCTTTTAATACTGCAAAACCGGCTTTTTCAATCGATGGTTTGTGCAGTTTATTCACTTTTTTCATACGATTTAAAATAGCTGAACCTAATAATACCCCATTAGACAACGTTGTTTTTTGTACTAAATCTAAAATTGTATTATCTAAATATTTATCACCACTTCGGCTAACACCTCCTATTTGGTCGGCATCATTTTGGGTTTGTGCTAAATAACTGGCAGCTGAACTACTAGCACCACGGGTTGATAAAGCAAATACAGATGAGCCTTTAACAGAGCTATTAGCAAAAGCATCAGCATGGATAGAAATAAATAGATCTGCATGTAAAGATCGTGCTTTCGCTACACGGACTTTTAAAGGTATAAACACATCTTCGTTACGGGTCATATAGACTTTGATATTAGGTTCTTTTTTGAGCAAATTGTAAGTACGACGAGCAATTTGTAAAACAATATCTTTTTCTCGAGTTTTTTTATAACCAATAGCGCCAGGATCTTCACCACCGTGACCAGGATCAAGCATAACGATAATAGGTGAATTTTTCTTCTTATTAGATGATGATTTTATTTGAGATTGTTTTTTACTGAGATCGCCTTTTTGATATTCTTCTAAGAGTGCTAAAAGAGGATCATCATCAGTTATAGCAGGTTTAGAAGGATAAAGATCAACGACTAATCGATGTTTGAATTCAGCAATCGGTGGTAATGTAAATGTATTTGGATCGATACCTTGTTTTAATTCAATCATCAAACGGACAGTTTTGGGATCTAACTGCAATGCTCGAATAGATTTAATAAAAGGATCTCGACTTAGTACTTTTGTTGAAATCGTTTTTAACGTTGGATTTAAATTGAGATTATCAATATCAATAACAATACGATCGGGGTTATGTAACTTTGCGTGTTTATAGTTAAGTTTTTCGTTCGATTCTAACGTTATTCGTGTATATGTTGATGATGGCCAAACACGTACAGCAACAACTTGAGCCATTGTCATAGCAAAGCCAACTCGAGTGACAGACAATAAACAAGTCGCAATAATGCCTTTAATCAAAAAGCGTTTTGTTGGACTGAATGTTTTTGACATATCTAAACACTTTTAAATTTAGTAATATTAATAGAGTAAGAATAATAGCATATAATAAATTGATATTAAAAAGAATGATTATCATAATCAGTTGTTATTTTTAAAAATAAATTAAAAATTCATT
>NZ_NAST01000035.1 GCF_002142215.1 Gilliamella sp. N-G2
CCCGATGCCCGATCACAATTACATTTTATCATATTTATACCCATTATGAAAGCTATTCATTGTTTTTTTAAAATTATTCAAATAATTATAATACCAAGTGCCATTCAATAGCGTTAACTACAAATTATGGATATTCCTTTATCTTTGGACATAATAATTTAAATTATTTCATTTGTACTCTGATTTTATGTAAATGTTTGTTAAGAAGATAAATTGATGTAATTACAAAATTTATTTAATCACTACAATTAAATAAAGATCTTTTGATCAATTTTTGTTGTGCTCGATCAAAAAATGTCCATGCAACAAAACGGCTAATTTTTTGACCTTGAGCCATAGGAATAATTTTGTATTCAGTTACAGATGATTTTTTTAACTGTTTTTTTATGTTTGTCAGTGATTCTTTTTTCGAAACCAACGAAGTAAACCATAGGCATTGTGTTTTATAGTTAACACTTTCGGCAATCATTTTGGTTATAAATGCACTTTCTCCCCCTTTGCACCAAAGTTCAGCATGTTGTCCACCAAAATTAAGTATAACTTGATCTTTTTCTGAACTTAATTTACCCAATTTTTGTAGTTTTGTATAAGCACTCGCTTGAGCCTGTTGCTTTGAATTATGAAAAGGAGGATTGCATAAAGTTGCCAAGTAAAATTCTTTCGGTTTAATAATATTTTCAAAAATAGCATCACTGTTGGGTTGTAAACGACATTGTAGGCTATTTTTTAATAATTCATTAGATTTTGCTATTAACGACGCAACCTTGAATGATGTTGGATTGATATCACTGCCAACAAATGACCAACCATACTCAGCACAGCCAATAATCGGATAAATGGCATTTGCACCAACCCCAATATCTAAAATGCTAATTCTCTTACCCTTAGGGATATTATTCTGATTATCTTGAGCTAATAAATCAGCCAAATAGTGGATATAATCTGCTCGCCCTGGTATTGGAGGGCATAGGTAGTCGTCTGGAATATCCCAATAAGAGAGTTGATAATAGTGCAATAAAAGTGCTTTGTTTAGCATCTTCACGGCAATAGGATTAGAAAAATCAATCGTTACCCAGCCATATTGGTTAGGTTTAACAAAATTAGATAATGCTGGTAAAGTTTTAATAAGTAAATCAAATGGGTAACCATTAATATGCTTATTACGATGATGTAAAACATCTTTATTAATCATTGGCGATGTTGTCTGCATGAATAATCCGATATGAAAAATTGCCAGCTATTATAGCCTTTTTACATAAATATGCGAAAATAGCCAAAGCTTTTAGGTTAAAAAAAACCCTCTACTCAAATTTTTTATTACTGTTAAACTAAATTTTATTTAAGTGTAACTAATTCGAAAATTAACTGTAGATTTGTTATAATCTGCCACTTTCAATTCACATAATAACGCAATGAAACGTCAATCCAAATTATCAATAATACCATTTATTAGTTTAATGCTAATCTCTTTTCAACTGCATGCAAGCGAGTTTAATGGGCAGGCGTTATCGTTATTTTGGGCTATCCCATTTGTTGGAATTTTGCTTTCTATCGCATTATGCCCTCTATTTTTAGCACGGCTGTGGCATCATCATTATGGCAAAATTGTTTTGATTTGGACGTTACTATTTTTAGGGTCTGCATTATTTTCTTTCGGCTTATCTACCACAATTCAATTAACAGCCCATGCCATTATTGAAGAGTATATCCCTTTTATATTATTACTGTTGGCTTTGTTCACTGTTTCTGGTGGTATCCTTATCAAAAGCGATAAAATAAGTACGCCAAAATCAAATGTTATTTTATTAGCCATTGGTGTGGTATTCGCTTCAATTATGGGAACAACTGGTGCAGCTATGTTAATGATTCGGCCATTACTGCGAGCTAATCGGCAACGACACCATTCAGTTCACACAGTAATTTTCTTTATCTTTTTAGTCGCTAATATTGGCGGTGGTTTGACGCCTTTAGGTGATCCACCATTATTTATTGGTTTTTTAAAAGGTGTGGATTTTTTCTGGACTGTTAAACATATGTTATTGCCAGTTATTTTTACATCAGGTTTATTACTTATCATCTATTATTTTATCGATAGATATTATTATGTTAAGCAATATGGCAATATTTCCCTTTCTAATAGATCAGAAGTAGTTAAATTATACGGTCTAAAAAATATCGGTTTGCTAATGGCGATAATTGCTAGTGTGCTTTTATCTGGCATTTGGCATCCAGCGATAAACTTCACGCTATTAGGATCGCAAATTGAATTAGAAAATCTAGTTCGTGATGGCCTTTTTATTGCTATAACGATCCTTTCAATACTGATCACGCCAAAACAAGTACGAGCTGGCAATGAATTTAATTGGGATCCAATCAAAGAAGTTGCCAAACTATTTATTGGTATCTTTATTACTATAGTGCCCGTTCTGACAATTTTGCGTGCCGGCAATGACGGTGCTTTGAGTTCTGTAGTATCATTGGTCACCAGTGAACAAGCCACACCAATAAACAGTATGTATTTTTGGTTATCGGGTTCATTGTCAGGATTTTTAGATAATGCACCAACTTATTTGGTGTTTTTTAATTTAGCATCCGGTAATGCAACTACTTTAATGACCACTTATGCAGACACACTATTGGCAATTTCAATGGGTTCCGTATTTATGGGGGCATTAAGTTACATTGGTAATGCACCTAACTTTATGGTTAAAAGTATTGCCACACAACATAAAATTAATATGCCAAGCTTTTTTGGTTATATGAAATGGTCAATAGGGATTTTAATTCCAGTATTTATTATTGATAATTTGGTATTTTTTGTATTGTAAATGTTCCATTGTTCGTTATGAAATATTAAGATAAATTTCAATTGCAACATTTATGAATTTGTGTGGGTAACAATGATAGGCTAACATTTAAAAACACTTTCTTTGTGCCCCCCTTAAGCATTGCACAAACGTTATTTTTTCTCTTTTATCATCTTTGCTAATATCGCTATATAAACTATAACTAAAAAATACGCGCTTCCATAATAAGTCAGATTAACTGGAGTAGTTTTTTAGTTCACGGTTAATTATTTTTTTGAACTTTGAAGGAAACAGATATACCTGAAAGTTTTGATGATAATTAAAAATGCTCTGCTATTTTGTATAAAAAAACACCCTCACCAAGCCAGAAAAACAAAAAATATCATAACTAACGTTATCAAAACAAATAAAAGTTTTAGAATTTTTATTCTATAAAAAACTTCAACTGCTTGGTATTCAGTCGCGTTCTGATGAACTTTTAAACGGAAAAATTTTAAAAATGTGAAGTTTCGCACAATTTTAATAAAAAGTCCTGCATAGCTATAATTTATAGCCAAAATATTAGGTTAGCTGTCCAAATATTAAAGGTGAGATTTCGATTTACTTTTTAGAATGTGGTGGTAAGTTTTAAAAAGAAGTGAGGTTCAAAATGATTGAGATGTTACTTGATAAAGATTTTTTCTCGTCTAGCGATCAAAATATCGCCATTGAGCCTCGAACACCACAACCTGTTTATCCTGAACATACCCATAATTTCAATGAGATCGTTATTGTAACTAGCGGATACGGTAAACACATATTGAATGGGCGACTTTTTGATTTATATCCAGGCATGATGTTTTATATTAAGGCTTCCGACTGTCATTTATACGAGAACGTTCATGATTTGCATTTGACCAATATTTTGTTTAGAGACCCTAGAAATTTTCATTTTATCAATGGGATAAACCAGTTAATCCCAAATCCTGATCCAACTCAGTCACATTACTTTTTTGATAAAAAAACTGATGAAAATATTAAATCGATTATTAAGCAATTAACGCCAAATCAATCAAATGCTATTCAGGAGAGTTTATTTTTACAATTACTTTTGATTTTTAATAATAATCTTTATGTTAATCAGGGTTCTGGTTCCTATGATAATCGCGTTAAACAACTTCTACGTTGGTTACAAATCAATTTTAAGGAGCCAATTAATTGGGCACAATTAACTGAGCAATTTTCATTATCATTACGCTCTTTTCATCGACATATAAAGAATGAAATTGGTATCACACCACAAAAATATTTAATAAAGCTACGGTTGGCTAATGCTTACACACAGTTAATTTATAGCAATAAATCCATCACAACCATTGCACAAGAGTGTGGTTTTAATGATAGTGCTTATTTTTCAACCTGTTTTAAACAAGAATTTACGTTTTCGCCACAAACATTACGTAATAATCCAGATAAACGTTATCATTAATCAATCAGGAATAGTCTATGGAAAGATGTTTGCGTTTATTTAAACAAGATTATTTTATTTCGGAGATAAATACTGTTACTGTCGAAAGACGTGATCATCAACAACCCTTTCCTTTGCATAACCACGATTTTAATGAAATTGTAATTGTGTGCTCTGGTAACGGTCTGCATCATTGGAATGATTACGTTTATCCTATTACCAGTGGTGATATTTTATATATTAATCCGAAAGATGTGCATGGCTATGAATCTGTTAATGACCTTAGATTGGATAATATTTTATATTTGAGAGAATCACTATTTTTATCATCCACTATTGAGTCTTATTTACCTAAAGTGACTGCTAGACATAATGAACGTTCTTGGCGTATTCAACCTTCATCCCTTAAACTTTTATCACCACTTATTGAACAGTTAGATGTTGAGTCTAAGAAAAACAATTTAGCCTCCGTTCATTTATCTGAGGCTCTGTTTTTGCAGTTGGTTATTTTGTTAGATCGGATTAAACAAGCTCCAACGGTAGCTCTACCTACTGCTACCCATCAATTAGATTTATTGTTCACAGCTCTTCATAACAGTATTGCAACGCCATTTAATATTGATGTTTTTTGCAAAGAAAATCATATCGCAAGCCGTTCACTTAGTCGCTTATTTAAAAGTCAAACAGGGATGACTATTACTGGCTACTTACAAAAAAGACGTCTATGTGATGCAATGTCTTTACTTAGAACTACTGATTATTCGATTAGTATGATTGCGGCAGAATGTGGTTATGATGATAGTAACTATTTTTCATCTGTATTTAAAAAGCTGACCGATCAAACTCCTTCCGAATATCGAGCTAAATTTAACGATAAAAGGGAGTAATTAAGAACGTCTAAACAATCAGTATATTTAATTGACTCTCTTTTAGATCACTAAAAGAGAGTAATGTTTTATGCTAAATAAAAGACTTCGGTTAATGGCTCACTAATCGGGCTGTTATCAGAATTGCTTGGCATGATATCTTTCATAAATGCCCACCATTTTTGACAAGCAGCTGTCTTAGCTACAGCATCCCAACGTTCTTCAGATTCAATTTCGACATAGGCAAAAAGTAGATTTCTTTTGCAGTCTAAAAAAATTGAGTAATTGTGAGCTCCATGAGCTTTGAGTTCCTTCATTAAGTCAGGAAATATTTCATCATGCCGCTTCTTATACTCTGCATGTTTATCAGGATGAACCTGCATAATACTCGCTTTTCTTATCATAACAATTCCTTTTTACTTGAAATAGGTTAACTTTGTGTTTAACCTATTTCACTTTCATTGTGTCATTTTTATTGGTAAACAGAATGATATAGTTGCTCAATTTCTCTTACGTTAGTATCGCGAGGATTACCTCCGGTACAAACATCATCAAAAGCAGCTTGGGCTAGCGCAGGAATATCATCTAATTTTACGCCGATCTCTTTTAATGTTGCAGGAATACCGACATCAATGTTAAGTTGTTTAACTGCATTAACAGCAGCTTTTCTAACTTGTTCGATAGTCATGTTTTCCGTCGCAGCTACCCCCATTGCTTTAGCGATATCGCGATATTTATCACCAGTAAATTCAGCATTGTAAGCCATTATATGAGGTAAAAGGACGGCATTAGCCACACCATGAGGTGTACCATAAAAAGCACCGAGAGGATGTGCCATTCCATGAACTAATCCTAAGCCCACATTTGAAAAACCCATACCTGCGATATATTGCCCTAATGCCATGTCTTCACTACCCTTTGCGACCCCTCTTACCGAGTCACGTAATGAGCGAGAGATAACTTCAATTGCTTTAAGATGAAACATGTCTGATAGTTCCCAAGCACCTTTGGTTATATAACCTTCAATTGCGTGAGTTAAAGCATCAACACCCGTTGCTGCTTTTAAACTAGCAGGCATACTTGTCATCATATCTGAATCAATAATTGCAACAGCCGGAATATCGTGTGGATCAACACAGACAAATTTACGTTTATTTTCTTCATCTGTGATTACGTAATTAATGGTGACTTCAGCAGCTGTACCTGCTGTCGTAGGAATTGCGATCGTAGGTACTGCTGGTTTTTTAGTTGGCGCAACGCCTTCAAGACTACGAACATCCGCAAATTCTGGATTATTGATGATAATACCGATAGCTTTTGCGGTATCTTGCGGTGACCCACCACCAATCGCAATCAAATAATCTGCACCAGATTGTTTGAAAACTTCAACCCCTTTTTGAACAATACTAATGGTTGGATTTGGCATGACTTCATCAAATACTTGATAAGAAAAACCATTGTTATCTAGTAATTGTGTTACTTTAGTTGCTACTTTGAATTTGATTAGATCTTTATCCGTAACTACTAACGCTTTTTTAAAACCACGTTTTTTAACTTCATCTACGATTTGACTGATTGAGCCTGCACCAAAATAAGATGTTTCATTTAAAATCATTCTATAAGCCATAATGTTTTCCTTTTAATTAACTAGTCATTCCTAAACCAACAATATTGGCAGCAACAATGATTACTAAACAACCAATACAAAGAATACGTACTGGTTTTTTACCGGTACCAAACCACTCTTTTAGTGCTAAACCAACAATCCCACCACAAAGTACATAGAAACTCATATGTAACATCCAACTCATAAAGCCATATTCTGTTGGAATATTTGCATGCCCCCAAGCATAGAAGAAGAATTGGAAATACCACATTGCACCACCTAAGATAGCAAAAAGAATATTGCTAATTAATAAGGCTTTGGCAACAGAGATATCTTTTTTGAAGGATAAGTCTTTTTTAACGCAGAGTCGACTTATACAGAAACCGAGATTAATAATTGCCCCCCCACCCATGATAATGACATAACTTGGAAGTGCCACGTATAAATGATCCACTCCAAGCTCAGCCGCTTTTTCATGCATAGGTACTGCTGCGCTCATAGCAAATGACATACCAGCCGAGAAAATACCACACATGATGGCAAGAAGAAGACCTTTCTTTAAGTTAAAATCTTCAACTTGTACACCTAACGTTTTTTCTTTCAATAAGCCAGCGTAAGTTACTATAGCAACCCCAATAACAGCAACGACTACGCCTAATAATGTCATTTTACCGCCTGTCGAGGCTAATAATTCACCGAATTTACCTTGCAATATTGGAGTCATGAGAGTGCCGACGATTAAGGTTATTCCAATTGCAATACCTATTCCCATCGACATACCTAAATAACGCATTGTTAGGCCATAACCAATATTACCGACTCCCCACATTGCGCCGAATAAGAAGACCG
Source organism: Gilliamella sp. N-G2 (assembly GCF_002142215.1). Taxonomy (GTDB): domain Bacteria; phylum Pseudomonadota; class Gammaproteobacteria; order Enterobacterales; family Orbaceae; genus Gilliamella. The sequence goes on from NZ_NAST01000035.1 coordinate 7,576, forward strand.
GAATTAATATGTCTGAACCAAATGAACCATAATAAGCCCAAAAGTCTGGTAATAAAAAATAACTTATTGACCATGGTAATATAATCCAAGAAAATAACCCTGCGATTGACCACATGGTTTCCCATGACCAATTTTTTACTTTTTTAAGTGGTGCGTAAAAACAAGCAGCAGAAGCAGCACCAACAAAGTGCCAGAATATGCCTAAAATAATTGAACTACCCATATCCTTATCCTTATATTTTTATTAGCAATTTTTACTGTTTTATAGCATCTTCCATTGGAGTGACACCAAAACGCTCAGCTAACAATCTAAACTCTTCCGAGGTGATAGTTTGACGTTTTCCTCCCATTGATAACACTTTGACTAAAACTTCTGCCGATTTTTCAGCTGTATCAATTAAGCCAAAAGCTTCATCTAAGGTTGGACCTGTTCCAAATACACCATGAAAAGCCCATAAAACTAAACTATGTTTTGCCATCTGTTTTGCAGTGGCATAACCAATCTCGTCTTTACCCGGAACCATCCAAGGCACAACACCAACACCATCAGGAAATACAACTAAACATTCGGTACTCATTTCCCACAGCCATCTGGTTATTACCGCAGTATCAAGTTCTAGGACATATGTTAAAGCAATTAAATTAGTTGCATGACAGTGCATGATGACCCTATCTTTTCCTTGACTTTGCTCAATTCTTACAATATGAGATTGAAGATGAGCAGCTAGTTCAGAAGTCGGTAAACCACCATTTATCAATCCCCACATAATGTAATAACCTTTGCCCTGTTCATCGATTTTAACAATAGCTAACGTATCAGCAGGATCTAATATGACATTGCGGAAATATTTACCGGAACCAGTGACAATAAAGTACTGGTTAGCAAGTTTAGTGACATCTTGCGTCAAAGATACATGACGTGGTTTTTCATAAAAATCATTTTGAAAAGAGATCACATCACTTTCAAGTAATCTTAAACTGACATTACCACCATTACGCTCATCCCAGCCTTTAAGCCACATATCGTAAGTGGCTTTGATCATTCCTTTTACAAACCAAGAAGAAAGAATCTGTTGCATTTTATGTTCCTTAAGATCGTTTAGTTAAGACAGTTGTTTCATATTGACGAACCTCATCTAACCATTGGCTACCAACTGGGACTTCATTCAATAAACAGTACTGATCCCAAACTGCTTGCCATGGTAATGATTTTTGTTCTTCTAGTAATGCTAGCCGTGAGGTAAAATCACGATCATGCTCATATTTTTTTAATCTTTCTGTTGGTTCTAATAATGCTTTTAATAAGCATTTTTTCATATTACGAGTACCAATTACCCATGCTGCAATACGGTTAATAGAAGCGTCAAAGAAATCTAGACCAATATGCACACGGTCAAATAGTTTGTTTCGAATGATTTCACTTGCAATATTTTGTGTTTCATCATCAAAAAGCACCACGTGATCACTATCCCAACGTACAGGGCGGCTAACATGAAGTAATAGATGTTCAACAAACGGCATAACTGCAGAAATTTTGTCGGAAATCACTTCCGTTGGATGGAAATGCCCTGCGTCTAGACATAATGCAGTTTTACGTGATGTCGCATAAGCTAGATAAAATTCATTTGAACCAGCAGTATAAGATTCGAGACCAATACCAAACAATTTACTTTCAACCGCATCAATATGATATTTTGGGTCAATTTTTTCACGAATAATTTCATCCAATGATTCAACTAAATGTTGTCTAGGACTAAATTTGTCGACAGTAATATCTTTCATACCATCAGGTAGCCAGATATTCATAACAGAAGGTGTACCTAATTCTTTACCAAAATATTCTGATACTTTACGACATGCTTTGCCGTGTTCTATCCAGAATTGTCGAATTTCTGGATTAACATGGGTTAAAGTGCCTTCATTACTTAAAGGATGTGAAAAATAAGTTGGATTAAAATCTAAACCGATTTGATGTTTTTTAGCCCATTTGACCCAATTGGCAAAGTGTTCCGGTTTAACTTCATTACGATCGACTTTTTGATCTGATTCTAAATAAGAAGCATGTAGATTTAGTCGTTTAGGGCCTGGTATAAGGCTAAAGGCTTTATCTAAATCTGCTCTTAATTCATCAGCTGTACGAGCTTTACCTGGATAATTACCAGTTGCTTGAATACCACCAGTTAATTCACCTTCTTGCTTTTCAAAACCACCAACATCATCCCCTTGCCAGCAATGAACTGAAATCGGTAATTTTGCCATTGCTACTATTGCAGCATCTGTATCTACCCCAATTTCAGCAAATCTTGCTTTAGCGATCTGATAAGCATTTTCAATTGTGCTCATGTAATACTCCTTAATTAATATAAAAATTTTCATTAAAATTTGGTTGATAAAATTTAGTGTCAAAATTCTGTGAAATTAACTGTCTTAATGCATCAATATCCGCAATTTCACCTAATGAAATTAACTGATAGCCAACATTTCCTAATGCCGAAGATTCAATAGGCCCAGCGGTGACATTAACATTGCATAAGTCAGCACATAACTGGTTTAAAAAAGCATTTTGACAACCTCCACCGACAATGTGTAATGTCTTAATAGGATTACCACTCAGTGTCGATAATTCGTGTAATACATCTCGATATAAATGAGCTAGACTGTCAAAAATACATCTGACTAATTGAGGAAGGTTTTCAGGAATTTGACCACTGCTTTCTAAACAAACCTGTTTGATGGTTTCTGTCATGGAGTCCGGATTTAAAAATCTTGGATCATTGGGATTTATAAGAAACGTAAAAGGTTGTTCTTGTTTTGCCGATGCGATTAACTCAATAATATCTTTAACATTATTTTCAGCACAAACCCGTTGAAATAACCATAATCCCATGATGTTTTTTAATACTCGATAATTACCATCTACACCACCTTCATTGGTAATGTTGGCTTTTAATGCTTGTTTGCTTATCAGTGGTTGTTTTGATTCCAATCCCATTAATGACCAAGTACCCGAACATAAATAAGCACTATGTAAATTGATGATTGGTGCAGCAATAACCGCACTAGCAGTATCGTGACTTGCGACTGCAATTACAGGGATATGATCTCCCTTGGCACTTTTCCAATATCCAACTTGATTTCCAGGCTTACTGATATCACCAAACCATTTACGTGGTATACCAAGATAATCAAGTAAGTCTTTATCCCAATCTTGAGTCGTTACATTGACAAGTTGTGTGGTGGTTGCATTGGTGTATTCTCGATTTAATACACCGGTTAATCGATAAATCAGATAATCAGGAATCATGACAAAATCGGTTACTCGTGATAACCATTCTGGTGATTCAAGCATCATTGCCCTAAGTTGATAAAGTGTGTTAAAGGTTAAAAACTGAATTCCAGTTTTTTGATAAATATTTTCTAGACCAATGTCATCTTGTACTTTTGACATAATGTTGTCAGTACGATGATCTCGATAAGAGTAAGTAGGGCCGACAATTTGACCTTGTTTATCAAGCAACACATAATCAACCCCCCATGTATCAATACCGATACTATCGAGTTTGATATCTTTTTGAATAATTTTGTTTAATCCGGTTATGATTTCTTGTTCTAAGTACATCAAATCCCAACAAAAATTTTTACCGTCACTTTTATATCCATTACTAAATCGATGTATCTCAGTTAGTGTTAATTTTCCTGTTTGAGATCGATAACTCGACAACATGACTCTGCCGCTTGATGCGCCTAGATCGATTGCAGCAATATATCTATTTGCCATTATAACTACCCTCATTTTTACTAATGAAGAGAGTCTAGTGAACTATTTTGATTTACACTTTTAATCGATGGCCATTGTTAAATAAGTTTGGCAAAATTTTTAAAACGCTTGTGATCTGTACCACAAAATAAGAATAAAGATGGTGTTTTTATACTTTCATAACAAATATTGATATAATGGTTCATTTAGTAAATAAATTGAGAGCTATTTATGTTAAATCAATTAAAAGCAATAATTCAGTATCTTTTACCTAAACAGTTATTAACCGTTATATTTGGTTGGTTAGCTAATAAACGTTTAGGGAAAGTCACCACATGGATGATTATTGGCTTTTGTAAGCTATACAAAATTGATCTAAGTGAAGCGAAGTTAACTGATGCTAAAGATTATCCAACATTTAATGACTTTTTTGCTCGTGAACTCAATGAAGATGCGAGACCTATTGATCCTTCAGAAAGTTCAATTGTCATGCCGGCAGATGGTGTAATTAGTCAATTCGGTAGTATTCAAGATAATTTATTGTTACAAGCTAAAGGCCATTTTTACTCATTAGAATCTCTGCTTGCTTGTCATCCAGATATGATAAAATTTTTTAAAAATGGCTCTTTTGCTACCACATATTTATCACCTAAAAACTATCATCGTTTTCATATGCCTTGTGATGGTATATTACGTGAAATGATTTATGTACCAGGCTCTCTATTTTCAGTTAACCAAGCTACAACTGAAAGTATTCCAAATATTTTTGCCCGAAATGAACGAGTAATTTGTTTATTTGAAACTGAATTTGGACCAATGGCACAAATTATGGTGGGCGCGACTATCGTTGGTAGTATTGAATTAAATTGGGAAGGTATAATTACTCCACCTCGTGATGGTGTAATGAAACGTTGGACATATGCTGGTGAGGTTAAGTTAACAAAAGGTCAAGATATGGGATGTTTTAAATTAGGCTCAACTGTCATCACCTTATTTGCCTCCAACGCAGTTGAATTTGATAGCCATTTAAAACATGGAGATATCACCCGTGTAGGTCAAAAACTAGCCGAAAGGATCTAACGTTATGTTAATGCGTGGTTTTTTGTGTTGGATATTACTTGCTATTTCATGCTTTGCTGTAGCTGAAGAATCAATACCAGTTATTGATAATGAAGATCAACTTGCAGAAGTGATTACTAAACTCGATGAAAAGAATGAAGATCTTCGTCAGAATATGGAGTACCAAAAAACACATTTAACCAGCATTATTAATGAACAAAATAATATTAATACCCAAATTTCACATGTTCAAAATACCCTTGCAACCCTTGCAGAACAAGGTGAATGGTTAAGTTTTTCAACGGCGTTAGGTGAAACTCTGCGCCAACAACTATTGCGATTACCAGAAAAACCTAAGTCACAACCACTTGATGCTGAAATCGCTGAAGCAAAAGTTCAACAACTTAATTATTCAAATACCTTAAACGGATTAGAGAATTACCCAACATTAAGTATTCCTCTTAATAATCTTAAATCTGCCAGCCAATATCGACGATTATTACGCGAACAAAGCGAACTACTTAAAACATTAATTTCAGGGACCGATACCACGATCCTTGAATTAACTAAATTAAAAATTTCCAATAAACAATTAACAAATGCCATTGATGAAGTTAATGATGCGGCGCATCGTTACTTCTTTTGGGTTGCTGATGTTAACCCTATTTCACTTAGTTTTCCTTTAGACTTAGCCAAAGATGTGGTTTATGTCACCGTTTCAATTGATACACTATCACAACTCTACAATGCTAGTTTAGAAGTGCTTAGCGCACCAAAACCACTATTCTTTTTAGTATTATCAATAATGTTTGTATATGTGCATTTTAAAATGCGTGGCAAATACAACACATTTTTAAATAAATCAGCTACTCGAGTCGGTAAAGTCACCCAAGACAGTTATTCTCTGACTTTAAAAGTCATTATTTTTTCATTGATAATGGCATTACCTGTACCTATTTTGTGGGCCGCATTAGGTTATGCACTACAAATTAATTGGGATTACCCTGTTGCAGTTGCTTTAGGCTATGGTGTCAATGCCGCAGCACCTATTTTATGGGTATTCATTATTACGGCACACTTTGCTTCCCCAAATGGATTATTTATCACTCACTTTGGTTGGGCAAAACAAAATGTTCGTCACGCAATGAAATACTATCAACTATCTGTTTGGGTCGTCATCCCATTAGTTGTCATTGTGATGAGTTTTGATCAGTTTAGTAATCGCCAATTTGCTGCAACTATTGGTCGTATAGCCTTTATTATTCTCTGTTTTGCTTTAGTATTTATGACTAATTCAATTCATAGAGCTGGCGTCCCTCTTTATATTGATAAAAAAGGTTCAGGGGATAATTTATTAAGTCATATTTTGTGGTTTATGCTATTAAGTGCACCTTGGCTAGCCATCATTGCTGCTTGTTTAGGTTATTTGTCGACAGCAGAAGTTTTACTAGGCAGATTAGAAGCCTCAGTCATAATCTGGTTTGGCTTATTAGTTATTTATTTTATGATTCGTCGTTGGATGTGGATACAAAAACGTCGTATTGAATTCGAACGGACTAAACAGCGCCGATTAGAACGAATGCAACGCGCCAAAGGCATAGAAGAAGATATAACTGCAATCAATGATAATGTTGATGAACCTATTATTGATTTAGATGCGATTAGTGCTCAGTCATTACAATTAGTCAGATCGATTATTATGCTAATAGCCTTAATTAGTATGATCTTACTTTGGTCTGAACTTCATTCGGCTTTTGCTTTTATGAATAATATAAAGCTTTGGGGCACAAGTACCATTATCAATGGTACTGAGATTGAACAACATATCACGCTTGGTGCGGTATGTATCGCTATTTTAGTCATGACAATTACTGTTCAATTGGTTAAAAATTTACCAGCATTACTTGAGTTAGGCATTTTACAACATTTAGATTTAGCGCCGGGTACTGGATATGCGATTACAACGGTATCGAAGTACATTATTTTGATGATAGGTTGTATGATTGCTTTTTCATTCATTGGTATAGATTGGGCTAAAATTCAGTGGTTAATTGCTGCACTTGGTGTTGGTTTAGGTTTTGGCCTACAAGAGATCTTTGCTAATTTTATTTCCGGTTTAATTATTTTGTTTGAAAAACCAGTGCGGATTGGTGATACCGTTACGATTCGAGATTTAACCGGTAATATCACTAAAATTAGTACACGAGCTATTACAATTGTCGATTGGGATCGTAAAGAAATTGTCATGCCTAATAAGGCGTTTATCACAGAACAATTAGTCAACTGGTCCTTATCCGATTCAATAACTCGTATAGTATTAACCATACCAGCAACCATTGATGCGGATAGTGAACTGGTTATGAAACTTTTACAACAAGCTTGTGAAGATTGTGAATTTGTACTTAACGATCCAGAACCACAAGTCTTTTTAGTTGATATTCAAGAAGGAATCCAACTGTTTGAATTACGCGTATTTGCGGCAGAAATGGGACATCGAATGAAACTACGCAGTGCCATACATAAACTCATTTTAGATGCTTATCGACGTCATAACTTGACCTTACCATTTCCACCACTACAAACGAACTTAGAAGCGCTTGGTCGTAAAAGTGGCCGCCGAAGTTACACTATTGGCACTGTTTAGCCAAAAATTGTTTCTAACCATGGCACCCCAAAAGCTCCCGGTGCCAATAGGACAAATGCCCAAATAGGAGCAGAAGCCACATTGGCAATATTGAATTTTGTTGCTGGCATATGCATGGTGCCAGCAATCAAAGGAACTACTGCTCGCAAAGGACCAAAAAATCGTCCAATAAACACTCCAAATGTCCCATAACGCTGAAAAAACTGTTCAGCACGAAACACCATTTTCGGGTATTTATTCAATGGCCATGAAGCAATTACCTGTTGATGATAATGTTTGCCTAACCAGTAAGAAATTAAATCGCCAATAATAGCTCCTAACGATGCAGCAATCAAAACTGGAACAAACGAAATCACTCCAGTTCCAATCAAAGCTCCGGCTCCTAATAAAATTGCTGTAGCAGGAACTAGTAAAGAAATGATAGCCAATGATTCACCAAATGCTAATAAAAAAATAATTGGCAGAGACCACACTTGATGAGTTTCAATAAACTGCATAATCGTATGCGTAATTTCATTTAATGACATAAAGTTGCCTCGCATAATCATTTTGGATAGGCTTTATTCTAACACAACAAATATATGATAATTCTAATGGGATTAACCATTGGTAGAATCTTACAAAATCAACTAATCTAAATATTGGGCTTTTTATTGATACTAAGCTAAGTTATTATATTTAAAATAATAGATAGATTCAGTCATACAATTATTACGAGATAAACCATGACAGTGGGCATTAAAAACTTTAATGTAAATAAATTTAAACATGGTCAATTACAACCATCAGAAGATGATACCGTAGCCACAGAAAAGCCAGTGGCGCTAATTTATAATGGTATTTCTCATGTTGTCATGATGGCAACCCCGAAAGATCTCAATTATTTTGCTATTGGCTTTTCATTAACTGAAAAAATTATAGAATCAGTTAGTGAAATTTATGGCATTGATATTATTGAAACAGTACAAGGTATTGAAGTCCATATTGAACTATCGTCAAGACGGTTTATGCAATTAAAAGAAAAGCGTCGCAATTTAGCCGGTCGTACTGGTTGTGGTATTTGTGGCACAGAACAAATAGAGCAAGTTTGTCAATTTATTCCCCCTCTTTTATCAAACAATAAAATCCGTTTATCTGACTTTCATCATGCTCTTGATTATCTAACTAAAGTACAAACTGTTGGAGGACAAACCGGTTGTACACATGCGGCTGTATGGTTGGATTTAACCGGTAATTTTATTGCTGGATTTGAAGATATCGGCAGACATGTTGCATTAGATAAATTGTTAGGTTATCGAGAAAAAATACAACAAGAAACTAAACAAAACATACAAGGAATAATTCTTGTTTCAAGCCGGGCTAGTTATGAAATGGTACAAAAAACAGCTCGTTGTGGCGTAGAAATTTTATTTGCCGTATCCGCCGCAACGACAATGGCAATTGAACTAGCTAAACAAAGTAATTTAACCTTAGTTGGTTTTTTTAGAAACACCCAAGGAGTAATTTATACCGATAGTCAACGAATCAATGAGAAATAATCTATCAATAGTAAATTTAGACTAAACAATGATTTTACATGACCAATAAAATAATTAAATATTTATTA
>NZ_NAST01000036.1 GCF_002142215.1 Gilliamella sp. N-G2
ATTTTGTTGACTGTATTTTATCGACTGGTTATTGAGTTCTTTATTATGCTCCACTTGATGTACGGATAACTAATTCACCATTAACGTATTATAGTACGAATTGGTAAGGTTGGATTATTTATCCTTTGGATTAAAGTTTTTATCGCAGTCAAAGCTTTACTTGTTAACAAAAATTTTTTTATTACTTCAACTGAAACAATTCATTCTATATTGTAATATTCAATACATTTTCTGAAATTACAAAACAAAGTAGAGATCGATACATTATAATGAAAGATGACATTGATCAGAAAGTTGCCATTATTTATTTAATAGTCGTTGATTCTGAAGGGGTCTAAGGCTTTTTAGCTGCTAAACAAATGAAACTCCTATATTAGTAATGACGATTTAGCGGTCAGGTTTTAGACTTCAAATAATTTCTAATGGTGAGCAAAACTAGTGATTAACCTGATGATATTAAATTGGTAATAGCTTCAATCAAGTTTATTAGAATTTCCGCCGACGATTGTGTTATGTTAATTAAGGTATTTAAATTAAGAAAGAAATAAAGGCAAATTTTAAAACTATTTTTCTTTTTACTACAAATAAAACGGCTGAAATAAATCCCTAATCAGGTTATGCTATGGTTTGGTATACGAGTAATATTGTCGGACGTTATCAAATTGTTCAACGTAAAGATTCAGGTTAGGTTAATTGGGGTACTAATGGAGAAAATGAGTATCCGGAATTACCTACCGGTTCAACGATTTATACTGCATATAGTCAATTTGATGATTGGCAGAAGCAAGCCGATAGTATGGAAAAAAATATTGATGTCAAACAAGGGTTAATCGAAGATGAATGACATAAAGATTGTAGCAATAGGTGAATTTTTATGGGATTGTTTACCTAATGGGAAAAAGATTGGCGGAGCTGCCGCCAACTTTTGTTATCATGCTAAATCAGCTGGAGCAAATGCAATATTAGTTTCTGCAATTGGCGATGACGACAATGGTAGAGAATTACGTGAACAGATTGAAAAACTGCGGATCCCACAACAAATTCAAATATCTGCAAATTATCCAACTGGAACCGTATTAGTTAAATTAGATTCAGCTGGTAAACCCACTTATAATATTGTTAATCCTGTAGCTTGGGATGATATTCAATTAACAGATCAACTATTAGAACTTATCCAGCAAGATGATTTAGATGCAATCTATTTCGGCAGTTTAATTCAACGTAATATACATAATCATGAATTATTGCAAAAGATTATTAACCACAGGTCTCAAAAAAGCAAAATTATTGTTGATATTAATTTACGTCAAAATCATTATAACCACGCAACTTTACTTCTTTGTATTGAACATGCCAATATTTTGAAGTTAAATGATGAAGAATTACCAATTGTTGCTGATTTATTGAAGATAAAGGCAGATCCACAAGCGCTTTTCAATTATCTAAATCAACATTATCAACTTGAATTATTAATTTATACCTGTGGTAGTGAAGGTAGTCATCTTATTACCCAAAATGAACAGAATCATTGTCCTGCTGAAAAAATCACTCCAATTGATACTGTTGGTGCTGGTGATTCATTTATGGCAATAAGTAGCGTGTTATATTTAAAAGGTAAACAATTACAGGAAATTAATAGTAAAGCAAATCATATTGCCGCATATGTTTGTACTCAAAGCGGACCTATGCCTATTTTACCGCAAGCATATATAGCCGAATTATAATCTCTTTTCAAACCTAGCTTTTTAATTAGTGAATTATAGCTAGGTCATAACTATTCTTGACATATTCAATTACAACATTGTTTTATTGATTCCTAATCAAAAATAACCATTAAAAAAGCTATTAATAATTAAAAAAAGGTACTATTTGTTTTTAGGGGTTACTAACACAGGATGTGTTTAATCGTTAGAGATAAATCTATTTTTAAATCAAGTTCAAGACTATTTAAAATCCTTATGATAAGTGATAGTATACTCCGTCTATTTATTTATGTACGCATGTGCGCTTTCGTGTGGCGCACCACTGTTATAAGGATTTATTATGCCAATTATTACTCTTCCTGATGGAAGTCAACGTCAATTTGATAAACCTATTACTGTATTAGAAGTTGCACAAAGTATTGGTGCAGGACTTGCTAAAGCCTGTATAGCAGGCCGTGTTAATGGTGAACGTAAAGATGCGTGTGATGTTATCGAGCATGATGCAACGTTATCTATTATTACCGCCAAAGATGAAGATGGACTTGAAATTATCCGTCATTCTTGTGCTCATTTATTAGGACATGCCATCAAACAATTATGGCCTAATACTCAGATGGCTATCGGGCCTACTATTGATAATGGCTTTTATTATGATGTCGATTTAGATCACTCTTTGACTCAGGAAGATCTTGATGCTTTAGAAAAACGCATGCATGAATTGGCTAAAAAAGATTATGAAGTTAAAAAAGAAGTAGTGAGTTGGGAACGTGCAAGAGAAGTGTTTTGGGAACGTCACGAACCTTATAAAATTGCTATTTTAGATGAAAACATTCCTAAAGATTCTACACCAGCACTTTATCATCATGAAGAATATATTGATATGTGTCGTGGGCCTCATGTTCCTAATATGCGTTTTTGTCACCATTTTAAATTACAAAAAGTTGCTGGCGCTTATTGGCGTGGTAATAGTGATAACAAAATGTTACAACGCATCTATGGAACTGCATGGGCAGATAAAAAACAACTAGACAGTTATTTACAATTTTTAGAAGAAGCGGCGAAACGTGATCATCGTAAAATTGGTAAACAACTTGATCTTTATCATATGCAAGAAGAAGCACCAGGTATGGTATTTTGGCATAATGATGGTTGGATCATTTTCCGTGAATTGGAAGTTTTTGTTCGTACCAAACTGAAAGAATATGATTATCAAGAAGTGAAAGGTCCATTTATGATGGATCGTGTACTTTGGGAAAAAACAGGGCATTGGGGTAACTATAAAGAATTAATGTTTGTTACTTCATCAGAAAACCGAGAATATTGTATTAAGCCAATGAACTGTCCTGGTCATGTGCAAATTTTTAATCAAGGTCTTAAATCTTATCGTGATCTTCCATTACGTATGGCGGAATTTGGTAGTTGTCATCGAAATGAACCGTCAGGTTCTTTGCACGGATTAATGCGTGTACGAGGTTTTACCCAAGATGATGCGCATATCTTTTGTACTGAAGGGCAAATTCGAAGTGAAGTAAATAGCTGTATCAAAATGGTCTATGATACTTATAGTACGTTTGGCTTTAAAGATATCACGGTTAAATTATCGACTCGTCCAGAAAAACGTATTGGTAAAGATGAAACTTGGGATTTAGCAGAAAAAGATTTAGCTGAATGTTTGCAAGAAAATGGCATTGAATTTGAATATTTACCTGGTGAAGGGGCATTCTATGGTCCAAAAATTGAATTTACTTTACATGATTGCTTAGGTCGAGCATGGCAATGTGGTACAGTTCAACTTGACTTTATGTTACCAGAACGATTAGATGCAACTTATGTTGGTGAAGATAATGAACGCCATGTTCCTGTTATGATTCACCGAGCTATACTTGGTTCAATGGAACGCTTCATGGGTATATTGACCGAAGATTGTGCTGGATTCTTCCCAACTTGGTTGGCACCATTACAAGTAGCGGTTATTAATATCACTGATAATCAAGCCGATTATGCCAAACAATTAACCGAGCAACTACAAAAAGTTGGCATTAGAGCAAAAGCGGACTTGAGAAATGAGAAAATAGGGTTTAAAATTCGTGAGCATACTCTAAAACGAGTTCCTTATATGTTTGTCTGTGGAGACAAAGAGATGGAATCAGGAACAATTTCAGTTCGAACTCGCCAAGGTAAAGATCTTGGTAGCTTTGAAGTGAAACATGTTATAGAATTATTGCTTAATGAAATTCATAGTCGTTCATTAGAACAAATGAATTAATGATAAATTAATTTGGAGGAATGAGATATTAAAGTCAGTAAACGAATTCAGTCAACACGCGCGCACAAAATCAATGATGAGATTACTGCTCGCGAGGTGAGGTTAACCGGCGTCGATGGTGAACAGCTCGGCATTGTTAGCTTAGACGAGGCTTTAAAACAAGCTGAGGAAGCAACATTAGATTTAGTTGAAATAAGTCCTAATGCAGAGCCACCTGTTTGTCGAATTATGGATTATGGCAAGTTCCTCTATGAAAAGAGTAAAGCAACAAAAGAACAGAAGAAGAAGCAAAAGGTTGTTCAGGTTAAGGAAATTAAATTCCGACCTGGTACAGACGAAGGCGATTATCAGGTAAAACTCCGCAGCCTGATACGCTTTCTTGAAGATGGCGATAAAGCTAAAGTCACGTTGCGTTTTCGTGGACGTGAAATGGCTCACCAACAGTTAGGTACTGAAATGCTTGATCGCATTAAAGAAGATTTAGCTGATTTGGCGGTAATTGAATCTTATCCAACTAAGATTGAAGGCCGTCAAATGATTATGGTGTTAGCGCCGAAGAAGAAGTAATGGTTTTACAAGTTAATCTTTAGTTTTCTAAAATTACACCATTATTTTACTTTTATTAACAATGCGAAGTAGGAATTATAAAATGCCTAAAATTAAAACTGTAAGAGGCGCAGCAAAGCGCTTTAAAAAAACAGCTTCTGGTGGCTTTAAGCATAAACAAGCTAACAAGAGCCATATCCTAACTAAAAAATCAACTAAACGTAAACGTCATTTACGTGGTTTGACTACTGTGTCAAAAGGCGATTTAGGTTTAGTAGTGGCGTGTGTTCCATACGCTTAAATATTGATTAATTATTTAGAGGATATAGTTTATGGCTCGTGTTAAACGTGGTGTTATTGCTCGTGCACGTCACAAGAAAATTTTAAAACAAGCAAAAGGGTATTATGGTGCTCGTTCACGCGTATATCGTGTTGCTTTCCAAGCAGTAATTAAAGCTGGACAATATGCTTACCGTGACCGTCGTCAACGTAAACGTCAATTCCGTCAATTATGGATTGTACGTATCAATGCAGCTGCTCGTCAATGTGGTCTTTCTTATAGTCGTTTCATTAATGGTTTAAAGAAAGCTTCAATTGAAATCGATCGTAAGATCCTTGCAGATATTGCAGTATTTGATAAAAATGCATTTGCTGCATTAGTTGAAAAAGCAAAAGCTGCACTTTAATAGCTTTATAAGAGCCGAGTTATCTCGGCTTTTATGTTTTATAATCTTAATTATTTAAAAGTTGATTATGAATCTAGTTATCTTTCGTTTCTTTTTTAGCTTCGGTATTGCTATTCGTTCATGAGGCAAATGAAAAACGAAAAATAATTATAAAAGCCTCAGTGGAGGCTTTTTTTATGTAATAAATAATAAGCAGGAGAACTGTATGTCTCAATTAGTTGAACTGGTAAACAATGCCAAATCTGCTATTGAAAGTGCTAACGATATTAATACCATCGAGCAGATTCGTGTAGAATATTTTGGTAAGAAAGGCTATTTTACCATGCAAATGGCTTCTTTACGTGATGTTTCCGCCGATGAGCGACCAGCTGTAGGTCAGAAGATTAATGATGCTAAACAACAAGTTATTGAATTATTAAATCAAAAGCGTAATTTTTTAGAGCGTCAAGCTCTTAATGCAAAACTAGCAAATGAAACTATTGATATCACGCTTCCAGGAAAATCACTTGAATTAGGTGGATTACATCCGGTTACTAAAACAATTAATCGCTTAGTGGAATTTTTTGGTGAGCTAGGTTTTGTGGTTGAGACTGGACCGGAAATTGAAGATGATTATCATAATTTTGATGCATTAAATATCCCAGAACACCATCCTGCTCGTGCTGATCATGATACCTTCTGGTTTGATGCAAAACGTTTATTACGAACCCAAACTTCAACAGTTCAAATCCGAACTATGGAAAATCAAAAACCACCAATCCGGATCATTGCCCCAGGAAGAACTTATCGTAATGATTACGATCAGACTCACACGCCTATGTTTCATCAAATGGAAGGTTTATTGGTTGATAAAGATATCAGTTTTACCCATTTGAAAGGTTTGTTGCATGATTTCCTTCACTGTTTCTTTGAAGATAATATGGAAATAAGATTTAGACCTGCATATTTTCCATTTACTGAACCTTCAGCAGAAGTTGATATTAAAGCTAAAAATGGTAAATGGTTAGAAGTGTTAGGCTGTGGCATGGTTCATCCGAATGTATTACGCAATGTAGGGATAGATCCTGAAGTGTATAGTGGTTTCGCATTTGGAATGGGAATAGAGAGGTTGACTATGTTGCGTTACGGTGTCACTGATTTGCGTTCTTTCTTTGAAAATGATTTACGTTTTTTAAAGCAATTTAATTAATTCTGGAGATCAAAACATGAAATTTAGTGAAAGTTGGCTACGTGAATGGATCAATCCAGAAATAAGTAGCGAAAAACTAGCTGACCAGTTAACTATGGCTGGTTTAGAAGTAGATGATATTGAAAAAGTGGCTGGTGATTTTACCGGTGTAGTAGTGGGTAAAGTTGTTGAATGTAAACAACATCCTAATGCTGACAAATTACGAGTGACCAAAGTAGATATTGGTAAACCAGAATTATTGGATATTGTTTGTGGTGCACCTAATTGTCGTCAAGGTTTAACCGTAGCTTGCGCCACAATTGGCGCTGTATTACCAGGTGATTTTAAAATAAAAGCAGCAAAACTTCGAGGTGAACCATCGGAAGGGATGTTGTGTTCTTATTCTGAATTAGGTATTTCCGACGATCATAATGGAATTATTGAATTACCAGAGAATGCCCCTTTAGGACAAGATATACGACAATATTTAAATTTAGATGATGTAATAATTGATATTAGTGTTACACCAAATCGTGCCGATTGTTTTGGTATTATTGGTGTTGCGAGAGATATTTCTGCTGTAAACAATATACCAATGAAAGAACTAAAAGTTGAAAATATCATTCATACAATAAATGATATTTTACCTATTCAGGTTGATGCAGCTAAAGCAGCCCCTCGTTATTTAGGTCGTATTATCAAAAATGTTAAAGTTGATGCTTTAACTCCGCTATGGATGAAAGAGAAGTTACGCAGAGGTGGTATTCGTTCTGTTGATGCCATTGTCGATGTTACTAACTACGTTTTATTAGAACTCGGTCATCCAATGCATGCGTTTGATTTAGCCGAGATAGAAAAGGGCATAGTTGTTCGTTATGCTAATCAAGAAGAAAAACTTGTGTTACTCAATGGTAATGAAGTTGAACTTAATGAAGAAACATTAGTAATTGCAGATCATCAAAAAGTTTTAGCTATAGCTGGTATTATGGGTGGGCAAAAATCAGGTGTTACTAATACAACTAAAGATATCTTTCTTGAATCAGCATTCTTTTCTCCTTTAGCTATAACAGGAAAAGCACGTGAATATGGCTTACATACTGAAGCCTCTCATCGTTATGAACGAGGTGTTGATCCTTATTTACAATCAGCTGCAATTGAAAGAGCAACTCAATTGATTGTTGATATCTGTGGTGGTGATGTTGGTCCAATCACTGAAGTTACCAACGAACAACAACTTCCTACTCAAGCTACAATTCAATTACGTAGAAATAAAGTAGATCGAATTATTGGTTATTCAATTGAAACTCAAAAAATTACCGACATTTTAGTTAGATTAGGTTGTGAAGTTTCTTATAACGAAAACGTTTGGACGGTGAAATCACCTAGTTGGCGATTTGATTTACAAATTGAAGAAGATTTAGTTGAGGAAGTAGCTCGGATTTATGGCTATAACAACATTCCTAATGTGAATTTAAAGATTGAATCTGTTATGAAGCCAAAACCAGAAAGTATAATTCCTTTGTCTAGAGTAAAAAATTTATTTGTTGATAAAGGTTATCAAGAGGCAGTGACTTATAGTTTTGTTGATCCTAAAGTTCAACAAGCATTACATCCACACCAAGCACAGATCACATTACCAAACCCAATTTCGAGTGAAATGTCGGTTATGCGTTTGTCCTTATGGTCTGGATTATTAGATTCTGTATTATACAACCAAAACCGCCAACAATCTCGAATGAGATTGTTTGAAACGGGTTTGCGTTTTATCCCTGACAGCTCATATGAATTTGGTGTTCGCCAAGAATTGATGCTTTCCGGTGTTGTGACTGGTAGCCTCTATGAAGAACACTGGACATTATCTAAACAACATATCGATTTTTACGACTTAAAAGGGGATCTAGAATTATTATTCTCTCTTTTAGGTTGTAATGAAACAGTCGAATATAGAAAATCAGAACTTGAGGCATTACATCCAGGCCAAAGTGCGGCAATTTACATAAATGACGATCTTATCGGCAATTTTGGCGTTTTACATCCAGAAATTGAAAAAAAATTATCTTTAAATAGTAAAACGCTTGTTTTTGAAATAAATTTAGATAAAATTAATGGTAAAAGGATTCCTGTTGCTCATGAATTATCTAAATATCCGTCTAACAAACGAGATATAGCTGTAGTAGTATCAAATACAATACCAGCAGCAGATATTATTACTGAGTGTAAGCGTGCTGGTGGTGAACAGCTTATAAGAGTTAATTTATTTGATGTCTATCAAGGCGAAAATATTGAAAAAAATCAGAAAAGCCTTGCTATCAGTTTGATTTTACAAGACAAATCACGTACACTGGAAGAAGAAGATATAACAAACATTGTAAGCAAATGTATTATTGCTTTACAAAATCGTTTTAATGCCCAATTAAGAGAATAATAATTATGACATTAACTAAAGCTGATATTGCAGATCGACTTGCCGATAAATTTGATATTGATCGTCAAGAAGCTAAAGTCCTAGTTGAACTTTTTTTCGAAGAAATTCGAGTTGCTTTAGAAAAAGGTGAACCTGTTAAACTTTCTGGATTTGGCAATTTTGCTGTTCGTGATAAAAATTCACGACCAGGTCGTAATCCGAAAACAGGGGAAAGTGTTGATATCTCAGCTCGACGAGTTGTGACATTTAGACCTGGTATTAAATTTAGAGAACGAATCGAGAAAAATTTAACTTTATAATTAAATTTTTTAAATTTGTTTTTGTCATTAATAGCCTTTTTGTTGTTATTACAACGCAAAAAGGTTGTTTACTTTTTTGTAAAAAATTATTGTAATTAATTGCTTAATCAAGCATAATACACCTCCTCAATGGAGGCTCTATGGGTCCTCTTGCAACATTTTTTTGCTCATCAGGTCAGGTCCGGAAGGAAGCAGCCAAAGTAAAAAATATGTGTGTGGGATGTGGCTGATAGGGTCTCCTCCAGAATTATCGTATAAAAGTTTGTCAAATTTAATGATTAAACATATAGTTACTATAAAAACTAAAATGACTTTATAGTTTTCTGAAAAAAGAACTATAATATAAATAATTGATGAAAAGGAAAATTCACTTTGAAATTACCATCTCTTTTACCAATAACATTAGTAATGTTTTTAAACGGTTGTTCAATATTACCTCATGCTGGGCCTAGTTTTTCATCTATAAAGAAAATAGAACGGCAAAATAATGAATTTGATAAAGTTTATAATAGTGTAAAAATAGTTAACTTGAACACTTCCGATGAATCAATAAAAAATAGCAATACTAACCCAGCAAAAATAATATTTGAAACAAATAATATAAATCTTAAAGCTGATAATATAGGTAAAGGTGATACTTTAAAAATCTCAATTATTGAAACACCTCCTGCAATACTATTTAATAGCTCCAGCGATACCAATGCGCCTAAAACAGGATTTACTGAGTTACCTTCAGTTATTGTTGACTCTAAAGGTCTTATTTCTTTACCATTTATTGGTGAGATAACAGTTGTCAATAAAAATCCAATACAAATAAAAAAAGAAATAACAGATAAATTATCGGGTATAGCTAATAGACCTCAAGTAATAGTGACCGTTGTAGAGAAAAAATCATCAAATGTTATAATCATTGGAGATCAATTTAGTGGTAAAATGCCATTAACTGCTAAACAAGAACAACTACTTGATGCTGTTACGATGTTAGGCAGTAATATGTATGATATTAAAGATACTTTAATTCAAATTACTAGAAATAATAAAGTTAACAAGATTCCATTAAGTTTAGTTTTATCTAATCCAAAATTTAATATAAAACTTCAAGATAATGATGTGATTACATTAATAAATAAACCTTGTTCTTTTATTTCAATGGGTGCTACCGGCGCAACTAAAGAAGTTCGATTTGAAGCAAATGGAATCAATTTATCTCAAGCTTTAGCTCGTATTGGTGGTTTGCGTGATAACCAATCTGATGCTCGAGGTGTATTCGTTTTTAGACATAAAGATGATAATGAGGAAAAATCTTTCCCAACAGTCTATCAAATAGATCTAACAAATCCTAATTCTTTTTTTATAATGAAAAACTTTCAAATTCAAAATGATGATATTGTTTATGTTGCATCAGCTCCAATTATTGAACTCCAAAAATTTTTATATGCAATATTCACTCCAAGTGTAGGGGTTGTTAATCAAGTAAATCAAGTTAGTGACTAATTTTTTTGATTAATTTTTTCTGAGATACGTTATGAGTGCAACTGTTAAAAAGAAAATAAACTGGTTGTTGCAATTAATAGTAATTTTACCAACTTTCTTATCAGTCATTTATTTTGGTTTTATTGCCGAAAATATTTATACTTCAGAAGCTACGTATATTATACGTTCTTCTGATACTCAATCATCGTTGGGTGGATTAGGAAGTTTTTTTTCAAAAGTTGGAATATCTCGTTCCAATGATGATTCATATGTTATTTTATCCTATATTAAATCTAGAGATGCTTTATCATCAATTGAAAAAGTTCTACCAATACAAGATTGGTATACAAAAAAAGGAGATATAATATCTCGTTATAATGGATTTAACTTGGATTTTTATAATAAAAAAGAATATTTCTATCGATACATGT
This sequence comes from Gilliamella sp. N-G2, assembly GCF_002142215.1. Taxonomy (GTDB): domain Bacteria; phylum Pseudomonadota; class Gammaproteobacteria; order Enterobacterales; family Orbaceae; genus Gilliamella. Next base: position 10,998 of record NZ_NAST01000036.1, read on the forward strand.
ATGACATGATTAATGTAAATTTCGATAGCTCAACCGGCATTGCAACAATAAGTGTAAATGCTTTTGATACAAAAGATGCATATCTTATTAACGAACAATTATTAAAACAAGCTGAAGGTTTTGTTAATCAAATTAATTTAAGAGCTAAACAGGATCTGATTACTGCGTCATTAGCAGAATTAAAAAATGCTGAATTACAAATGAAAAAAGAAGCTAAAGCATTAGCTGAATTCCAAAAGAACAAGAATCAAGATGCTAATTTAGCTGAATACCAACAAATATTAATCAATAATACTGTTGCAAAGCAGCAATTTGAGGCAGCAACATTATCATTAAGAAATGCTCAAGTAGAAATAACTAAAAAACAGCTTTATTTAGAACGAATCGAACAACCGAGTGTCTCTGATGTTTCTTTCAAGCCTGCAAGAATCTATAATACAATTTCAACTTTTATAATAACCTTATTGATTTATGGCATAATTAACTTACTACTGGCAGGTATAAGAGAGCATAAAGACTGATGACTGATATATTTAAAACATCCTTCATGCGTTCATTAAAAATACAAATCATGGTATTGAAAGCTTTAATCTTAAGAGAAATCATTACACGTTATGGGCGTAATAACATAGGTTTTCTCTGGTTGTTTTTTGAACCAATGTCCTTTACATTATTTATAAGCTTAATGTGGTTTTTTTTTAAAATAAATTCTTTATCAAATTTAAACATAATTGCATTTGTGTTAACCGGTTATCCAATGGTAATGATGTGGCGTAACGCATCATCAAGAGCTAAAGGAGCAGTCAGTGCTAATCTAGCATTATTATATCATCGTAATATTCGAATTTTAGATTTAGTTTATGCTCGAGTATTTCTAGAAATGATTGGTGCAAGTGCAGCTCAAGTTTTTGTTATATTAATTTTTGTTTTTTTTGGAATAATTGCTATTCCTTATGATTCATTTAATATGATATGTGCTTGGGGTTTAATGTGCTGGTTTTCTATAGGTTTAGGGTTAATTATTTTTGTCTTATCAGCTAAATATGAAATTTTTGGTAAAATGTGGGTAACTTTAAGTTTTGTGTTTATGCCTATATCTGGAGCTTTCTTTTGGGTTGATACTTTTCCACAAAACATACAGAAACTATTACTTTTTATTCCACCTATACATGGTACCGAAATGTTTCGACATGGTTATTTTGGTCCATCAGTAGTTACTCATTATGATGTTAATTACTTAGTTTTATGCAACGTTATTTTGCTTTTTATTGGATTAACCATGGTAAAAAATAATGAGTCATACATACTAGAGAATAATTAATGATAATAATTAATAATGTCAGTAAGGAATACCGTACTAGAAAAGGTTATAAAACTGTGTTGAAAAATATTTCTTTTTCTCTAAAAAAAGGAGAAAAAATAGGTATTTTAGGACGCAATGGGGCAGGTAAATCAACCCTCATTAAGATTATTAGTGAAATTGAGAAACCAACAACTGGCACAATAATAAGAAATATGTCAATTTCTTGGCCATTAGCTTTTTCTGGTGGGTTTCAAGGTAGCTTAACAGGAATGGATAACTTAAAATTTATTTGTAGAATCTATGGGAGTTCTATAGAAAAGATCCAAAAATATGTTGAGGATTTTGCTGAATTAGGTGATTATTTATATGAACCTGTAAAAAAATATTCTTCTGGTATGAAGGCTCGTTTAGCTTTCGCACTGTCACTATCAATTGAATTTGATTGTTACTTAATCGATGAAGTTATTGCTGTCGGTGATTCTAGATTTACAGAGAAATGTAGAAGAGAATTATTTGAAAATAAAAAGGATAAAGCACTCATTTTAGTTTCGCATAATATGAATGCAATTAAAAGTTATTGCGATAAAGCAATGGTATTAGAAGATGGTAATTTATATCAATTTGACAGTATTGAAAAAGCGTTGCTTTATCACAATAATCAACAGAAAATTATTTAATATTTATTTTAATTGTGTTTCTAATGAAAAATATAACAGTCTTTTCAAAAAAAATTTTAACTATAAAAAACATCCATCAATTTTTTCCTGACTTAAGATTTAATCATAAAAATAAGAAAATAAAAGCCGATGCCATTGCTGGTTGGGGATATCGTCCAACAACCACTAAAGCTAGAGCTTATGCAGCAAAGAACTTCTTGACATTCATATCTCTTGAAGATGGTTTTTTGCGTTCAATTGGTCTTGGTTTAGATGGATATCCTCCTCTTTCACTTATTGCTGATGAAATTGGTATCTATTACGATTCAAGAACACCTTCAAAGCTTGAGAATTTAATTAAAAATAAAATTCTAATAAAGGAGAGTATCGATGATGCAACTATTGCATTGAAATTAATTACTGAGTTTGAACTAACAAAGTATAATCATGCAGTCAATTTTTCTGGATTTAATGAATTAAGCAAAGAAAAAAATGAAAAAGTATTAGTTGTGGATCAAACTTTAGGAGATATGGCAGTTCAATTAGGTGGTGCTAACACAGAAACTTTTTCGATAATGCTTGAAACCGCGATTAAAGAGAATCCTGATTCTACCATATATGTAAAAACCCATACAGACGTAATTAATAAGCACAAAAAAGGGTATTTAACAAACATATCTATACCAAACGTAATTTTGTTTAATGAAGATGTTAATTCAATTTCATTACTCAAAAAAGTCGATAAAGTATATGTAGTCACATCTCACATGGGATTTGAAGCTCTTTTAATAGGTAAACCAGTTATAACATTCGGATTACCTTGGTATGCAGGTTGGGGAGTGACTGATGATCGTAACGAAAAAATAAACGATTTGAAAAGAAATGATAGAAGAACTCATGCCAGTATACTAGAATTATTTACTGCAGCTTATATGTTATATTGTAATTATATAAATCCATATACAGGTAAACAAGGAACAATATTTGATGTTATTAATTATTTAAATAAAATAAAAGTTCTTAATAATAAACTGCGAGGAACCATAAATCTAATTGGTTTTTCTTTTTGGAAAAAAAGGATATTACTACCATATTTGCAGTTACCTTCAATAAAACTTAGTTATCATTCTATAAAACAATTTATTAAGATTGTTAATGATAGAAATCAAAAATTGAAAATTCAAAATCAAAAATTATTAATATGGGGGCAAGGCAAAAAAAAATTGCTTTCTTTTATTAATCATTTCAAACCTATAAGAATTGAAGATGGTTTTGTAAGATCTTTAGGTTTAGGATCAAATCTTAATATGCCATATTCATTAGTGTTTGATGAATTGGGTATTTATTTTAATTCTAATAATATTAGTGAATTAGAATTTTTATTAGCTAACAAACAATTAACTAAAGCGCAAATACAAAAGGGTCAGAACATTAGGTATTTACTTATTAAAACTAGATTAGGTAAATATAATGTTGGTCAAAATATGAGAATTAGACCTGATAATGATAAAAAAATCATATTGATTCCTGGTCAAGTAGAAGATGATGCATCTATACTGTACGGTTCTCCTATTATCAAAACTAATATAGATCTAATAAAAATAGTAAGAAAGAATAACCCAAATGACTATATCATTTATAAACCACATCCTGATGTGTTAAGTGGCAATAGAAAAGGTATGGTAGATTCGACTGAAATTAACAAGTATGTTGATGAAATTATCGAATTTGTAGATATCATTGATTGTATAGAACAAATAGATGAAATTCATACAATGACGTCTTTAGCCGGTTTTGAAGCACTAATTCGTGATAAAAAAGTGATATGTTACGGTCAACCATTTTATTCAAGCTGGGGACTAACTATTGATAAATATCCTGTTTCCAGAAGAGTTAGAAATTTAACACTTGATGAGCTAATCTATATCGTTATGTATGAGTATGCTGTTTATATCCATCCCGATTCATTAGAATTTACGGAACCAGAAATATTAATAAATTATTTAAATGCTAAAAAAATAATAAATAACCGTTTAATTAAACAGAATTGGCTGAAAAAACAAGTTAATAAATTAAAACAAATTGTCTTACTGATATATAAATTAAAAATACAAAAATTTAAGATATAATAATTTATATTAGCTCAAATACCATTTAATTTTTTAAAAAAAAACATAACAAAACACTAACTATATACATCGTCATCTTTAAAATAAATTAATAATAAATTATCATAATACCATATCATTTTACGTGGTATCG
>NZ_NAST01000037.1 GCF_002142215.1 Gilliamella sp. N-G2
TATTGCAGGGTTTCCCAGTATCTCTGGTTGCGACAGTCTTAATTTACGTCCGTAAGTTTACATATTCTTCAAAAAAAAATCTGAATGACGGTGCAAGAACGTTTGATATTTTTCTTGAGAAAAGATCATAATTAACTATTTGTCCATAAGTATTTTTCCTACAATCAACACACCAACATACATCGTCATCTTTAAAATAAATAACTGCCATATCTGATGGTAACGAGTATTCCTTTCGACACTGACAAGTATCATAATAAATAGCTCCTCCAGACTCAGCCAAGGCATCATTATCAACTATGCCTGATATTTCTTCACCAACAACACCTCCGCCACCAACCAATAAAATGAATTCTTTTAATTCATTTGGTAACGACAAATTTAGCTTATTTTCAAGTATGTTAATTTGTGATTCATCACAAGCTCCAAGCCAATATACTTCGTCTTGAGCGCCATGATTTAAACGCGTAACAAGATTTTTAATATCACCCATATAGTTACCTCACATAAAATCCAATGCTCTTAATTTCCAATATTCTTTTCTGAATTTATTATACTGCCTATCTAGAGCAGATGTATTTCTAAAGCTCCCTCCATTTTCAATTAATCCATGAATTTGCTTATGATATTGTTTGTGAGTTGAGGAAACTAACTCGACCATTGGGCCGGGTTCTTTTCCTAATATATGATGAAGGTTCATTTGTTTTCCATCTGGGCCTATTGGAGCATATCCATTCTTCATTAAGTCTAAGTTTGTCCACCCCTCATTTACTTTTGACTTAATATTGGAGGATATAGAGCATACGAAAACAAAAGCCTACAGTCCGCAAACGAATGGTATATGTGAGCGATTCCATAAGACGATAAAGACCGAATGTTATGATATTATGTTTAGACGTAAAATATATACAGAATTGAAAGAGATACAACAAGATATTGAGCTTTGGCTAGAGTTTTACAATCGGGAAAGAGCACATTCAGGGAAATACTGTTATGGTAAGACACCTTGGCAAACTTGGGTAGAGACAAAAGGACTGGCTAAGGAAAAGCAGCTAGAAAATTTATTTTACTCATCAGACAGTCATTGTGTTAGAACGAATGCCGATGAGTAGATAGTGTCTGTCAGATTAAGTTTAAGCTAGTACAAATTAAACTGGATATTACTAATACGTCAAGAAAGTAAAAAGCCAAAATAATCCAAGGAGAGTTTTTACTACAACCTATCAAGTATTGATTAATTTTCTTCAATATATTTGTCACTTATCATCGATAGTATATCGACCTGATTAAGTACATTTTTTAAAAACTTATATTTACTTAATTTATCAGAATTTTTTCCATTAATAAAAGATACTTCTATTAATGTACAGAATTCTTTATTTTCTTCATCTAACCACTCGTCGGATAGCGGGATATAATTATCTGTAATAGTTAATCTGTCCGCATAAAGACCACAGTAAGAGAAGTACACCCCAAAATAAAAGCTATCATGTTCAGAGCAAGTTATATCCCATTTATTATTCAACAATTCACTTATCTCTTTTTTAGATTTATTACTGCCGTATTTTAGAAAATAAAATTTTTTCATTTATCGCCCGCCACATTTCCCTGGAATTCTGATTCCTTTTCCTTTAGCTTTGATTTCAACTGAAGACTTAAAAATCATAGCATTTACAGGTCTATCTCCAGACATTCTAGATAATCTTTGTAGAATATCATCTATACCTAAATCTTTAGCCATATTACTACCCATCTTAATTGGTCAAGTTCGTCCAACTTTTCCTATCCCTAAGGATTCTGCTTTCTGATATAGCTCTGGATGTGATATAGCTACATCAAAATCACTAACACGACCAACATCAAAAGGTTGTCTTGTAGAGAAGCTTACACCAGATACAGAACTTCCTTGCATGTATGAAACTGAGCTAGGATATCCTAATTTACTCAGACCAGCCTGTAATGTTTGACCAAATTGCTTAAATTGCCCATAGCTCTTAAAGCCATGTGGTACCCCTTCCTTTGAGAATCCTAAAGGATCAATCCAAGTCAACCCATTAGGCGCATACTGATACAGATTCAAGCCACCCAGCAATCCAATCGGGTCCGGCTGGGTAAAGCGGCCTGTATCCGGATCATAGTACCTGAAAGTATTGTAGTGCAGTCCGGTTTCTCTGTCCAAATACTGTCCCTGATGACGCATATTTTTATTGCGTCGGGATATGTCTGTTTTCCTGTACCTGTTTCATACAGTTAGAAGCTTACTCTATTTACAATTTAATTAATTTTGTCAATTAGAAAAGGGAGATATCCGATTCTTAATTAATATTATATTTTAGATGATAAATCGAAATAAATCTGTCCTATCTCACGAACATCTTCATCATCACTTTCTAAAGCTAGAATAGCAAGCTTTTGGGATAACTCATCGCTTATAGAATTAAATAAATACATAAATATTCCAAAGCTTTGATAATCTTGATCATCGAAGACATATTTAGAATATGACCAAATATTTTTTTTTAACCACTCTCTATTCATAGATAAAATGATATCTTGACATAACTTAGTTTTTCCATCTAAGTTTTTCATTATTTCTATAATATTTGGTAGTAAACTAATTTTTATTTCTTCTGGTAATTGTTTGATAATATATAATAAAGATGCATTTATATCACCTATTAAATTTTTTTCTATTAATGTTACTAGATTAGGACATTTCGATAATAAAAATATATTATCTAATAAGTTATCTTGTAATTTTATACATTCATCAAAAAGAATTTGCATTTGATTTGATTTACACATTTTATTTTTTCCAATATGTTCCCAAGATAAGGAATTATAAAATTCAACCAAAGTTTGAGGCTTCATTGGTTTAGTGGGATATATTGTTGCATGACCAGTTGACATTGTTCAACCTACATCTTGAGCATCAAATTTGTCAGCTAACCCATTAGGTGAAGTAGTTCTTTCTGGGAGTTTGTGGTAATTTCCAGTTAATGGTGATTGCTCTGGAGTTTTAAATGTTAAAGCACCGCATTGATTTGGTATAGTTAATCCATTTTTGTCTAAATATAAATCTGATTTTTGTCCAGGATTTAAATTGTACCCGTCAATTCAAGGTGCTCTCGACTTTGATTTATTGCCCGTAACACATTAATTTGAATTTATAATACAAATTAAACCATATGGATACACCCAAATTAGCGCATTGGGTGCATACTGATACAGATTGAGTCCAGGGAAATACTGTTATGGTAAGACACCTTGGCAAACTTGGGTAGAGACAAAAGGACTGGCTAAAGAAAAGCAGCTAGAGAATTTATTTTACTCATCAGACAGTCATTGTGTTAGAACGAATGCCGATGAGTAGGTAGTATTTGTCAGATTAAGTTTGAGCTAGTACACATAAGTATAAATAGTCATAGAACTTCAACTGTACCAACTAGTTTAGGTCCTTCATAAATATTCATCATAAATCCTTTCTTAAGTAAAAAGCTTGGTGCATCTTCCATTAAAAAATAGGCTTCTCCTAAACCTATTCTTTGAGTTGATTCTACTAGCTCGTAACTTTTAACATTTAATACTAATGACCAAGATGAAATATCGCCATTTTTACCTTCCATTGGTTTAGTAATAACATAGTATTTTATATTTAGGGGAAGAGTTTTTTTTCCACCTTGTTGTATAGGGGTCCAATAAATTTTGACATTAACTCTGCAATTTTCCATTTTGTTTCTCCTCGTTAACATTTTGGTTGATGTATACATTTACTCCATTTAGGCTTTATTTTAGCCTTATTAAGGACTACATTATCAATAAATCTAGCTTTTCCTATACCATCTAATCGAGGATTTTTATAGGCTGCATCTGCTATATTATCAGGAACGCTAACCTGAACGACACGGAAATCACCACCATGTCCCATTTTTTCACCCCATGTAACAGCATCTTTATAGGACTCAGCAAACCATTTTCCTTCTAAGGTGCTTGGAGGTGATATCCACTTTCCAGTTTTCATTAATTCATCGTATTCTGCAAGATTCATACCTCTATATAAGAGCATTAAACCAAGTGGATCAATCCAAGTTAACCCATTAGGCGCATACTGATAAAGATTGAATCCACCAGCTAAACCAATCGGGTCTGGCTGAGTAAATCTACCTATATCCGGATCATAATACCTGAAAGTATTGTAATGTAAGCCGGTTTCTCTATCTAAATATTGTCCCTGATATCTGAGGTTTTGCTCTATTGATTCGTGCTCAATTTCATGAATCCGTTTCCCCCATAACTGAAAGCTGCATTCCCAAAGTATTTTACCGTTTGCATCAGTTAGCTCTTCCGGACAGACGTTCAGGTCGGTGTGGAAGTAGCGGATATGTTGTTCTTGGTTGCCGTCTGTGTCTATCCGCGCCAGTGGTTCGTAGCTGTTCTGGTCGGTATAGATATACAGGCTGGTGGGGTGATTCGAGCCGGTTTCCTGAATCATTCTTAACCCGTCTCATAGAAAGTGGGTACGGTTGTACGGTTAACCTTCGCGGTCTAACTTCCGTTTTTCAATGCATCTGCCAAGGGCGTCATAGTGTTAGTACCATTAGTCATCCTGATTTAATTTCAGTTTTTCTTTTTAACTTAGAAATATTTTTTCAATATATTCGCTTACTTTTGAATTAATATTACTTATATACTCCATGTCTTCATAAGAGCCAAAGTTTAAAGCACCTTCTAAATTGTCATGCAGGACTAAAAGATTATATGCTAATTCCTTTGAAATAAAATTTTTTTCTTTATAATTAGTTACCATCTCATCCAGTGAAGTATAGAGATCATTCATTGTTTGTTCATCTAACTTATCTAGTAATCTAATTTTTTCAACTACACCGATAATCTTTTCATTAACATCAGAATTTATAATTTTCATAAAATACCTAATTAATTAGTTTTATTGCATTTGCTGGAATAGATGCGTCAAATAGCACCTCCGAAGAACCTTTAGCTAATCGTCTTGCAAATTGATTACCTAAGAGGTCAAGACCTTTAGTAGAAGATATATCAATTGCCCCACCCGAAATTTTACTCAAGTCTATTTCAACTATTCTATTTCCAGTTTTACTAGCCCATTTTTCAGCGATACTTAAATCTTTGGTTGCAGATATAAACTGAGATGGAGAACGACTTCCTGATGTTACATGTCCTGCAACCGTTTTTATATTATTTGGGTTTAGTGAAAACAATCCAGAAGATATGTTTTCATCTTGTCTAATAACTCTATAGACTTTACCACTTTTTATACGATCAAACTCACTTACTTTAGCACATGGTGCTAATCCTAATGGATCAATCCACATTAGAGAATTAAATGCATACTGATACAGATTCAAGCCACCCAGCAACCCAATCGGGTCTGGCTGAGTAAATCTACCTATATCCGGATCATAATACCTGAAAGTATTGTAATGTAAGCCGGTTTCTCTGTCTAAATATTGTCCCTGATATCTGAGGTTTTGTTGGATGGGGATATGTTCGATTTCATGAATCCGCTTTCCCCATAACTGAAAGCTACATTCCCACAGTATTTTACCGTTTGCATCCGTCAGTTCCTCCGGCATGCCGTTCAGGTAGGTGTGGAAGTAGCGGATATGTTGTTCTTGGTTGCCGTCTGTGTCTATCCGCGCCAATGGTTCGTAGCTGTTCTGATCTGTATAGATATACAGGCTGGTGGGGTGATTCGAGCCGGTTTCCTGAATCATTCTTAAGCCGTCCCACAGGAAGCGGGTACGGTTGTAAGGTTTGCCCTCGCGGTCTAACTTTTGTTTTTCGATGCGTCTGCTAAGGGCGTCATAGAGGTAGCGGTATCGTTCGGTTTTGTTGAGCTGTTCAATGCGTACTTCGCTCAGGCGATGTTCGGCGTCGTAGTGGTAATGCTGGGTGGCACCGGTGGTCTGTTTACTGGCAGTTCTGCCGTGCTCGTCGTAACGGTAGTGGTGTCCTCTGAAATGCAGGAGCTGGTTACAGCGAATCAGGTTGTAGTTGCTGTAGTCCTCTCTGTATTTGCTGTCCAGCAGGTTGGCAGCGGCATCATATTGCAGGGTTTCCCAGTATCTCTGGTTGCGACAGCCTTCGATTCTGCCGGTGTGATCATAGCGGTAATCGGTCTGCCCGTGTTTGCTGTGCTTTTTGCTTACCAATCGGTCGAGGTTGTCGTACTGGTAGCTGCGTTCGATGAGGATATCAGGCAGGATGGGATTTTGATTGCGCTGTATCTGTTTGCGTTGCAGCCGGCTGTTGCGGTCGTATTTGAACTGGGTGTTCAGGCGTCCCTGGGTGCGTAATATTTTGCGGTGCAGGTTGTCACGTTCGATGTCGCTGATGATGTGGCCGTCGATGTTAATCTGGTGCAGGTGGCCGGAGCCGTAATACAGGTTATTGATGGTGCGCCCATCCGGCAGGGTGGTAGCGATGCGATTGCCCAGTGGGTCGTACTGATAGGTGGTGGTGTCGGGGGTATATTTGCCGATAACACGGCTATAGGCATTATAGCTAAAGTCAAGCCTACTAGAGACTAAACAACTGGTTTTATTGTCACAATTGGTTTATTTTTTTTAACTATCTATTTTCTTTAATTGTTTTAAAAACACAATCAATATAATCCTGTCTATTTATAATAAGTAAAGGACAATCCTATTTTTCCCTACTAAATATTCTTTTAATATATTAATGGCATAAATAGTCAGGACCTACATCAAAATATTTACCTTATTTAGGTAATTAAATATTATTTAATGTTAAAAATATTTAATTTATTAATTTTTATTATATGAGTATAATTTTATTTCTAGAATAAACTGAATGTTTAGATCTAATTACAATTTATAAAATTGGAGACTTTAACGTATTTGATATAATTTCTGGTGGTAAATCGGTATCCTGATAAATTATAGTACTTCCACTACAGAAACATATTTCCATTTGTTCTATATTATTTATATGATTTACTTTATACTCTGGTAGTAATTGGATGATGTTGGACTGTAATATATTATTGAAATTCATTGTCATTATTCCATGCATATCATGAATAGCTATATAATTAGAATCCTTTTTATCGTCAGATAAATTAATTATTTCGTAGTCATTATATTCCTTTTTATAAATACCTATTTCTATATCAAAGAATCCTATTTTAGCAGTATACAAAGTTGCTGATTTCATCGTTTCTATTTGACAACAATGAAAAAAAATGTCTCTCTTTAAAGACGGTAGACACTTTAAAAAACTGCCATTGTTAATAATATCAATAATATCTATATTTAACATTTCCATATTTAACACCCTATCTTTTTCATTTTGCCAAGTTTTCCTTTTACTATGTCATGTTTTTTCAATGCTTTTTGTAAATGGTTCCATTCAGCTCCCTTACGTGGCCACCTGACCTTGGCATTTTCCAAATAGTCGACAACTTTTGCTTTATTTCTAGGATTTGATAAATAATCATCTAATTTATTAGTAGCTTTTTTCCAAGCAATTGATTCTGCATTCGTATTGCTAAATACAGGTTTGTAAATTATTTCACCATTTTTTCCAGGTTTTATTGCAATCTCCATTTTGTCAATATGAGCATGGGCACCTTTAGTGCCCAGTCATCAGCGAGAACATCAATTCCGTGTGATACATGTAATCCAAGTGGATCAATCCAAGTAAATCCATTAGGTGCATACTGATACAGATTGAGTCCGCCGACCAACCCAATCGGGTCAGGCATAGTAAAGCGGCCTATATCCGGATCGTAGTACCTGAAAGTATTGTAGTGCAGTCCGGTCTCTCTGTCCAAATATTGCCCTTGATACCTCAGGTTCTGTTGTATCTCTGTATAAGCAATCTCCTGTATCGGTTTGCCCCACAGCTGGTATGAGCATTCCCAGACGATTTCACCGGCTTCATCCGTCAGCTCCTCCGGCATACCATTCAGGTCGGTATGGAAGTAGTAGATGTGTTGTTCTTGATTACCGTTTCTGTCTATCCGCGCCAGCGGTTCATAGCTGCCTTCATCAGTATACAGATACAGGCTCTGCCGTTTGTCTGCGCCGCTTTCCTGAATCATCTGCAGTCCGTCCCACAGGAAGGTGGTGCGGTTGCATGGTTTGCCGTCACGGTCCAGCCGGTGTTTTTCTATCCGCCGGCCGAGGGCATCGTAGACGTAGCCGTAGCGTTCAGTATGGTTTAGCTGTTCGATACGCACTTCGGTCAGGCGGTGTTCGGCATCGTAATGGTAATACTAAGTACCGCTGGCGGTTTGTTTGCTGCGGGTTCGTCCGTGTTCGTCGTAGCTGTATTTCAGTCCGCGGAAGCTGAGCAGCTGATTAAAGCGGATCAGGTTTTGATTGCTTTCTTCTTCGCCGCGTCTTCTATCCAGCAGGTTGGCCGCAGCATCGTATTGCAATGTTTCCCAGTACGCTTCGTTGCGGCAGCTTTCGATGCGGCCGGTTACGTCGTAGCGGTAATCGGTCTGGCCGTGTTTGCTATGTTTTTTGCTTACCAATCGGTCGAGGTTGTCGTACTGGTAGCTGCGTTCGAGCAGGATATCAGGCAGGATGGGATTCTGATTGCGCTGTATCTGTTTGCGTTGCAGCCGGCTGTTGCGGTCGTATTTAAACTGGGTGTTCAGGCGTCCCTGAGTGCGTGATACTTCGCGGTGCAGTTAGATAGTTATGTTAAAATAATTATGCCGTTTGAGCAAAAAAAAGACCCGCATTATTAAAATCATCAATTTTCTTTTTTAAAAATAAATACCCAATAGCATCAGATAAAAATAATGCTCCACCATCATGAACTGGAATATCTGATGAATATAATTGACCAATAAAATCATATTCATGCATTAATTTTTCACAAGCAACAATTCCATTGGGTATTTTATTTGACAAAAAAGAAAATGTTGGATAATCACTATTCTCTAATTGTGTTTTTTTTAATTCAAGATATTGAGGAACAAGGTTATTACTATTTTCGCATAGCTTTGATATGTCTGTTAGCGTTACTCTTGTAAATCCTGATTTTAAGTGATCAAGTTCTGCATCATCACCGGAATAAACAATATCGTCCAAGAAATATCTATTTTCATTATATGTTGAAAATACGGAAATATATTTAGCTTTAGGAAGATTAATTCCACTAATAGAGTCAGATAATTTATCATTATCAATTGTGAATAATAATGTTAAATTTTCACCTAATGGATTTTGGGGCCACTTGCCATCAATAAATGCTCCTCCACCAAATTTGATACCACTATTTTCATTTGATGAAGGTATAAGTTCATATACTTGTTGCATGATATCTCCATTAACATTTGCTAATTTTTTTATAAAATCTCTCTGATTTTTTTCTCAGTATACCAATTTTCTCTTCAGGAACACCAGCTCTTCTCAGAGCTTCAGATGTTATATCCAATTCTTCTTTGATTGTTGACGCGAATTGATTACGACCTAATCCTTTCTCTGCCCTAATTTGTGCTTCATGGTAATGTACTCCTCCAATTCCTCGTGAATCTTTAGAAGGACTTCTAGTATGATGATCAAGATCTAGCGCAATCGAAGGATTCGAAGACAATCGTGCTTTATCAGCCAGACCTAATTGTTTCAGATATTCATGGCGAATAAGTTCATGGGCTTGTAGGTTATCACCTACATGTTTTGTTCCATTTAAGCTGCCATATGTACCTATATCATAAAGTGCTGCAAGTCCTAGCGGATCAATCCAAGTCAACTCATCAGGCGCATACTGATACAGATTAAACCCACCCAGCAACCCAATCGGGTCTGGCTGAGTAAATCTACCTATATCCGGATCATAGTACCTGAAAGTATTGTAATGTAAGCCGGTTTCTCTGTCTAAATATTGTCCCTGATATCTGAGGTTTTGCTCTATGGGTTCGTATTCGATTTCATGAATCCGTTTCCCCCAGAGCTGAAAGCTGCATTCCCACAGTATTTTACCGTTTTCGTCGGTAAGCTCTTCCGGGCAGCCATTCAGGTCGGTGTGGAAGTAGCGAATATGTTGTTCTTGGTTGCCGTCTGTGTCTATCCGCGCCAGTGGTTCGTAGCTGTTCTGGTCTGTATAGATATACAGGCTGGTAGGATGATTCGGGCCGGTTTCCTGAATCATTCTTAAGCCGTCCCACAGGAAGCGGGTACGGTTGTAGGGTTGGCCTTCGCGGTCTATCTGATGTTTTTCGATATGCCGGCCTAGGGCGTTGTAGCTAGAATTCTGGGTGCTACTGGCATTTTTTATTTAAATTCTAATGGTTAAATCTTATAGATAATCGCTTTGAACCTTTCTATTATTGTATTTACCGATCAACTGGTCAGCGACTCCCATAAACATAAATTACTTCACCTGTATCAACATTTATATCAACATTTATATCATCTATTTCTATTCCACCAACTCCAACATCCATCCAATTATCTTGCGTAATCTCTTTTGAATAGAAACGTATTGTATAATATCTAATCTCTTTTTTTATCGTTATATGATTACTAAAAGAAATATAAAAATTATTAATATCATATTTACATTTGGAAACAAACTCACTATTTTTGGCTGCTTCTATAGCTTTAAATAGAAAAGGGGTATATCTTTTATCAAGCTTAAAAATGTAGTTTTCACACATAATATGCACTTCCTTATAACGGTATAGCATCATCTGGCCCACTAACTTTACCAAATATCTTCCAAAAGCTCCCGCTTGGTGTTCCTAATACATTGGTATAATTAGGAAAGGTTTTATTAGCACGATTATGAATGCTAATATCACTATTAGAAAATTTATCACTATTATGAACATCACCAGCTTTATTCGTTCGATTAAAATTAATATCAGAGTAATCACCATGTGTGTGATATTGACCAACTGGTGTTGAGCCCTTAGGTAAACCTCCTGCTGATTCTTTAAATGTTGGTGCAGTTCTACCCGAACCAAGTCGCCCCCTTGTATAGCCATAAGTGCCATCTTTTGCTTTAAATATGATCCCACCATACTCACGATTTTTGAATATCGACATTGGATTATATTTACTAAGTGCTGCTCGCCCCGCATCATTGGCGTTTTTAAAACCTGTTGTACATTTTCTTAGGCCAAGTGGATCCACCCAAGTCAACCCATTAGGCGCATACTGATACAGATTAAACCAACCCAGCAGCCCAATCGGGTCAGGCTGGGTAAAGCGTCCTATATCCGGATCATAATACCTGAAAGTATTGTAGTTCAGTCCGGTTTCTCTATCTAAATACTGTCCCTGATACCTCAGGTTCTGTTGTATCTCTTTATGGGCAATCTCCTGTATCGGTTTGCCCCACAGCTGGCATGAACATTCCCAGACGATTTCACCGGCTTCATCCGTCAGCTCCTCCGGCAAGCCGTTCAGGTCGGTATACAGATACAGGCTCTGCCGTTTGTCTGCACTGCTTTCCTGAATCATCTGCAGTCCATCCCACAGGAAGGTGGTTCAGTTGCATGGTTTCCCAGTAGGATTCGTTGAGGCAGCTTTCAATGCGTCCGGTCACGTCGTAGTGGTAATCACTCTGTCCCTGTCGGTTGTATTTTTTGCATATCTAATAGCGCCAGTAGTTGCCGGATTTCGGTAATGTGATGCGGATAGTATTTATATCAATCGAGAGTTAAATAAAAAAACCGGAAAGATTTGATTTTCTTACTCGGTTTTTTTTATTAGTTATAGTAAGTGAAGCCAAAAAAATTATTTGGATCTAAAAACAATTGCCTTTCATTTTCCCCATCTTTGTAATTAATCTCAATAGTAGAAAACGGGATCGCTTTGTAGTCAATTTGTGTTACTTTTATTTCCTGTTCAGTCTTAAATAGTTGTGAATATATAGACATCAAAGAAAATTGGTCATCTTCATCAAGATCAAACCATTCATTTATATTTTTCAACTGATTATGGCGAATAATTCCATCATCAATATATAATTCGAAGATATTTTTATTTACGATGAAATATATCCTCTCATACATTGGGTGGAAAACTGGTAGAGTTTCAGCATCTATATAACCAGAAACCATAACATCACTTATAGTACCTTGTATCATGCGGTTAAATAATTGTTCCATAGTCATTCTCTATTGAGAAAAAATAATCCCAATATCCATACCTTTCCCAGACTCAATAAGCGTTACAAATTCTTCTGAGTCATTAGGTAGTTTTTTTGGATATATAAATCATTCCTTCCCTTCTATATATTTCTATTAGTGGTTGCCTTTTTTTATTGTCCCCTGACCAATATAGACTAACTTCCCACTATCTCGCAACATCTCAATATCCTTTAAAAATTCAGCCCCTCGTTAACCTTCCTTTTTGGGTATTTTTTGTCTAAATATTTTTTAAGGAGATCTTTGTGTCGGATAAAGTGATCTTTAAAATTTTTACTAGGTTTTATACTGCAGCAAGTTAATTCTAGCGGATCAATATATGTTAGCAGACTTTTGACATACGCATACAAATTGAACTCACCATCTAACCCAATCGGGTCCGGCATAGATGGCCGGAACCATAATACAGTTTGTTGATAGTACGTCCGTCCGGCAGGGTAATGGCGATGCAGTTGCCCATTATGAAGTTTTATGTTTTTCTATATTCATTTTGGCAAATTAAATCAGAACGGTTGGAGGAAACTTTCCGGCTTTTTTTTAACTTAAAGAACTTAAATATTTATAAATTTTCTCACGAGTAACCTCAGGAAGGATTACAGCATCTTCATCCCTAAAAAAACCATATTCTTCAAGCTCAGATTTAGCATCCTGAGTAAATCTTACTATGTCATAAAAATTAAATATCATCTTAACTCCATTTAAGTTGATATTAAAGTTCAACGCACACCCCTTTGATTTACACTCCATTTCTAATAAATCATCATAATATTCAGGAAATATAATATTCATATTTAATATACCTTTATTTTTGCTAGTTCATCAATATAATCAACCAATGGAATTGAATGAGCCGGAATAATTTCGCAATGTTTTAAATCATTCCCTCTATGAATTATTTTTAGTTTATCACTAATTGTACCCATATCTATTTTATGAGGCTGAAAGCCTTTATTTATTTCATCCGTCAGCTCCTCCGGCATGCCGTTCAGGTCGGTATGGAAGTAGTAGATGTGTTGTTCCTGATTACCGGTCCGGTCTATCCGCTCCAGCGGTTCATAGCTGCCTTCGTCAGTATACAGATACAGGCTCTGCCGTTTGTCTGCGCTGCTTTCCTGAATCATCTGCAGCCCGTCCCACAGGAAGGTGGTGCGGTTGCATGGCTTACCGTCACGATCCAGCTGGTGTTTTCAATCTGCCTGCCGAGCGCATCGTGTACACTGTGTTTTTGATGTTACCAACAGCATTTCTTATGCTTCTTATGGTAATTAAAATTTAACTTTTCATTCAAAAATGCCGTCTGCCAAAAGTCCTTCTTCTTTTAATCTTGCTACTACTTCCTGCTGTTCTTCAGTAAGTGTCAATGTTTTAAATTTTCCTATTATTGCACGCCCTCTTTCCGATGCTTCCAATTTTTCTATATAAATCGGTATATCTCTTTCTGACACTCTAAAAATCCTTTTAGGATTTTCTTCCCAAAGTTCTAATGCTTCTATCGGAAAAGTAATATCCGGTAGATTAAATTCATTTTCATTCTGAGTATAATTAGCTTTATTTTTTGTTCTAGTAATCATGGATAAAAATTGGTCAAATGAGTCTGCTACT
>NZ_NAST01000038.1 GCF_002142215.1 Gilliamella sp. N-G2
TATATAGTTGTATATTTAATCACTCCATACTGGTATAATATACAGTTAATCTTTTGTCTATTTATCTAAACACACATATAAGAAGAGATCTATGTCAATTAAAGATATCGATATTCGTGGTGCAAGAACACACAACTTAAAAAATATCAATGTAATTATCCCAAGAGATAAATTGGTTGTTATTACTGGCCTGTCTGGGTCTGGTAAATCATCACTGGCGTTTGATACCTTATATGCTGAAGGGCAAAGACGATATGTTGAATCGTTATCAGCTTATGCTCGTCAATTTTTATCACTAATGGAAAAACCTGATGTTGATCATATTGAAGGTTTGTCGCCAGCTATTTCGATTGAGCAAAAATCAACATCACATAATCCGCGATCAACGGTCGGTACAATCACCGAAATTTATGATTATTTACGTCTGTTATTTGCTCGAATTGGTGAGCCACGTTGTCCAAATCATAATTTACCATTAGCGGCGCAAACAGTTTCGCAAATGGTTGATAGTATTATGGCATTACCTGCAGAAAATCGTTATATGTTACTTGCGCCAGTGGTTACTGAGCGTAAGGGTGAGTTTGTGAAATTATTCGAACAACTTGCTGCTAGCGGTTATATTCGAGTTCGGGTTGATGGTGATGTTTATGATCTCTCCGATCCTCCGACACTTGAGCTACAGAAAAAACATACTATTGAAGTGGTTGTCGATCGTTTTCGTATTCGTGATGATTTGAAACTACGTTTAGCTGAGTCAATTGAAACAGTACTTTCAATTACCAATGGTATTGTTAAAGTCGCGAATTTGGATGATCCAAAAGCTGAAGAACATCTATTCTCAGCCAATTTTGCTTGCCCAATATGTGGCTATAGTATTTCTGAACTTGAACCAAGATTGTTTTCATTTAACAATCCAGCTGGTGCTTGCCCTGAATGTGATGGGTTGGGGGTACAACAATATTTTGATCCAAATCGAATTGTTCAAATGCCGGAAGTTTCCTTAGCCGCAGGGGCGATTAAAGGTTGGGATAGACGTAATTTTTATTACTTTCAGATGTTAAAATCGTTAGCTGAACACTATAAATTTGACATCGATCAACCATATCAAAAATTATCTGCAAAAGTGAAAGATATTTTACTAAATGGTTCTGGTGGAGACGAAATACAGTTTGTTTACACTAATGATCGTGGTGACGTTGTGAAGCGTAAACATGCTTTTGAAGGTATTATCAATAATCTTTCTCGTCGCTATAAAGAAACCGATTCACAAACAATTCGTGAAGAGTTAGCTAAATATATTAGCCATCGACCTTGCCCATGTTGTGAAGGTTCAAGGTTATGTAAAACAGCTCGACATGTATTTATTAACGATACTAATTTACCAACTATTAGTAATTTAAGTACCCAACAAGCGAAGGACTTTTTTGATAAGTTAACATTGACCGGACAACGGGCGCAAATAGCTGAAAAGATTTTAAAAGAAATAAATGATCGGCTGCAATTTTTGATTAATGTTGGTTTAAATTATTTAACTTTATCTCGTTCTGCTGAAACCTTATCGGGTGGTGAAGCGCAACGTATTCGACTGGCTAGCCAAATTGGTGCCGGATTAGTTGGCGTGATGTATGTTCTTGACGAACCGTCGATTGGTTTACATCAACGTGATAATAGTCGCTTAATTGACACATTGACTCACTTACGTGATCTAGGTAATACCGTTATTGTCGTTGAACATGATGAAGAAGCAATTATGGCTGCTGATTATGTTATTGATATCGGTCCTGGCGCAGGTGTTCATGGTGGTGAGGTTGTTGCACAAGGTACGCCAAAACAGATAATGGAATGTAAAAATTCATTAACGGGTAAATACCTTTCTGGTAAAGAAAAAATTGAAATTCCTGCTGAGCGAACCCAAATCGATAAGAAAAAAATGCTATCACTTATTGGTGCGACGGGAAATAATCTTAAAAATGTTACCTTGAATATCCCAGTTGGTTTATTTACTTGTATTACTGGTGTATCTGGTTCGGGTAAATCAACTTTGATTAATGACACTTTGTATCCTTTAGCTCAAAATGAACTTAATGGTGCAGAAAAAAGTGACATTGCACCTTATGAAGCTATCAAGGGATTAAATTATTTTGATAAAGTCATCGCAATTGATCAGAGTCCTATAGGTCGAACACCACGTTCAAACCCTGCTACATACACTGGGTTTTTTACTTCAATTCGCGAACTTTATGCGGGTGTGCCAGAAGCTAGAGCTCGAGGTTATAATCCAGGAAGGTTTAGTTTTAATGTCAAAGGCGGGCGCTGTGAAGCTTGTCAAGGTGATGGTCTAATAAAAGTCGAAATGCACTTTTTACCAGATATCTATGTACCTTGTGATCAGTGTCATGGTGCAAGATATAATCGTGAAACATTAGAGATTAAATACAAAGGTAAATCGATTAATGAAATCCTAAATATGACGGTTGAAGAAGGGCGAGAGTTCTTTGATGCAGTACCTATGATTTCACGTAAATTACAGACTTTAATTGATGTTGGTCTTGCTTATATTACCATTGGTCAATCAGCAACTACTTTATCTGGTGGTGAAGCACAACGGGTGAAACTTGCAAAAGAGTTATCTAAGCGAGATACTGGTAGCACACTTTACATACTTGATGAGCCAACTACAGGTTTACATTTTGCCGATGTAAAACAATTGCTCACTCAATTACATTCTTTAAGAGATAAGGGCAATACTATAGTAGTGATTGAACACAATTTAGATGTTGTCAAAACTGCTGATTGGATTATCGATCTAGGTCCTGAAGGAGGAAGTGGTGGTGGTGAGATCATTGCTGAAGGTACCCCTGAAGATGTTGCTAAATCGAAAAAATCTTATACAGGTCAATATTTAAAACCATTATTGCAACGACAAAAAAATAAATAATCTAGACTAAAACTACGGTAACCATAGGAGAGGTATTTTGACATTACAAATTATATTAATGATCATCATTGCTTATCTCTGTGGTTCACTGTCTGGCGCCATGATTATTTGCCATGTGATGAAGTTACATGATCCTTCCTTGCATGGCTCTCATAATCCGGGCGCAACCAATGTATTAAGAGTTAATGGCCGTTTACCTGCCGTTATCGTATTAATATTTGATATGTTAAAAGGAGTGATTCCTGTTTATATTGCTTATCGACTAGGGATATCACCTTTCTTTTTAGGCATAATTGGTATTTCAGCTTGTCTTGGTCATATTTTCCCTTGCTTCTTTCATTTTCGTGGTGGTAAAGGCGTTGCGACTGCTTTAGGCATGATGGCGCCTATTGGACTTGATTTTACAGGCTGTTTTCTCTTAACGTGGTTTTTGGCGTTAATTATTACTGGCTATTCATCTGTCGCTGCAATTGTCGGCTTTCTTTTTGCGCCTTTATTTGTTTGGTTTTTCAAGCCCGAGTTGACGTTACCTGTGACAATGCTCTCTTGCTTAATCATTATTCGTCATAGTAGTAATATTATGCGGTTATTTAAAGGTGAAGAGCCAAAAAGCTATGCTAGGCATAACAAAAAATAGCTTAATGGGATATTTATTTTTAACTGTTAATCATTATTAATGATGAAAATTTAAAAAGTATAAAGCAACTAATTTCACCTTAGATTTTTTAAAGTTTAATTAATTTGGAATTGAAATAATAGAATATTTCTTGTTTTATACATAATTGAAACAAGGTATTATTGATTAATTATTATAACTATATGGTAACAAAATAATTCATGCAAATCAGTTCGTTACTCGAATCACTTATTAGTGCACTTCGCTGTTTACCTGGTGTTGGTCCAAAATCAGCACAACGAATGGCTTATCATCTATTACAACGAAACCGTCAAGCAGGACTTCATTTAGCTCATGAGCTAAATGAAGCAATGAATAACATTGGCCATTGTAAAGCATGTAGAACTTTTACTGAGCAAGAGATCTGCACTATTTGTGCTAATGTTCGCCGTCAGAGTAGTGATCAGCTCTGTGTGGTTGAATCTCCAGCAGATATTTTTGCCATTGAGCAAACTGGACAGTATAGTGGTCGTTACTTTGTTTTACTTGGCCATTTATCGCCACTAGATGGCATTGGACCAAGCGATATTGGTCTTGATTTACTAAAAAACCGATTAGCGTCAGAATCAATTCATGAGGTTATTTTAGCAACCAATCCAACAGTTGAAGGTGATGCAACAGCTAATTACATTGCTCAGATGTGTAATGAGTTTAATATCGTTGCGACTCGTATTGCTCATGGCGTCCCTGTAGGTGGTGAACTTGAAATGGTGGACGGTACTACCTTATCGCATTCATTTGTTGGTCGACAAAAGATAGACTTTTAGTGTTATTTTATGGTTAATCGCAACAGATAAATAGATTATTTAGTAAATATTCGTAGATTTTAGCAAAATTAGAAAGAGGGATGTTATGAAATATAAAGCAGTTGCTTTTGATATGGATGGTACTTTACTGGGTAGTAATCGTTTAATTCTGCCTGAAACAGTAAAAATGATCCAAAAGATTAGTGAGAAAGGTATTAAAGTTATTTTGGTTTCAGGTCGTCATCATACTGTAATTCATCCGTATTATTATCAACTCAAATTATCAACACCGGCAATTTGTTGTAATGGTTCTTATTTATATGATTTTGAAAAAAAACAGAATTTTTTTGCAAAGCCAATGACAAAACAACAAGCAAGAACATTGTTGAATTTAGTTAATCAATTTGGTATTCACACCATGATTTATACTGATCAAGTTATGAATTATGAAGTTCTTGATGATCATCTAGAGGGATTCTTTGAATGGTTGAATTCATTACCAGAATTTTTACGACCAGAAGTCAAAAAAGTTGATAATTTTGAACAAGTCATTGAACAGGCAAATATGATTTTCAAATTTGCTACCAGTAGTCATAATTTACCTGCCTTAAAACAATTTTCAGATGCAGTTGATGCACTTGATGAATTTTCTTGTGAATGGTCATGGTCCAATCGTGCCGATATTGCAGTTAAAGGTAATACAAAAGGCAATGGATTAAAACATTGGGCTGAACATGAAAATATTAATTTAAGTGAAATCGTTGCTTTTGGAGATAGTTATAATGATATTAGTATGTTTGCTGTTGCTGGACTAGGTATTGCTATGGGCAATGCCGATGATGAAGTTAAAGCCAAAGCTAGTTATACGATTGGTGATAACAATAGCCCTAGTATTGCTAATGAACTTGAAAAATTATTTTTATAGTCAAATAGGTTAGTTAATTAAGCATGGTTTTTGAGGTCCTTTATCAGGACAATAATTTAATAGCAATCAACAAGCCAGAAGGGTGGTTAGTACATCGTAGCTGGCTTGATAAAAATGAAACAGTGGTTGTAATGCAAACATTGCGAGATCAAATAGGGCAACATGTTTATCCTATCCACCGTTTAGATCGACCAACTTCTGGTGTATTAGTTTTTGCCTTATCTAGCGATATCGCTCGTTTATTGTCACAACAGTTTGCGGAAAAACAGATCGAAAAAACTTATCATGCTATCGTGCGAGGTTATATTGATGGTGAAGCTACCATTGACTATCCATTAGTTGAAGAGTTAGATAAAATTGCTGATAAATTTGCCAACAAAGATAAACCTGCTCAAGAAGCAATAACCTTTTATAAAGGCATTAGTAAAATAGAATTACCTATTGCCGTAGGCAAATATCAAACAGCTAGGTACAGTTTTGTTGAGTTAAAACCGCAGACCGGTCGAAAACATCAATTACGTCGTCATTTAAAACATATTTTCCATCCAATTATTGGTGATAGTAAACATGGTGATCTCCATCAAAACCGTGCTTTTAGTCATTATTTTAGAGTTAAACGTCTTATGTTACATGCTAGCACTATCGAAATGATGCACCCAGTCACCCATGAACCATTAACGATCCATGCAAATTTAAGTGAAGAGTGGTTAACAATATTAAAAAATTTTAGATGAAGTTAATGATTTTATTGATTAATTAATTTGAATTTATTAGTAGTATTTGTTTTTTTATTTGCAAAACTAATTTTATTGCATTATTAACTTAGTTACTATAACCTTAAACCGCATATCTAAATTTTTAACAAGATCTGCTAAGTACTTATCATCATGTTTTCAAAGTATTGTTAACATTTTCAAGCATTAATAATAGTTAAATTTAGTAAATTATTTAGGAAAAACAATGAAACAATTAACTCAGTATATAAGTATCTTCTTTTTAACTTTATTCGCTATTGCGTGTTCATCAGGTGAAAGCTCACCAGAAAAAGTCGCAGAAAAATATGTATCAGCTATTTATAGTGGCGATGCAGATGCTGTAATAAAGATGATTTATTTTCCAGAGGAAGAAAAATCTTCAGGTGCTAGCACAATGATTACCGGTAAATTGCAAGACGGAGCAAAAAGAGCTAAAGCTTATGCTGAGCAACATGGTGGCATTGATAAGGTTGAATATAAACCAACTAAATATCTAAACGATGATAAAAGCCGTGCTATCATTGAAATAAATGTAATATTTAAAGATAATGCTAATAAAAATGAAGACCTTAAATTAACCAAAGTTGATGGTAATTGGTTTATTGAAGTCGGTTTTTAGTTTTTAACATTACAATTCTGGTTGTTTAAATATACAGAAAAAAAGTTAATTTAACTTTTTGGTAATTAAATAAATATAGGAACATATTGAATAAAATATCAAATAGGGAAATACAATATGAAATTGTTAGTTAAATTTTTAAGTGTATTTTTGTTAGCATTAGTGCTTACCGCCTGTTTTTCAGATGACAATACGCCTGAAGTGGTAGCTGAGAAATTTATTAAAGATGCTTATAGTGGCGATATTGAAGGTACTTTTGATGCTTTATATGTTCCTTATTTCCATATTCCTGGTGCTGTATATATTCCTAATGAATTAAAAACCAAAGGTGTAGATGTTAACGATTTAATAAAAAGTAAATTGAAAATTGCTATCGACAAAGCCGTTGCAACTACAAAACAAAATGGTGGTATTGATCGAGTAGAATTATCTTCCACCGAATATAATAATGATCACACTAGAGCTAATATCAAAACAACCATTATCTTTAAAAATGGAACTGATAATAAGTCAGATTTTTCATTAATAAAAGTTGATGGTAAATGGTTAATTAATATGGAATAGCTCTTATAATTATTTGATAATTTAAAAAGGCGAATCTCATCTTTGAACTTTTTAAATTAATAATGAAAAAATTCAAACTTTATGAAATTTTCCTATTATATTTTTATTCTTTTTCTTTTTATAAAAAATCCAGTTTATGCTCAAGAATCAGCAAATTCCGATAATTCCTATAAAGAAAAGAGTTCATTAATTAATGTTGGGGATTGGATTTTTCGTAGTGGTGTTCAAACAGATAGTCTTATTGTAAAAAAACTTGATGGCGGTATATTTTCTCATATAGGCATGGTTGTCGCGATTGAACCGGAAATAAAAGTTATTCATGCCACGACTACTGATGATGAAAATATTCCAAATCAAGTTATTATTTCAAGTTTGGCTGACTTTACTGCTCCAGAATTAGCTGAGAAATATGCCATAGCGCGGCCAAACTTTTTAACAGACGAGCAAAAGTCACAAATTATTGCCGAGCTGTTAACTAAACAAGGAGAGGTGTTTAAACTCGCTTCTCGTGAGGAAGACCATTTATATTGTACTACGTTATTGTATGACGTTATTATCAAATATAAATCTGATTTTAACCCAGAATGGAAATATGCTAATTTCCCTTTATTGCGTGGTCATTATCTATTTCCGAGCGCTTTTGCCAATTATTCTGATATCACTTGGATATATAGTTATCCGGACAACTAAATAATTAATGCTGGAAGGTTTATAATAAAATCACGTTTAATTAGTCACGGTTCAGTTCGTTTATTATTGAAAAATTGCCTCTGACAAAGCAAATAAGAGAATAGATTTAAAAAAAGCGTAATGGAATAATTACGCTTTTTGATAGAGGTTATTAAGTTAAGATTCTAGATAAATAGCCTGCATTTTTTCAAAATCTTGATCGGTGAAACCAAGTTCTTGTTTAATATAATTGCTTGGTGTTCCAGCAACTTTTTTCATCGTATTAAGTATTTCTAATACGAAACTTTCACGAGTATCAATTAGACTTAGCAAATATCCTAAAACATCCTCATTATCGGTTATTTTTCGATAAGCTTCCATTTTGATTTTATTACGTTCTAATCGGTTATCGTGAGTTAACATATAATCATAAATAATATCTGATTCAGATACACCTAACATTATCTGGATAAGTAACACGCCATAGCCAGTCCTATCTTTACCTCCACGACAGTGTTGAATACTTGGACTATTGTTGCCATCTAATACTACTCTTAGCATTTGTCGATAAGCATTCTTCGACTTTTCACTCAATACAAAGTTACGATATTGCTCCAGAACTTGAATTCCTTCGCCATTGACTAATTCTTTCGGAATATCTCTCAACACACTCTCAATTAGAGCTCGATCTTCATTGCTGGGATCGGCTGCAAATTGAGCTGCAAGTTCTGCTGTTTGTGCTGAAGCATCAAAATTAAAGGTTTGCTTTTCACCAATTGAAGAATTCGGACTAGTTTTAATTTCATTTTCACAACGATAATCTATAATTGTTTGAATGTTTAATGTTTTAATATACTGTTGCGCATCTGGTTTTAAACCATGAAGATGATTAGAACGGTATAATAATCCCCATTTTACCCGTTTCCCATTTGCACCAATATAACCACCAAAATCACGGAAATTATTTAGACCTGTAATTGGTAAAGTTCGTTCGGCAACTAAAAATGAAAAATCATTACCAATTTGTAGAATCAGATAAATACGACGTTTTGCTTGTAAAGGATCTTCAAAACTAAACGGCGATTTTATATCTTCACTGATTAATGTTTTATTTGTTGTATTAACATTTGCTTCTTCAGTCCAGTATAAATCTACACGATGATCTGAATTGTTTTCAAATGAGACAGTTAATTGGCCTTGCTTATTTCGATTTAATGAAGCTGTTTTAATTTTAACTACCATATTTATTCCTTACTTTAAAATACCAAACATTGAAAATATTACGCCAATCACCATTACTGCCAGTATTAAGCTAACTGTGTATTTCCCTTGAAACTTCCTAACGATGAAGAATGTGGCTAATGCAAAAAGTAAGGTTAAAAAATTTGGCATGACTTTATCGAACATTTCTTGAACTTTAATCGATTGTTCGCCAACATTTATTGTTAGTGGTGTAGCAACTTTGACCGTTGATGCAATGAGCGAACCCAAGACCATGACACCAACAACATTAGCCAAGTTACTTATTCTTTGAATAATGTTTGAATTTTTTGATTGCTCAATTAAATCTACACCCTTGTTATAACCATAATGAATAAAGAAATATTTGCTTAATACATTAACAAGGTTATAAATTAAAAACATTAATATAGGGCCAATGATATTGCCTTGCAACGCAAATGCTGCGCCAATACTGCCGCAAATCGGCATCCAAGTGAATTTAAGTAAACTATCACCTAAACCTGCAAAAGGGCCCATTAAACCAGCTTTAACAGAGACTACCGCATCTTTTTCTTCTTCACTGGTTTTCTCTTCCATTGCAGCGGTGACCCCCAAAATTAACGCACCAGCATTAATTTGAGTATTAAAAAATTCTAAATGGCGCTTCATTGCACGGATACGAGTTTCTTTATCAGCATCTTTATAAAGCCGATCTAATACAGGGATCATACAATGAGCAAATCCTATCATTTGCATTTTTTCATAGTTATATGAAAATGACATTGATTGTAAGTTCCAAAAGATACGATTCAGATCTTTTTTGGTAATTTTATGTAGAGTACTCATAGATCATATTCCTCTTCAGTGTTGCTATTCATTGATGTTTGGTTATCGGATGATTCATTATTATTACTGGTTCTGCCATTAATTGACGCCATGTCATATAAGACTGCGAAAGCTAGAGCAATAAATGTCACTGGAATAATTGGTAATTTTAAATAGGTTGTTAGCATGAAACCTAATAGGAAAAAGAACCACATTCTGCCTTTGAGTAACATCAGTAATAAAATACAAATACCTACTGCTGGAATTAATTTGGAAGCAACGCCCATACCATCAATGATACTTTTTGGAATCGCATCTAAAATAGTTTTAACTAAATCACTACCAAAATAAATTGCTATAAAACATGGAACAGCTCGAATTAAAAACCAAAGTGGTGTTGAGAAAAAGTGAACTTTAGCCAGCGCTTTATAATCGCCATTTAAAACAGAACGTTCTGCCCATGGATTTAAAAAACAAGCAAATGAGCGCCATATAATAAGCAATTGTTGGCATAACAATGATACAGGTACGCCCAATGCAATACCGGTGGCAATACCTCCGCCAGTAGTAATACCTAATGAAACTCCGATAATGGCACCGGCAACAATGTCTGGGGCGGAATATGCACCTACGTTACCAATACCCATCCACATTAACTCTAGAGTGGCGCTAATTGCTAACCCTTGAACCATATCACCCATAATAATACCTGCAACGGTACCTGTTAATAATGGGCGACGTAACATCTGCGGACCAACATCATCCAATGAACAAATTCCCGCCCAAATGGCGACAAGAATAGCTTGCGTTAACATATGTTAACCTCCAAATTATAAATAAATACTTTCAAACATTATTTAGTTAAGTAGTGATTGCAGATCGACTATTGGATCTTTAGGAACCATTTGCACCTCAACTGGAATATTTTTAGTAATAAGTTTTTTGAATGCTTGTTCTTCTTCTGGTGTTACTGAAACCGCTCTTGATAATTGATGTCGACCATCTTGCATTCGCATACCGCCCACATTCACTTTTTCCAGCGATAATCCACCTTCAACTAACGCATTGACATCAATACTATTTGTGAAAAGTAGCATGGTTCTTTTTTTGATCGGGGTCTTTTTTAGAATTTCGATAAATTGTTGTACCCCAAATACTAAAACTTTTAGACCAGGAGGTGCCGACATAGTGAGTACCGATTGCTGAACTTTATCACCAGCGACTTTATCATTAATAACTAATACTTGTTCTATGTCATAGTTTTTTACCCAAGTAGTAATAACTTGTCCATGAATCAAGCGATCATCAATTCTTGCTACATTTATTGGCATTAGTCTTCTCCTTACAACTCATTAGATTGTTCTTGTTGAACATTTATAATCTGCCGAACATCTTTACAGCTTTCGGGAAAAGTTTCCTCAATAGCCAATTTGGCGTCATTTAATGTTCCTTCACGATTATTTAAAACTTGAAGTAACACTGGAATATTAAAACCACAAAATAGCAATACATCATCATGCGATATGAGTAGTTCAGTGGCTAGATTACAGGGCGTTCCACCCATAATATCTACCAATATAATTACGCCATTGCCTTGATTAAGTTTTTTGTAAATACTTTGCATTTCTTGACGTAGATTATCGATATTACTATCAATTAAAACTGATATAACATGAACATTGTCTTGTTCGCCCATAAGCATTTGAGCACACTCTAAAGCGCCTTGAGCAAATGGACCATGACTAGCTAAAATGATGGGTAAAGGATGTGGCATAAAAATTTCCTTGTTATGTAATTTTATTACTAAACATTGTTATTTATTTAGTAATAAAATTACATCTACAAAGGCAAATAGTCATCCATTTTTTAAGAAATTTTTATGATTTTGTGAACAAGATCAAATTTATGCAAAGGAAGATGATGGTTAAAAGTAATGAGTTAGAGTGCAAGTAGTTGTGTTTTCCTTTTTTGTACTTATTTTGTTGTTTTGGCCGGATATTTTCGTTTTTCTCTATTTTGAGTTTGTAAGAGTAAACGTTCATCATATTGGCGAATGAATAAATTAGTTAAAAGCATATTTACTACAGATATTTGAGAGATTTTAGATCGTATTGGTATTAATCTTGAAGCATGTTCCATAGATGTAGTATGTAAAACAAAGGTAGCTAAGGATGAAATCTGACTTTGTCCCATTTTAGTAATAGCAATAGAAGGAACCAAAGATTGACTGGCTAGTTTTAATAATTCAACACAATCAGGTGTTTCTCCTGAGTGTGAAATAATAATAACAAGATCATTTTTATCTAATGTGCTGATAAGACTACGAGTAATGTGAGCATCAAAGTGACAATTGACATCTTTCTTTATTTTGATAAGTTGATATTCTAGCTCTTTACCAACTAAACCACTACTACCTACACCAAATATAATTATTTTCTTACTATTAATAATTAAATCAATTGCATTATTGAGTGCATGAGTATTAACGATAGAATGGGTTTCATCGATTGAGGATTTTTCCATTGCTTGGACTTTACTATTCACATCAACAAGAGAATCATTCAAATTGATATCATCTTGTAATATCTCATTATTAAGTTTTTTAGGGATTGAGCCAATCAGATCGACCTTGAAATCACTGAAACCTTTGTATCCTAATTTATTGCATAAACGTAAGATAGTGGTGGTACTTACGTGATTAAGTTTTGCTAAAGTTTGAATGCTCATATTCTTGAGCGCTTGAATATTATCAATAATATAATAAGCAACTTTAAGCTCTTTAGTTGATAAGTCTTTTTTTACTTCTCTAAGCTTTAACTCAATCACTAGACACCTCAAATGTATTGTTCTATTGATTTAAGTATATAAAATTTGTTCAAAAAATTAAAAAAAATTAATTTTAAACGACAAAACTATATACAAACTAAATTGTCATAACTAAAAGTAATTGAACTAAAATATATCATAATATTTATTATTAAAAATAAATTACGCAATGAGGTTAAATTTATTTATAAAAAAACCCGCTGATGCGGGTTTTATAGCTAATCAGTTAAAATTATTTATCAAATTCACTGATAACTTCTTTAGCTGTTTTACCATCAAGTTTGCTTTTAATTTCAGCAAAGATTTTATTTTCATCACCAGAGTTTGCTTGGTTAGTTGCTGCAGTAGCTGCTACTTTAACCATAGCACGTGCAAAAGCAACTTTATCAGTGTCGCTTAATTTTTCACCAGCCTTTTGAGCAGAAGTTGTATAAGCCTCTTTAGAGGATAAATCAAGTTTAGGTGCATCATCACCACAGCCAACTAAAACAAAACTTAGTAATGATACAGCTAATAATTTTTTAAACATTTCCATTCCTTAAAAATAAATAGTGTTAATAAGCAGCGTTATTTTTATACTAAATACGGT
>NZ_NAST01000039.1 GCF_002142215.1 Gilliamella sp. N-G2
ATAATATGCACTGAATAAAAGGGCGAATCAATAGAGATATTTGGTGACTTTTTATAAGATTTTTTATAAAAAGTGGTAATTTAGTAGGCTAGTATTGAATTCGAAATTTAGACCAATTATTAAAATAATTATTAACTATTAATTTATATTTAAAAATATTTGAGTAAAGAAGGGGGTAACCTTTAAATCCCCATATTACATCACGTTATAATCTTGCTTGATGATTTTAAGTACACTATCCCATTTCTTAAATTTGGATGAATTTAATAAAACGAAATACTTTTCCAATATAACATTATAATTATTTATAATTTTTTTATTTTCTGAAATAGGTGACAATCTTGATTAATCACATTGAATGAATAAAAAATCATCCAAAATACTTTCTCTTTAACTATCAAAAATGAAATATAACTATTCTTTAACAGAAGGCTTGTTGTAATAGTGTAAATCTTTTCATCTTATTACTAATTTAATTGTAATCATCAGTGGGGTATGTTATACCGATTTTTTCCCTTATTTCATTCACAATAAATGACGATAGTAAAGCTTAATCTAAATTTTCATGATCAAACTTTTGTTGTTGATATAGCTGGATAAACTTAAGTACTTCGTAATACATCTGATTATCTTGTCATTTGATACTGATAACTTGTTTCTCACATTGGTGAGTATAGTTGGTGATTTGCTTACAAACAAGAAGATGGTCAAAAACAACGCACCGTCTTCCCCTTAAATTTTAATGGGAATATAAGAGTTGGTTACTTTTGAAAGACAAATAATTATATCAAAATTCTCATGATTACACACCAAGCTGTCATGTTCTTTAACACCGGATGCCAATAAGTTCAATTTGGCATAAAACTAATTTTCCTTACTACCATAATATAAGTTCAAAATTGAGTAAGTAAATGCCTATATCCATCTAAGAATCATTCTAAAATTCAAGATTAAAAGTGTTGGGATTGTTTTCTTTTAAATAGCTATCATAACGAGAAGAATATTGACGATAATTCAACAAAACTTTACTTTACAGAAGATTTTACCTAATTTAGGGAGATAAGTTTTAATTAATTTATGATTCGGCAAATATTAAGTTTTCACTCTTTTAAAGTAATACATTGATTTTGTTTGATAATCTCAATCAACGCTTTAGTTTGTTAATAGTTCAAAGTTAACGTTTTTTCACAAATTACATCTTGATCATGTTCTAATGTTAATTTTGCTTGCGAAAAATCCAATGAATTTGAATTGGCATTATAAACTATATCGATATTCAGATCTTCTGCTAACTGCATTAAATCATCACAATCTTTGCCTGAATTTATGGGCAAATATTTGTGCTTTGTTAAGATTATCGATAATTTATTACAACGAGTTTATATTGGTTTGATTTTAATAAAGTATCGATAAACTTTTAGTTATCCAGTTGGTGTCAATTATTGCAAGTTTGGTCATAGTTCATCTTTGTTTAAAAATGTAGCAATTTTTTAAATAAATCAACAATCATTCTATCTCGGCTGATAAAATGCTTTGGATTAATTGATCGTATATAAAAGCAAATCTAATAAATACTTCAAAAAAAGTGGTTATTTGCTTTTTTAATTATATTCATTTTCGTGTAAAGTATTCAAAATAAAATTAAAGTCTATTTATAAAAGGAAGTAAATCATGAAAAAAGCACTTATCTCTTTAATGTCAATCGTTTTATTATCTGGTTGTAAAGTAGAACTTACTCCGTCTGTTAATTTAAGCGATATAAATAGTGAAGTCGCGAAAACTATTCAATCTAAATTGATTGTTGAAGTTACATCGTGTACCGATTATAGAGATTCTCGTAATGAATCATCCAGCCTAATTGAAGCCAAAAAAGGAATTACTGATGTATTTAGTGAGGCAAAATACATTGAATGTTATAGAGAGAATTTGGACTCAAAAGCATTATTTGACATTCCTATAACGGTAGGAGGAAAAGAGTTAACCGGTGATATCCAATTAGCTAATGCCGATTTTGGTGGAGGTATGGTGGTAAAAATGTCACCAACCTTAAAAACTAAAATTGACAAAGTCAGTAAGTCTGGAATGTCTAAAATACAGCCATCAGTAACAATAAAACTTAAAAATGATACTAGCGAAAATGTCGATATTGTTGCTCATGCATCATATATAAATGGTAAGCCCATGACTGTATCGACTTACACTCTGTTATCTGGAAAAGAAAGCACATTCAAATTATCTGATGTTTCTGTGTCATCTGCATTTGATAATGGTGTATCAATTATTTATGAAGATTTAAGCAATAGAATGAAATTAGAAAAATAAGAACCTAACTAAATAAAAAAACCTCGCATGAGGTTTTTTTATTCTATAAATGCTAATTAAATTAGTTTTCCAAATTCATCTATTAATAAATGAAATTAATTTAAATCAATATGTAATCGCTTTTTTGAACAATGAAGACATTCAAATAAATATCCAATCATATCCCCATCTTTGGATAAATTGGCTTTAACAAAATCTGCAGAAAGTTCCTGTTGTTCTATATCTTCAATAAGCTCATCCCAAAAAGGTAATATCTCTTTTGCACCAACATAAGCTAAAAAAGCACATGGTTCATTACAATGTGATAGCCATACTTGTTGTTGCCAAGATATATAATTTGGTGTTCTATATAATACTTCATCAAGTTTATCCTTAGGTATAACTTCGACGCCAATATAATCATTGAATGAACCAGCAAATTTTTTCGCTGCTAGGCCATTAGCTATGCACCATGGGCAAATATATTCTGGTTCTTCCTCACTATAAAAATCTGCTGAATATTTAAAATGGCGTAATTGATTACAGACCGAACACTCCCCTTCTTCATGAATAAATATATCAAGTTCGTAGGCATTAGGATGATATTTAAAGATTGGACGACACATAAATAATTTCCCATATTAAATGACTTAGTGCATATCTCATAATAATCGAAAGATAATTATTGGCAAAAGAATGTGAGGAGCAGCGTTTTTGAGTCTATTTAATTTTTAAAAATTATCTTTATTAATTAATGGATTATGTTATTTTTCAGGCAAAAACTACCCCTAATTTATTTTAGAGGTAGTTGAATTATTCATTGGTTAAGAATAATTTAAGTGATGGATTTTTAGTTTCATTATTAAAACCATAATCTAATTCGGTTAAATGTTTTGCAAAGGTTGTATGGCTTGCTTTATCTATTTCAAAAGCAGCTAGCACTCGGCCATAATCGGTACCGTGGCTACGATAATGGAACATTGATATATTCCAATTAGTGCCTAGCGTTTGTAAAAACTTAAGCAATGCACCTTGTGATTCAGGAAACTCAAAACTATAAACTTGTTCGTTAAGAGGTTGGCATGGTTTACCACCAATCATATAACGAACATGCAGTTTGGCCATTTCGTCATCAGTGAGATCGACTACTTGATAACCAGCTGCGCTGAGATCTTGCATGATTTCGTCTTTTTCATTGCTTCTAGCAATTTTAACGCCAACAAAAATGCAAGCTGATTTGTCGTCATGATAGCGGTAGTTGAATTCTGTTACTGCTCTTCCACCTAATAATTGGCAAAATTTTAAAAAGCTACCCTTTTGTTCAGGTATAGTTACCGCTAAAAGTACTTCACGTTTTTCACCTAATTCACAACGTTCAGATACATATCGTAGATTATGGAAGTTTAAGTTAGCGCCAGATAAAATATGGGCTAAATTTTCACCACAGATGTTATTTTGTTCGACATACTTTTTAAGACCAGCTAATGCTACTGCACCCGATGGTTCTGCAATTGCACGTACATCATCAAATAGATCTTTAACTGCCGCACAGATTTCATCGCTATCAACAGTAATGATATCGTCAATATATTGCTGACAGAGTCTAAATGTTTCATCACCAATTCGTTTAACTGCAACACCTTCAGCAAATAAACCAACACGATCAAGATCGACTGGATGTCCTGCCACTAAAGCCGCTTTCAAGCAGGCAGCATCTTCAGGTTCAACTGCAATCACTTTGATTGATGGCATGATTTGCTTAATTAATACGGCAATACCAGCAGCGAGTCCGCCACCACCGACAGGCACAAAAATACGGTCAAGCTTGGCATTTTGTTGCAGCAGTTCCATAGCTATACTGCCTTGACCTGCGATAACTAGTGGATGATCAAAAGGTGGAATAAATATCCGGTTTTGTTGCTTAGCCAGTTCCATTGCTTTGGCTTTAGCTTCATCAAAATTGGCTCCATAAAGTAGTACTTCACCACCAAAGCCTTTTACGGCTTCGACTTTGATATCAGCTGTATTTAATGGCATGACAATTAGCGATTTAATCCCTAATTTAGTTGCTGAAAATGCAACGCCTTGGGCATGATTACCGGCTGATGCGGCAACTACGCCGCATTTACGTTCTTCGGGGGTTAAGCTGGCTATCATGGCTTGAGCACCACGAATTTTGAAACTGTGGACTAATTGACGATCTTCCCGTTTAACAAAAATTTGATTTTTTAAACGAGTAGATATTTTTTCCATATGTTCCAGTGGCGTCACTTGGGCGACATCATACACGGCACTGCATAGCGTAGCTTTTAAATAATCAGCGCCGGTTAGTTTGTTAGCTTGTTGATTCACATTAACCACCTAATTTGCTTTTATCACGTACCGCACCTTTGTCTGCACTAGTTGCTAAGCTAGCATAAGCTTTTAGTGCATATGAGACATAACGATCACGATTATGAGGAGTAAAGGCTTTATCACCACGAGCAAGTTCTGCTACACGGCGACGTTCTAATTCATCTTCTGGTACGATGAGCTCTAATTTACGATTTGGGATGTCGATATCAATAATATCGCCGTCACGAACAAGACCAATCACCCCACCATTAGCGGCTTCTGGTGAAATGTGACCAATAGATAATCCAGATGAACCACCAGAAAAACGACCATCAGTGATTAATGCACAGGCTTTACCAAGCCCCATTGATTTTAAGTAACTTGTCGGATAAAGCATTTCTTGCATACCCGGCCCACCTTTTGGTCCTTCGTAGACAATTACTACCACATCTCCTGCCACTACTTTACCACCTAAAATTGCATCAACGGCATCTTCTTGACTTTCATAAACTTTGGCCGGACCACGGAAGACTAGGTTTTCTGCAGCAACACTGGCAGTTTTTACAATAGCGCCATCTTGGGCGACGTTACCATAAAGGGTTGCTAATCCACCATCTTGACTATAAGCATGTGCTTTATCACGAATACAGCCATTTTCACGATCATCATCTAAGCTATCCCAATAACAATCTTGAGAGAAGGCCTTGGTGGTGCGAATGCCAGCTGGACCACTGCGGTACATTTTTTTGACGGCTTCGTCAGTTGTTTGTGTAATATCATATTTGGCAAAGGTTTCTTGTAAACTTAAACCAAGTACGTTATGTACGTTACGGTTTAGTAATCCGGCTTTGTCCAATTCAGACATGATGGAGACCACACCACCAGCACGGTGGACATCTTCCATATGATAAATTGCGGTACTTGGCGCAACTTTACATAGATGAGGAACTTTCCGTGATAATCTGTCGATGTCTGACATGGTAAAGTCTATCTCACCCTCTTGCGCTGTGGCAAGTAAATGTAATACGGTATTTGTTGATCCACCCATGGCAATATCAAGAGACATAGCATTTTCGTAGGCCGCTTTGGTTGCGATAGAACGCGGTAAGTAGGATTCGTCATCCTGTTCGTAATAGCGTTTAGT
Source organism: Gilliamella sp. N-G2 (assembly GCF_002142215.1). Lineage (GTDB taxonomy): Bacteria > Pseudomonadota > Gammaproteobacteria > Enterobacterales > Orbaceae > Gilliamella. The sequence continues at coordinate 5,780 of NZ_NAST01000039.1, forward strand.
AATTTCAACAATGCGTTTAGCGGCATTTAAGAAGAGTTGTTCACGTTGTTTGTGAGTCGCAATAAGTGAACCATTACCCGGCAAGGATAATCCTAATGCTTCGGTTAAACAGTTCATTGAATTAGCGGTAAACATGCCCGAGCAGGATCCACAAGTCGGGCAGGCTGATTGTTCAATAGCCTCGCTGTCTGCATCGCTAACATTTGGGTTAGCACTTTGGATCATAGCATCAACTAAGTCGAGCTTAATGATTTTATCTGACAGTTTGGTTTTACCGGCTTCCATTGGACCGCCTGAAACAAATACAGTAGGAATGTTTAAACGCAGTGATGCCATTAACATCCCTGGGGTAATTTTGTCGCAGTTTGAGATACAGATCATAGCATCAGCACAGTGTGCATTAACCATATATTCAACTGAATCGGCAATGAGTTCTCGAGATGGCAAGGAATAAAGCATACCACCATGGCCCATAGCGATACCATCATCAACAGCAATAGTATTAAACTCTTTGGCAATACCACCACAAGCTTCAATTTCTTTTGCCACTAGTTGACCAATATCTTTTAAGTGAACGTGGCCTGGTACAAATTGGGTGAATGAATTAACCACCGCAATGATGGGTTTACCAAAGTCTTCATTTTTTACGCCTGTTGCACGCCATAAGGCGCGGGCACCCGCCATGTTGCGACCTTCAACCGAGGTTGCTGAACGATATCTAGGCATTTATTGCTCCCAAGTTTTTTAATGCAAGCGACCGATTTCTTTCGGTACCTATTTGAGTTTTTGATGAAAATAATAAATCGTTAAATAATTACGACACCGCCGATTAGTTCAGCGGTGTTTAGTTTACTTATTTAACTGGATCTAACCAACCGTATTTGTCTTCAGTTTTGCCATTAAACAATCCGAAGAATGTTTGTTGGATTTTTTTGGTAATTGGACCACAACGACCAATACCAACTTGGATACGGTCAACACTACGTACTGGCGTGATTTCAGCAGCGGTACCAGTCATAAATACTTCGTCTGCAAGGTATAGTGATTCACGAGAAAGTGTTTGCTCACGTACTTCAATGCCTAAATCATGTGCAAGGGTGATGATAGCATCACGGGTGATCCCCGGTAGTGCTGATGATGATAGTAATGGGGTAAATAATATGCCGTCTTTAACGATAAATAGGTTTTCACCCGAACCTTCAGAAAGCTGTCCGTTAACGTCTAAGGCAATCCCTTCTTGGAAGCCATTAGCGCGTGCTTCTGAACCGATGAGTAGTGATGACAAATAGTTACCACCGGCTTTAGCTGCTGCTGGGATAGTGTTAGGAGCAAAACGGTTCCATGATGATACCATAGCATCAATACCCTGTTCTAAGGCGTCTTCACCAAGGTAAGCCCCCCACGGGAATGCGGCAATCATAACATCGGTTTGGTAACCGGCTGGTGGAATAACGCCCATGCCAACATCACCAATAAAGACTAATGGACGGATGTAGGCGCTTTTTAGGTTATTTTTTTTGATTACCTGACGAGTTGCTTCCATAATCTCTTCAAGAGAATAAGGGACAGGAAAACGATAAATTTTGGCTGAGTTTAATAGGCGTTGGGCGTGTTCTTTATGACGAAAAATTGCTGGGCCTTTGTGCGTTTCGTAGCAACGAACACCTTCAAATACTGAAGTACCATAATGTAGTGCATGTGACATAACGTGAATTTTTGCATCTGCCCATGGAATCATTTCACCATTTAACCAAATATAATCAGATTTTGCTGTAGTACCCATTTTTTGTTTTCCTCTTAAATTTTAACTTTGTTAAGCATGTATTTTGCTTTTATCAATTTAATGTAAAGCATTATACATCACTTTACTGTTTGTTTAACTGCTAATATTGTTACTTTTTTAATTTAACTTGTTGTTTCACCAAAGAATATCGTTACACTTTATTCTAGCGTTATTACATCTTCCAATTTGGTTATTTGGTTTTGTAATGACGATAACGTCCGTTCGGTAGTTAATGTTAGCGTTAAGGTGAACAACTGATTATCAATTGATTGCATCTGCATTTGCTCAATATGACCACCGCGATGACGAACAACGCGTAAAATACGTTCAAGTGAACCCAATCTATCATTGGCGGTTATGGTAAATTGGTGTGTCGCTTTTTGATTCATCACTTACTCCTTGTTACTTTTATCTAACATGTTTTCGTTAGCTGCACCCGGTGGAACAAGTGGCCATACGTTTTCAAGCTCATCAATACAAACGTGTAGTAGATAAGCACCAGATGAATTGAATAGGTTATCGAGTGCTGGTTCGATTTCCGCTTTTTTACTGATTGATTGCCCTGGAATATCAAATGCTTTGGCTAGCATTAAAAAGTCTGGGTTATCCGATAAGTTTGTTTCGCTATATCTTTCATTAAAAAATAGTTCTTGCCATTGTCTTACCATGCCTAGGCGTTGGTTGTCGATGAGGACAATTTTGATCGGTAGTTTTTTACGTTTGATGGTAGTTAGTTCCTGTACGTTCATCATGAATGATCCATCACCTGATACGCAAATTACCATGTCATTGGGTCTAGACATTTGGGCACCAACAGCAGCCGGTAAACCAAAGCCCATAGTTCCAAGCCCACTTGAAGTAATAAAGTTCTGTGGATGGGTAAATGACATGTGCTGTGCTGTCCACATTTGGTGCTGACCCACATCGGTGGTAATCACGGTGTTAGTCGGTTTACGCTCAGAAATACGTTTTAGTAGTGCTGGTGCGTAAATAGCCTCTCCAGGATGATCGTAACGTGTTGGATGTTGGGCTTTGAGTTGTTTTATTTTGTTATGCCAATCAGCAATCGATACAGTTTGGTTTAACAAAGGTAATACGTGTTTGATATCACCTTGTAAACCTAAGTGGGTTTGGCGTAATTTATTGATTTCAGACTGATCAATATCAACATGTATAACTTTCGCATGTTTAGCAAATTCGTTAAGTTTGCCGGTTACACGATCGTCAAATCGTACCCCTAGGGCAATGAGTAAGTCACACTCTTGCACGGCTAAGTTGGCCGCTTTGGCACCATGCATACCGATGAGTCCTAAATAGTAAGGGTTGTTTAAGTCAGCAACACCAAGTCCTTTTAAGGTAGATACACTAGGAATTTGGGTTAGCGTCATAAACTCACGTAGTTCGTTGATGGCTCCAGAAAGTCCAACACCACCACCAATATAAAGTATAGGTTTTTGGGCTTGGCTTATCATTTGTTGGGCTTGTTTTATCTCGTCAAGTAAGATTGGATATTGTTGGGTGTTATCAGAAGGCGTTTTTATTGTTGATGGCGTTAAATATGCTTGGTAATCATGGTCGGCAAGCTGGATGTCTTTCGGGATATCGATTAATATTGGTCCCGGCCTACCCGAATTAGCTAAATTGAAGGCCTCTTGTAAGGTATTTGGTAACTGGGTGGCATCATTAATCAAATAGCTATGCTTAGTGCATGCTAAGGATAATCCTAAAACATCAACTTCTTGAAAGGCATCTGTGCCAATAAGTGTAGTTGGAACTTGTCCGGTAAGCGCGATAACCGGTACGGAATCAATTAATGCATCAGCAAGACCTGTGATGATATTGGTTGCGCCGGGACCTGATGTAGCAATACAAACGCCGATTTTACCTGTAGCACGGGCATAACCAATGGCTGCCATAGCTGCGCCTTGTTCATGACGACAGAGTACGTGTTCAATTCCACCATCATAAAGGGCATCATATAGAGGCATAATTTGACCACCAGGATATCCAAAAACGGTGGTAATGCCTTTTTCTTTTAAGGTTTTTACTATCCACTGTGTTCCTAACATTCATTCCTCACTTTTTACTTTTGCTCATGCACTGTTAATGTCAAAATTGTTTATAAAAAAACCCCCGCTTTTTGGGGCGGGGGTTTTTGAAATATGATAACCATATATTTAACTCAAAAGACGCCCCCGCGTAGGAATAATGACCACGCTGACAATAATGTTAATGAGGGCGATAATGAGTGAAAAATTCATAATTTTTGTGTAATTTTTTTTCAATTTCTAAAATATTTATCCAAAATACTCGTTTTAAAAAAAAGTGCAACTATTTTTTTGTTGTTTTTTTTAAACATCAGCAATTTATTTTTATCTTATTTAAAAAAGTGAGCAAATGAGATTTTGAAAGGGTAAAAATGATTGTTTTGGCTTTTTGAGAAAGGTTAGTGTATAAATATCACTCATTGCTCCTATAAATAATTCAACGTGGTTTAATAAAGTATTGATAATTATTATTCATTAGCTAATAAGAGATATCATTATGAAAATATTTAAATCGTTTGTGTTTTTTGTGGCAAGTTTTTTAGTAATAAGTTGCGATAATAATAAAAAAAATACCGTAGTTAATAGTGATGATTCACTTACGGCTGTGCAAAATTCGATAATTGAACCAATTAAGGATACGTTACCGATCGAAGTTGATGAGTTAACCACTCTAATTGGTGTCGATAAGGATAAGGAGCGTAATATCATCAATTACCAATACGATGTTAAAAATACTCCAGAGCATACGTTGCTGTTACCAAGTACCCTAGATACAATTTACCAAGAACTTTTTAATGCTTATTGCCAAAATACAGAGGATATGCAACAGTTGAAAACGGCGTTCCCAGATGGAGCTAATTACCACTATTTTATTGATAATAAAGAAATTGTTGAGGTTGAATTAACACCTTCGGATTGTCGTATTAAATAACTATCTGTGATTGACAATCATAATATTTGATAAAATGATCATTTATCACAATAGTTATAAGATATAGGCTAACTAAGGATTAGGAATGCAGAAGATTATTTGTTTTATTATGTTAGCCATGCTCCAATTTAGTTGTGATAATTCACCGCTAGAAAAAAATAAACTTGATAGGCTTGTCGAGAATATTGGAGCTGAAAAAACAGAAAAGTTACTTAAACTTATCGATCAAGCTGATGATGAAAAATTTAATATTTCAAAAAATGATAAACCTTATGATTTAGATGATGAAAAAAAAGCTGCCATCAGTTTACTTAAGCAAATATTACCTATTAAATTTAATGATAACCTAATTTGGTTTGATATTGAGGCGAATGGTAATACCCTCGTTTATAAAACGGAAGTAAAAGGAATAACTAAAGAGGATTTACTGACAAGTGAAAATATAAAAAATATTGGTAAAGCTATTACTGAAATTTATTGCCAAGATAATGCTCAAATGAAAAACGTAAAAAAATATTTTAGTGAGGGTATCGAATTTATGTTGTACATCGAAGGCAAAAAGCTTTTAATTCTCAAGATCCCTGCCGATTGCAAAATTAATAGATAATTATTATTAAGCTAGCTTTGCTAGCTTAATTTCTATTTATTTGCTAAACTACTTTTGGTGTTAAATTTTCACCCATTATGGTTTTAGCATTCGTTGTATTTGTCCTCGCTAAGCCATTCAAGTAAATTTCTGTTTTCTCAGTTGTCAATGATTTTAATTTTTTTAAATTGATATAATTAATTGAATTAATTAAATATTTTAAAGATATAAAATATACTCGACAATAGGATTTTGTGATTATTAATTGATTTTATTTAAGTTATATTGAATTTGTTTTCAAATGCATGTTTAACTTAGGAGAAAATTATGAGTAAGCAAACCTATAATCCCACAACTAAATATCATTATGACAAGTTTCCTAAACAAAAACAAAATCCTCCTGGTTTACAATATGAGATGAAACCTGTCCCCGATTGTGGCGAAAAGAGTTATCAAGGTCATCAACGTTTAGAAGGTCGAAAAATGTTGGTTACTGGAGGTGATTCTGGTATTGGTAGAGCAGCGGCTATTGCTTATGCTAAAGAGGGCGCAGATGTTGCAATTAACTATTTACCGGCAGAACAAAAAGATGCTGAAGATGTAGCTAAAGTGATTGAGTCAGTAGGACGAAAGGCGGTGTTAATTCCTGGCGATTTAAGTGATGAGCCATTTTGTAAAAAATTAATCGAGGAAGCCCATAAAAAATTAGGTGGACTTGATAATCTAACTTTAGTAGCCGGTAAGCAAACCGCAGTAGAAGATATTATGCAATTGACTACGGAACAAATCATCAAAACCTTTGAAATCAATGTGTTTTCACTATTTTGGATAACTAAAGCTGCATTGGGTTATTTAAAACCGGGTTCGACGATTATTACCACTTCTTCGGTGCAAGCTTACCAACCAAGCGGTAACTTATTGGATTATGCTTCAACCAAAACTGCGATTATTGCGTTCACTCGTGGATTAGCCGCTCAATTAGGTAGTAAAGGTATTCGTGTTAATTGTGTAGCACCAGGTCCAGTGTGGACGCCATTACAAATTTGTGGCGGTCAACCAAGTGAAGTGATTCCAGATTTTGGTAAACAAACACCATTAAAACGTGCTGGGCAACCGGTAGAACTTGCTGGCGTGTATGTGCATTTAGCATCAGAGGAATCAAGCTATACCACCGCGGAAGTATATGGTGTAACTGGTGGTATGCATATTAATTAATTTTAATAATTATAATATTTTAAAGGGCTGTATTGGCCCTTTTTTTATATTATATATAATTAATTTTTTCTTTCTTTTTCAA
>NZ_NAST01000004.1 GCF_002142215.1 Gilliamella sp. N-G2
GCCGTTTATTAAAATACTCAGCCACTTTTAAAGATGTGGTCATTACTTGATTACCTTGTAAAGTAACCATGTTTTCAAATTTAAATTGAGTTATAGTCATATTATGTCTCTCTATAGAATGAGCCTACGTCTCACACAGAATAAACAGCCCAAGAGTTAGACATTAACTGTCATTCTCATAGACTCATTCTGTAAAGCTCTCGGTTAATATTTGCCGTGTGATTGGCATTGTGATTGTAGAATTGGTTGCGGTGCGTTTTTGCACCGATTGAAGTTAAATTTTTTTGAATTTTAGGCACAAAAAAACCACCAATTAGGTGGTTATATGTTTTTTAGATACAAAAAAACCGCTCTAGGCGGTTTAATGAAAATATACTTTTGAAGTAAAATTGTTTGTTTTATTGTTTTTTTGAATTAGACACCAATTTAAATAATTCTTCTATTTTATCTTTAGGTAGAGATTTAATTAAATCAGATAAAGTGTCAACATCAAATGGGGTATGTTTCACTTTATCATTATATAATCTTGTTGGATTATCGCCTAAATTGTTAACAGCTATTTCAAGTAATTTCCCAAGTAAATCCCCAGATATTTCTTGAACTTGCTTTTTATATCCCTCAAAAGCCATCGCAGAAGAATACTTATAAGCATAATCTTCTCTAATTCTGCTTAAATATGCACTTTTTCTACTTGTTAACCATGCTAACCATATTAAAGGAAGTGTAATTGGTATTCTTGATAGAAATTCAGTAATAGAAAAACCTTTGTCACTATAGCTAACTGTAAAAAAGAATACTAACAAAATACAGATAGATAATAGCACCAGGTAGGTAATGGTATCTAACCATCTTAATGTAGATGTAATTTCTGTTACACGTGTTTTAAAAGAACCGGCCATACTAGCTCTATTAGCATCATCAATAATTTTTTGAATTTCAGCTTGTTGATTGCTAAAACTTTCTTTCATAACTTGCTCATAAACAGTTAAATCACTGAATTTTTTTTGAATTTCTTTTTCACTCTTGAGGTTTTCTTCAATTTGATCATCAGCTCTTTGTTTAGTAGCCTTTATTCCTGAAATTATTTTTGACGATTCAGCTTGATCAGCTGATATTTCAATTAATCCACTTTTTGCGTATTCTGCCAACTCAGAAATTTTTTCCTTATAACCTTCTACTTCTTCATTTATTTCCGATATTTTTACAATAGTATCTTCGGCTTTATCTATACTTTTCTCTAGATTAGATAAAGCTTCTGCTTTTTTTAATAAGGATTTATACTCTTCTTTTTGTTTAATTAAATTATTAATATCTTCTGAGAGAGCAGCTAATTCAGCTTCAGTTCTATGTACTGGTTCTACAATATTTTGGTAAGCAACTTTTATGATATAAGTTGCCATAAAAATATTTTTTAGTAAGCTATCATTATTAAGTCTTTCACTATTTAGATCATTTTTATTTTGTTTAGTGATAAACCTATTTGCGAATTCTTGTGCTATTAAAATCTCTTTTTTTGTTAAGACATTTACATTTAATTGATTTAACCTTTCAACCAACCCATAAAGTTCTTCAAGTGCTGCGCAAATTAAAGTATCATCCTTATCAATCTCTAGAACTCTAGTTTTTAGTTTTGAAATATTACCTTTTAAAGCACTTGCACTAATAATCATATCAGCCTCTTATTTTCTGTTTAATTCCCATAGCAAAACATCATATAGAAGCCATTTCCTAGATAACGGAAGATCTCCGTCTATAATTGGTTTAGGGAATTTTTCACTACAAATTATTTCATTTTTTACAACAAGATAACGAATTCCAAGTATAGCTGAAATATCAGAAATGTTAACATATAGTTTAGTTTTTTTTGCTATAATCAATAATGCATTGTATTGAATTTCATGCTTATTTATATTCATTATTAATCTCTCTTATCGCCCTTTTATCCGCATTACACTGCCTAAGCTCATTCAATAACTCAGTGTACAAAACTGGACACTGCCCCCAAGTGATTTGCTTATCAATATGAGGCTCGTTATTTGGCTGTGTCAGCGATGCAGGAATATTACATTGATAAACGTACTCAGTTTTTACCGTTCCGCATCCAGTCAGAAATATTGCTGGGCATAATTTCATTAGCACACTGATTATTTTTAAGCGCATCTTTCATTTGCTCGTGAAGTTGTTTAATTGATATAGCGTCTCGAGCTTTTTCTTGCTCACGTTGTGCTATGATTTGATTATTTTTCTCGATAACTTGTTGTAGTTTTTCCAATCGAGAGGTTAGCTCTGTTAGTTGTTTTTTTGCGGTTTGTTCATCTTGGAAACATTGATATGCAAAATAGCTAGCAAAAACTGTAATTACTAATAGAACTATTGGTGACAATCGATAAATTTGTTTTAATTTTTCCATCAGACTAACCCATTGATGTAAAATGTTTTTCCGCCCTGTTTAACTGCAGTTAGAACTATTTGACGGTTATTACTCGGACTGAATCCAATGTGCACCCACTGATTGTGTTCCTGGATTAACTTATCAAACTGAACACCGGTATCAATTAAACGCTGGCAAATTTGTTTGGGATTGCCATAGTCACAGTGGAAATCAACGGCTAAACCTTTTGTATGAGCGCTAGTTGATGCGCCTCCTACACGTTTATTTAGCTCAATGCATCGGTATCCAGATGTAATGATGATAGGTTTACCTAACGCTTTTCTGACTAATTCCAGTTTAATAGCGGTTAATTTGACATTTGGCATTAATTCGTCAGGTACCGAATTATCAATTTTTAATCGACTGGCTATTGTTGAGCGGGTGAATTCCTCAAGCGTAAAATGTTCTGTTAGTTGCATTAGTTATCTCCTTTAGCTTTTTTAATCAGTCTTTCTTCCAGCGCCTTAATTAGTGTTGCACCTGACCAACCAGCCAGCCCAGCAACACCGCCAGCTAATTCAAAATCTAAATTAAAATAGCTAGCACCTAGCACAACAAGCGCGCCTGCAAATGTTGATACCAGTATTTGCGCCAATAATGTGCCAATGCGGAACGTGTCGCCGTTCATAATGTGATAGCAATAGCTAGCTAATGAACCTAATAGAGTGATAAAAAATAAATATACAACAACCGTCCAATTGACGTTGTTAGGGTCTTTTATTGGCATGATAAAATCTTCATGTTAGTTAATAGAAATGACAGCGTACTAGCGAAGGGTTAGTAGTGTGTGTGTCTAGCGTTGCTGTCGATGCTGTGAAACCTCAGAACTGAGGATTTAAAAATAAAAATAGCAACCAACGAAAATATAGTGTTTGCGATGAATTAATGCTGATTGCCGAAAAATAGACATAAAAAAACCGCAATTACGCGGTTAGTCTATTGTTTTAAATTAATTATCCGTCAATAAAAAATCATCTCCAAATTGTGCAGATAATTTATCTATAACTTTTTTATGATATAGGTTTTTAATATTAATAAAATATAAAATTTCAGCTTCCTTGATTTTTAAATCATAAAAGAGAAAAGCTAGAAATTCAAAAGATGCCGATAGGAATGCCCATAAAACATAGTAATAATAACTAATATCACTAGCTTTGCTTTCTTGTAAACAAAGATAAAAATACCCCACTGACAATACAATACAACTAACGATAGAAATCCAATTGCATATTGAAGATCTTTTCATTTTATCTTTGTTTATAAATATATCTTCATGATCAAAAGACAAACACTTATACAATTTCTTAAATTGATTATACGGTATAATATGCTTGGAAATATTAGATAATTCATAAAAATAAAGTGCTAACCTTCTATCTCGTGATTCAGTCAGACTCATTTTACTTATAACCGATAATTCTTTCTCGGATTCTGAAATCAAATCTTTATCCAAATCTTTATTTGAAATGATCTCAGATAGCCTATTTTGGGCTCTATTAAATATTTTTTTTGAAAAAAATGATGTGATAGGCATTACCGTTTTTGTGACAAATGATGGCATAAAAAGCAATAATATAAATATTGGCTGTATTGTAAATGGCAGCGATTTTATCAGTCCGATTAATAAATCATTCATTCTAACTACACCCTCTGTTAATATTTGAGGATATAATTTAAACACAAAATAATCAAATTAATTACATTTTTCGGTAACAAACTTATTATCATTACCCTGAATTTTTTCTATTTGTCGATTCCTGTCGCATTCCCATTTTTCAGGTGGGTACATCTTATTCCATGCTGTCATCAACTTATTTTCAGAATCTGATAGATTGATATTGTATGTATCACGCATATAAAAATAGGTCCGAGCAATCATACCCCGAATTTCGTCACGCGGTTGGAATTTTCGGTTTTTAAAATCGACTGCTGATTGACATTGCCCGTACTGAGTAAATTCTTTTGTAAATTGTGAGTAGCGATAATTTGACCTGTCTCCATTCACCTCGCCAATAGCTGGTTGTAAATTATGCAAATCGCCTTCCATTGCATTAAAGGTTGCATCCTTTTTACACTCTTTACGACCACCGTCACGCCAGCATTGCAAGTGTCTACCAAAATTCTCGGCTGGCATGACATGCTCCCATTCGATGCGAGATGCTCTTTGCTCATTTTTCCTCGGTGTATAACCGCATTTACTAAAATCTACCGAGCCTTTTTTACCGTCAAATGAAAACTCACAGCCACAATAAAACGTTGTTTGCTCAGGGTTTTCTTTATAGATTTTAACTAAATGAGTTTTGGCGGTGTTAAAATTTTGCTGAGATGCGAATGTAGCTGTAGATATTAAACAAAACGTGATTATTGTGATTTTTTTTAAGAATTCCATTTCATTGGACACAATTAAATTTTAGATAATAAAAAGCCCAACTTTTGATTGGGCTTGTAATTTATGCGCTTTAAACCGCATTTTTACTACATTATCCGTTTAAACGTTTAAACAGTCAAGTATTTAACATTAGTTTTATGATAAAAATACCATTTTTATACTTGCCGTAATTGTTTCTTTTCTAGCTGTTGTTTAAACATCGAAGCAACAAAAGCACCGTCGCCAAAATGATCATGAGTTTTAACTCCAAAATCTGAACCTAGCATTTTAAAAACATCGTATAAGCGATTATCTATATAGAAATTATTCAACCATAGCATGTGATGAACCAGACAGATTAAATTTGTTCGATTAACCTCAATCATGTCTTTTCTTGCTTTTGTAACTCCACCCAACCACTTAATAGCTTCATCAAATTCAGACACTGGCAAATCTTGGTATCGTGGTACTTTAAATTGCTGATAGAATTTAGTATAGATGGCTTGATGATGTTCACCTGTTCGATATGAACGTTCATTGACAGCTTGTTTGATCGCCTGCTGTTGTTCTGTATTGATAGTTAATGAATACGAGCCTGTTTTGCGGATTGTTGGTAAAACTTCATTAAATACCCAATTTTGGAAATCTATTGCTTCTTTTTTATTACTGCGAAAAATAACGCGGTATAAATTAGGTTCGTTAATGAAAGTTAATTCTCTTTGTTGCCCAGATGACCTGAGGTACATTTTATGTACCCCAGCTTCAGAAAGATTGAAACGACTAGATTTAGCATTTGATATATTTAAAATTTCTGCTATATCTTTTAAGCAAAACAATGGCTCATTGTTTACTATTTGAATGCGTACTTGGGATTGGTTGAAGTTAAAAACAGATATTTGATTTGACATATTTTGTCCCTTTCGTAAAGTTTAGTTAGTTGATCACTTAGTGGGTGATCGGGCTTCAACTACCGCTTTACGACGGCGAGACTTATTTCTCTTTCGAGTATTGTATTTCGTCTTCTCGACCCGATCATAGATATGATCAAATACCTAAATAACAGGCATAAAAAAACCGCTAGGCTATCGGGTGCGGAAGTCCGCGTAAAGTTGTAGTATTTACAACTATACAACCCGATAAAATTATTGTCAACTATGCCACCTTTGAAAACAATTCAATAATATAACCTCTAATAAAACACTCTGCAGCTAGTAATATTTTTGTAATTTCGGTTGTTTGTTTACCCAAAATTCGCGCTTGTTTACTGCATGATATTTCTCGGAGATAAAATGAGGTTAGCACAGCCCACTGGTCAACATTATCAGCTTTCAGCATTAACACCGCATTATCAACAATCTGGGCTTCTTCTTCTGTCAAGTATTGTCGATAATCAAAATCTCTAGGTGCACCTTCAATGCCTGCTGATTTTGATGGATATTCTGTTCCCATTCTTCTTAAAATGCGTGTGTTCTTCCACGCCGTCAGAATGTCTTTAGTTTCTCTCACTATGCACCTCGTTTTAACTCTCTTAATTTATTTTTATAGTTAGCTTTAATCTCTTTGATTTCATCGATGCTATATTTTTTCGGCTCGTGTTTCCCTTCCAGCCATTCAACCTGTTCTGCGCCGATTTTTTTTACTAAATTGATTCTATATTCCAGAATATTTCCAGACTTATGGTTATTGCATGCTGAGCATTGTTTATGTACATTTAACTCACAGAAACGTAACTCTGGACATGCCCCAACACTCCGATAATGCCCTGCGTGATATTGCCCGCTATGATACCGTCCACAACTAATGCACGGCTCGTTTTTATCTCTTTCTCGAATAAATGCATTGAATACATTTTGTGCGTCTTTCAGATAATCAGAACGTGTTTTAATCCTTTCTTTCTTTATTTTAAATATTGCTCTTTGTACCCGTTCCTGTTTGTGATTCTCTGTACCATATTTAATTGCACATTCGAATGAACAGGCAAAAGCCAGTGAATTGAACGGCAAGAACTTCTCACCGCACACTCTGCATTTTTTCTGTTTTATTGTTTTTTGAGCTTCTTTTTTCATTGCTTGTACTTAGTTTTATCAAGATAGAATTTACCGCAAGAGCCTTTTATCTGACCATCGACTGTAATCAACGGTCTAGCACAAACAAATAAATCTAAATCTACGTTATAGACACATTTGCCACTACATTCTGGGCATGTCGGTATTAGTTTGTGTTTTCTCGGCGTCTTTCACCTTATTTAAATTATTTCGATTAATTATTTCCCTACGCCGTTCGTGTAAAAAATTTAATACTCGCTCAGTCTCTGTGATTCGTTCATCTACTGTTTCTAATTGTTCTAAATCGTTCATCACGCCACCTGTTGCATTTTTAATTTTTGATATTCGCTGTCACTCGGTATTCTCAATCTAAACCCGTTCTGGCTAGCCCAAACTTCAATTTGCTGCAAATAAAAGTGCATTTCACCTGTGTCCAATTCTGATGTTTTTCTTAACTGCTGGGTTACGGTTGTCTCACCAGTTAACAGGTTTTTATGCTCGACATTTTCGTAACCTAAAAATGTTTCTTTTAAATCGCGCTTAACACTTTTTGTAGTGTAGTTATTGGTTTTAGTTCTAGCGTTAGCCTGTTTTGCTAAATCGTCATACCACATGTGAGATAGCGAGTTCTGATCGATACTGCGCTTATCTTTCCAAATTTTTATAATCAATCTGTATCGTTTGCCGCTTTTAGCTAACTCTAATAGCGTGTTCACAATCGACTTGATATTGCTTTCGTGTAGACAGAGATCATCCATTTTTTTCACCTAATAACTTTCTTTTTTTACAAAACAAACTCAGTGCACAGCGCCAAAGTTGATACGAAAAAATAAAGAAACCATAAGCCGAGAAAGCTATAATCACTAAAGTTATTACTTGATCACCCATGCTAGACCTTCACACACTCGAAATTACGCACCTGCACATCAATTTTAGAATTACCAAAACCTTTTTTTACAGTAGCGAATGATTTTGCCAATGATTCTTCTGTCATTGGTGAATCACGATTTAATGCAACACTCGCCCATTCCTGATCTCCTTTCTTAACTTCTGCTGTTATTTGATATTTTTTAGCCATTTTCATTGTTCCCATTATTTCTAAATGTCTTCACCATCGATAAAAAAATCATTTTCAACATGATCAATTTTTTTCCAGTCGGCGCAATTCGTCTGCAACCGTTCTAATAAACTAATTCCAATTTCACATTTACGTGATTGCCGTCTGTCGTTTATGTTCTCCCTAATAGCGCCACAGTAGTTATCACAGTAATTTTCACAGGTTATGCATGATCTTGTTGCTACGTTTGAAAAGCACTTAGCTTCGTGATTATCTATACCTTTTTGCGTCTTCCTGAGTACTTTTAAACAGTGCTCACATTCAAACATTGTCAACTTTCTAGCCATTTTTGTATTAATTCCCTTAATTTTTCCCTTTCTTCATCAGTAAATTTCTTTACTCTTTCTGCTAACTCATATTTAATTTTTGCTACATTTGCGCCACGTTTTCGTATTTTAGTTACATAGTCATATGCTATTTTGTCTAGCATGTGATTAAGACCGAATGGGCAGTGATTAACTAACAACTTTCGCATGACTAAAACCAAATCGCCGTTTTATTTCTTCAAGCTTGGATAACTGCATTTCTTTTGATAGCGGTCTTTCTTCGACTTTTTTAGGTAAAGCCTTGTTAGGCGTTGGGATGACATAGCCTTTCATTATTTTTTTTGCCATTTCGGCAATCATTTTTTCCGCTCTTAACTGTAATTTTTCTATCCCTAAATTTTCATCTTGCATTATTCGGTGGAGATCATTTATCAACCAATAATTAGCATCACTTCCGTAGTCGTAATCGCAAAAATCATCAAATCCCTTGTATTTACCAAATTCAATAACCGCTTTAGTCAAACTTTCTGCGGTTGGTAGTCCATATTGCTCTGCTAACCCTTTTTCACACCACCCGATAAATTGCCCTACCGATGGCATAAACGGATTACTTTGTTGTCTGGCTATACGCATACCTGCATTAATCATTGCTGGATTGATGCCATTTTCAATAAAACCAATTATCCATTGACGTTTAATTGAACTCTCATCATTGTTATTTAAAGTGTGAAACATCGCAGGACACGCCGCTTTAAGTTGTTTAAATAATTTATTTACAATCTCGGCAACCTGTTCTTTATGCTGTTGTTTATTTGAATCATCAGCGATATTAACAGGCTTGAACTGCGGAACTAATTCGGTGATATTTTTCATTAAAACATTTCTCCATTAAGATCATTTATCCACGAAGTGTCACTAACAGGGCTTCCTGTGGTTAGGGCGTTTTTTAGTGGAAAAAGACCTTGCCAACCGTTCATAATGGATCGGTTTATCATGGCTTCGGGGTTTTCTTGTTCCTCTAACATTTGAGATTGTTTTATCCACGATTGTGGTTGTAGTTTTTTACCTAACGAATTTCTGTAATCAATCCAGTTACACCAAACATCCAAACTCACATTTTGAGGTTTGACAGAAATCGGATCAAAAACAGTATTTCTTTTTTTTGTAATATTGTTTTTTATATTGTCTTTTGTAGAGTGACATTTTTTGTTACTGGTGGTAGGTACATTTTTTGTCACTGGTTCAGTGCATTTTTTGCTACTAGTAACATTTTTTGTACCTGCATTTTTTGTTACTGGTTCGGACAGCTCTAAAACTAGTGAATATTCAGTTATTCCACCATTATTTTTAATGGTATTAATTAACCCTAAATTAGCTAATTCAGTTAAAGCCGTGTAAATAGTCCGCTTGTCCTTAATTCCCAAATAATCCATAAACTGTGAAGCACTAATTTTGTCGCTACTTTTACCCCACCCAGTAGTTTTACGGGTTATTAATAGATAACAGCGCAACGCATTAGCTGACATTTTCGCCATTAATTCATCAACTACAGCATTAGGAACTTGAAAGGAATTAGCTATAAACTGACTCATTACTCACCTCTTATCGAATACTCAGCGTACTGAACACCATTCTTATGAACTAGGCGACTATCAATTTCAAACCCAGCTTTTTTAAGATCATAGATACGCGCACCTAATCTAAAACAGCCATATAGATTCAAAGCTTGCATTGGGTTTATGCTTTTCCCACTTTGCAAATGTGATAATATTTTTTCGCACTGACTTTGTGTTTTTTAGTTTTCAGCATAATAATTACCCATTACGAACAATTGACCAATTAACATCAGGGCGAAGGTCTTCACATCGAACCTTTCCTTGTGATTGATTTTCAATTTCAATACAAATTTTTATTCCCAAATTTGAACTGCGATTGCTTATTTTTTTTCTTAAATAGTTAATTGTTGTACCGCAACTAAAAGCGAATTTTTTTTGCTCCTCTGGTTTCATTGTTTTTAAAAATAGTCTCAAATTCTCCATAAATTGACCTTTTGGTTTTATTTTTATTTGAATAATACCAAAAGGTCATATTAAAATCAACACCTTTTGGTTGTTTACCTTTTGGTAAAGTTTTTTTATGATTAACCGATAACAAGGAGTACATATGAATAAATTTGAAATTAGACGTTTAAATCTAATCCGCTTAAAAGATGAATACTGTGACGGAAAGATTGTAAATCTTGCTAGAGTATTGAATAAAGATCAGGGTTATGTTTCAAGGCTTCTATATGAAGAAGGGAAAAAATATAAAAAAAATATTGCTGATAAATTAGTTAGCGATATTGAGTCTTCATTCGGTCTGCAAAGAGGATGGTTGGATGGTTTAACTTCAGATAGTAATCAACCAATAAAACAAAATATAAATAAAAAAAATAATGGAAATGATGGAGTGAAAATAGAAGTACTAGATATCAGTGCAAGCTGTGGAAACGGCGTTATAACCGAGCGAGAGTTCGCAAGCGTTTTAAGATCAATAGAATTTACGCATGAGTTCGCATTGAAAATGTTCGGTAGAAGATCGACAGATCTTATTAAAGTGATTACTGCAAAAGGTGATAGCATGACACCTACTATAAAGTCAGGCGCTAATGTTTTTGTCGATACTAAAATAAATTATTTTGATGGCGATGGTGTTTATGTGTTTATTTTTGATAATGAAATATATATCAAGCGACTTCAAATCACGGGAACTGAAATAATTGTTATATCTGACAATTCTATTTATGAAAAATGGAGATTAGATAAGCAATGTATGAATAACTTTTATATTCAAGGCAAAGTTATAATAGGACAAAATATAGAATATATCTATTTTGATTAGCATCTATTTTTTCAATTTCAACCGCTTAAATGCGGTTTTTTGTACCTACCCCCTTTTACTGGTCAAAAAACAAGCAATCAGAAAAATAAATTACCTCTAAAAAACAATTATTTATTACCTTTAGGTCATATTTTTAATAAATTATATGACCTTTTGGTGTTTACTTAATTATGACCTTTTGGTAATATTTACACATCGAAACAAAACAACTTCCCAAAAAGTTGTTGCTCTTTAAAAATTAGGTTTAGTTGAAAGTAATGTTAAAGCGTGATGAAAGCGAAGTTACAGTACCGAGTAATCTTATGTAAAGGTTATGTCCCAGCAAAAAATAGCACCAAATATTGTATATCCCTGTGAAGTGAACAAGCAATATTTAGGTAAAAGGGCAATAAACATAATCTGCATTACAAGTAAACTTAAAACAATAAATTTAGTAATCACTAGGAATATTATTAATAAATTATTAAAGGGAAAACATAATGAATAAAATTTTAACTTTTCATTCTAATAATGAAAAACCTAAAACCGATTGTAAAAATAAAATAGCCTTATTGTATAATCCATGTGATGGTTATCACTTAGCTGAATGGATCTCTTTCAATGATAATGATGAATTTGAAGGCTTCTATTCATTTAAAGGAAATCGATTCAGTGATAATTTTTATACATTATGGGCTATTCTTCCTGATTTTTTAGAGAATTAATAAAATTAGAAAGACGATTGATATTGACATTTTTATCACTACCAGCGTAATAATCTACCAATTTTGAATATAAAGGATCAAAATTTTGTTTTACAAAAAACTTTTTAGTATTTTCGACAATAAAATTAATTCTTTTAAAATTTGATTCTATATTATTAGCTCTTTTTGCAATCTCACTTAACTTTTTATAATCTCTTGTTGGATTGTTAAGATCTATATTGTCAATGAGTCGCAAAGTGTCCCTAATGTCATCCAAAACTAACCTTTTTAATTCATCTGATTGGGACAAAACTGAGATATATTTAACTTCTCCAAGTGTTATTTCTACGAAATATGGTGGTTTTTTTCCTTGAGCTTTAAAAATTTCAGCTTCTTTGGGGGTTGCAACACGATCAACGGTTACTTTGCCATCTAAAGTCCTTTTCATTCTGTCTAATTCTTTGTATGCGAATTGACCGATAACAGATGGGGAAAATATTCTAGTTAACGTTTCCCAAGCCCATCTTGCATTATTACCTGATTTGTTATAGTGAAATATTAATTGTTCATACCATTTGTCTAAATTATCTCGGGAATTTGATATTATATTAAGGTTATTTTCAATTTCTAATTCAGTTTTATAGCTTTTCCTTAATGTGGAAAAATGAATATGACCGAAAATTCTTTCACCACAATTATTCCCGATATTTGTTTCTTCTTCTGTTGACGTTAATACAATAAAACCTTTTTTATGAGGTTGATTGCAATCAGTTAAACTGCAATGTATTTCTTCATCAAATTCATAGCTTCCTATAACTTTAACTAACTCTTTACCTTTGGGGTCAAAAATAGAAACAAATTTCTCTCTTTTTTTGATTTCATCAAAATCATACAACTGAATAAAGCCAGTACTAGAATTAATATTTATTATTCCCTTTGGAGGCATGCAGAAATACCTAACTTATTATGTTTAAAGATGATTCTATCATACCAACAAAAAGGCAACCTATCAAAATAAAAACGGTTTTAATAACAAAGTTCTTTAGTAAATAGATTGCTAATTAGTATTCAAATCAAAGCCCATTTAAACAAGTGGGCTTGAGTTTGAAATTACTGACAGCTGGAAAGACAGCACTCTACATCCTTTTGCCCCAGAAATGGGGCTTTTTTCGAGGTGATTATGACTAATAAGGATTTTGTCAATGTGAAAACTAAAGATAGGTTTCGCAATGATTATCAACTAACAGAAAGTGAAGTTAAATTTGCCCTATTTTGCACTTTTATTGTTGTATTTAGTAGCTTGTTTGGTTTGTTTTATTGGATTTTGCAAATAGCAACGAGGTGATTTATGTCGTTACAAAGAGCTGTAGAGAATAATTACGAAAAAGCATATTGCAACATGATGAATGATGCAGAGATGCAAGATGCAAAAGAAGAATGGATTGAAAGTCGAGCAGAAGAGCTAATTAAAAACTTCGATAATGACAATGACTGGCAAATTATTGAGCTACTAAAAATCAAGCTAGAAAGCAAAAGTATTGATGCTGATATCTATAACCAATTTGTGACCGATATTTGTTATTCACAAGCCAAATTCGAATTTAATAAAAAGTTTAAGCATTAAGGCTTGGCGCCTGCCTAAAAAGCGCTGTTTATTTATTTCTATCATCCTTTGCCCTCTTTATGAGGGCTTTTTTAAATAATTCTTATGGAGAGGTGCAGTGGACGGAGTGACTACCGAAAACAATTCAAATAATTATAGCAGATACGCCCGCCTAGCGTTTTATTGAAAAAAATCTGTAGAGGTTTAGCTGTCTAGTCAACAGCGCCTCGCCATAAGAATTATTAAATTTACTACATCCACTTGCCCTCTCATGAGGGCTTTTACAGGGTTAAAACAATGAATTACACAGAATGGAAACGAGAATATTTAGAACTGTTAATTGAGTTAATAAAACAGCATGAGTATTCAAAAGATTACACGCAAACTTATATCTATGGATTAGGACATGAATTGCTAGAACGTAGCGGGTTTTTTGAAGATTTTGGACACTGGGAAGTAACGCCTCCAGCACAGGCAGTACAGGAAAGTTTTGAATTATGGCTAACAGATTATTTTGAGGATTAAATCATGAGCGCATCAAAAGAAAAAACCAACAAAAATGATACTTATTCAGAATGTAAAAAATTAATTCAATCATTTTCAATCAGATGCCCTTTTTGTAACGCAGAGGCTGTTCTATATAAATATTCAGATGATTCCGAGCGAATAGAGTGCTTTGGTAATTTACATGAATAACTAAAAAATCACATCCAGGATTGAGGAATAAATTATGAACAGATTAGAAATAACAAAACGTAACGAAGAAAAAATACTTAATTCATTTTATAGCGAGTTAAGGGAACATGGATTTTCATTCTCAGCTCATGACGGCGAATTCTCTCATAAAATTAACTCATTCGAGGATATTTTAGATCTATTTCACGATCTGGACGAGATGAGTATTTATGTGCAAAAAGGCGATTTAAAAGCAAGTGCATCGTTCATATTTGGAAATGGAGAATTTGGGATTTTTTGTATGTATTTCCATTCTGATTCATTAACAAATTATTTAACTCAAACAGAGCTACTTATGGAGCAACTAGTAGATGAAAAAAATGAAAATAATTGGTGTTTACTTGATTAGGTAATGGGGAAAAACAATGGTTAATGAACAAGTTATTGAACGGTTGAAGAAAGGTGATTGGTATGTTGAGTGCAAGGCTGAACAAGATGCTGATTTAGTTTTACAAGCTTGTGATGAGGCGAGAATAAAATGGCGTAATGGTTATAAAGCAACGGAATATAAACCATATAACTACCCAGTAGATATTGGTTTTTATGGTGAGGACAATAGGATAACTCACACCATAAAATATTTTAAGAAAAGTGAGAACGAAAACATCACCAACTGGTTCTTTAATGCTATAAAAAATAATGACAGTAAATTAATACCTCAGAACGAAGAACAAGAACATTTAGTTCAAATGTTGTTAGCAAAACTGCAGGGCATTCCTGTTGAATATTGGTCAACTGTTCATTATAAATGGCTTGATTCTAAGCACGATGCAATAACCGCTAGCGCTATATACCGTATAAAACCAACTTTTAACCAAGAAACATCATTAACAGAACGACCAGAGGATGTATAGATGAACAGCATACCAATAGATTTTGTCGGCTGTAATGTTAGACAAACAGACCGAATGGCAATCAATTATGAGTTAACTACGGGCGAGAAAATATTCGCCCGTTTTTGTATGGTTTTGGTTGGTTGTGAAGGTTTATTTATTTTACTTCTATCAATTATAAGAACAGCAAGTAATTAGGAATATAAAGATGAAAGAATCATTCGAAAAGAAAATATGGGACACATTATCACCAATAAATGTCAACGATAAGGTTGAACATAAAAACGGGTTAACTTATTTATCTTGGGCTTGGGCTTGGGGGGAGTTAATGAAATATTTCCCACAATCATCATACACAATTAATACTCCAATCATCGAGAGTGACGGCTCAATGACTGTTAGTGTAACGCTAACAATAAAGGAAGGTGATAATCAAGTTGCAAGATACATGTGGCTACCAGTTATGGATTTTAAAAACCACGCTATTAAATGCCCTAATTCTGTAGATATTAATAAGGCGACAATGCGATGCTTAACTAAAGCTATATCAATGTTCGGGCTAGGTTTTTATATTTATGCTGGAGAAGATTTACCAGAAGAAGAAAAACGAGCGCTAAAAATTAGTGAAGAGGAATATAACGAAACTCGCAAATCACTAATAACTGCACTTGAAGATGAAGCTAAAAAAGGAGCCGAAGCGATGAGTTCTTATTGGGCAAACTCTTTAACTCAAGAACAACGAAAAATTATCGGTAATGATGAAAAAGAAAGAATCAAAGGATTATGTTCAGCAATATCATCTTAAAAAAGAGGAACTCAAAATGATAATAAATCCCAGTCAAATTGAACAGCGTACCGATGACTGGTTTAGGGCAAGATTAGGTAAAGTTACCGCAAGCAAAATCAGCGATGTTATGGCGAAAACTAAAAGCGGTTATTCCGCTTCTCGCCAAAATTACATGGCACAATTAATCTGCGAACGATTAACCCAATTACCGACTGAAACCTATTCTAATACAGCAATGCAACGAGGTACCGAATTAGAACCCATTGCCAGAGAAATATATATCCTAAATCAATTTGATGTAACAGTAACTGAGGTCGGTTTTGTTCCTCACCCAACAATCGAAAATGCAGGCGCTAGCCCTGACGGACTAGTAAATGATGATGGTCTGATTGAAATTAAATGCCCTAACACATGGACGCATTTAGAGTTTATGCAATCGCTAAAACCTAAACGTGAATACATATTACAGATGCAATGGCAGATGATTTGTACAGGTCGGAAATGGTGTGATTTTGTTAGTTATGATGATCGTCTACCTGAAAATTTAAGCTTTAAATGCGTTCGAATTTACCACGATGATGCATTGGCTCAAGAAATTGAGACGGAGGTTATTAAATTTTTACAGGAACTGGACGAAAGAATTAAAAAGATTGAGGCTAGCTAATTATGGAAAAATTTTTAGAGTTTTTAGATGCTGAAGGCTGTGAGTATGAAATTCAGGATGGAGCGATTAGAGTACTAGATACATTAGAGCCATATGAGGTGCGCTTTGACAATATTGTTATTCCCGAAAATACAGATTTTACGAAAGGGTTGGATCTAGAGTGTTATGAAGGCGATATTCAATTTCCTGAAAGTTTTAAAGTAGCGAATATACTAGCTTTGAGGGATACAAGCATAAAACGACTGCCGTCTAATTTGACTCTTTATAATTATTGTTCTGTTTATGTAGATGCACATAAAATTGAAAATGTTTCATACAGCGATAATTGCGGTCGTTATGGCAGAACAATATTTGCATTGTGGACAAACAATGATTTTTTAATTTCAACAGGATGTTTCACTGAGACATATTCAGAATTTGTGGAGCGAGTTAACTATACATACCGTGACTACAAAGATGAAGCCACGAAATACAAACGAAAAGCAAGAGGCTGTATCAGTCGATTAGCTAAAAAGCTTGGAAAGCCAGACCCGTTTAAGAGAGCAACCGCCTAATGGCGGTTTTTTATTGGAGTAAAAATATATGTTCTTTAAAAATGCAATAGTTTATGAATGTTCAAATACAGAGGTTTTAAACAATATCAATAATGAGTTGTTGCAAGAAATAACTTTTAAGCCCTGCGGTTCAATTGACACGGGAAAAGGTGGTTTTGTATCTCCCGTTGATAACCCCGACGAGCTAATGCTCAATGTGCAAGGTCAGATTTTACTTAAATATAAAACCGAGCAAAAAATATTACCGTCCACAGTTATTAAACAAGCGCATATCGAAAAAATTAATAAACAAGAGGAATTGCTCAATCGCAAACTATCTAAATGTGAAAAAGCCACTTTAAAAGATGAAGTTCTAATAGATTTAATTTCTCGTGCGTTTAGTAGATATAGTTACTATTGGGTGTGGATCGACATGCAAAACAATCGGGTTATTGTTGATTGTAGCAGTTTTAAAGTATCTGAAGATATTTTAGCTCTTTTGCGTAAAGAACTTGGTTCTTTAGCATTACTCCCTTTATCTATTGATCAACCACTTGAAAAGATAATGACCACTTGGGTTAAAGAAAAGTTGAATTTTCCTCCTTTTACATTAGGTGATAAAGCCGAACTGAAAGATCCACTTGAAGGTAACGGCATTATCAATTGCAAAAATCAAGAAATAACAAGCGCTGAAATGGTCAACCATCTCGAATCAGGTAAATGGATCACCAAGCTAAAAATCTGTGACGAGCGAGGCGTTAGCTATGTTTTAGATGAAAATTTCACTTTTAAACAGATTAGGTTTGATCCAACTGTTTTAGATGAAAACGAAGATATACCAGTTGAGGATAAAGCGGCACGGGTTGAGGCTGACTTTTTCTTAATGTCTAAAACTCTGTCAAATTCAATAAACGACATCAAACAAGTATTTGAAAAAATTATATAAGTATATCAAATGTTAATTTCGTCTGGTATATGCGGTGATAATCAATGTTTGCGATGATTCTTAACGTGGGATAGCGCATTGATTTGAAATATACAAGCCAAGTTAGATCTCGTCGGTAGTCACGCCGATGGCGACAGAGTGACACTCTATACAAAATTAAAAATTGGAGCGAGAAAATGGTTAAATTTACAGGCACGTTTGTACATGTAGTAGAGAGCGTTTATCAATTTGAAGTTGAAGCAGATAATCAGGAAGAGGCGCTTAAAAAGATTGAAGATGATCCGTTTGAATACCTAAAAAGTAGCGAGCCATATGATGAACAAGGGCTTGATGTTAAAGAGATAGAATTTGACGAGTAATAGCATGATTACAGAAGAAGAATGGCAAAAGCTAAAGGTTGGTGATGTAGTGTGGCTTGCATCTCAAGAAGTTGTAGAGCCGATGAGATTGATTATATCAAAAATCACAGAGCATAGGTTCTATTGTGGTAAAAGTTGTTTTGATAAAAAGAATTATATATTTTTTATGAGTCTATCTGATGCAATTCAGGCTGTAAATTTTCGTTTAAAAATTCAAATAGAAAAAATACAGGCACAAATAAAATCAAATTTAAATATGAAGGAATAAAATATGTCTATTAATACAATGACAGTAACGGGTAATGTTGGTGGTGATGCTGAATTACGTTACACACAACAAGGTACGGCAGTTGGTGAATTTAATTTACCAGTCAAGCAAGGCTATGGAGAGAATCAAAAAACATCGTGGGTTAAGTGTGTATTGTGGGGAAAAGTAGCCGAAGCGTATGCTCCAAACATCAAAAAAGGTGATTTACTAGTTGTTAGTGGTGAGTTTTATGTCGAAGAATGGACAAAAGATGGCGTGACACATATCAAACCTTGCTTGCGAGTAAATCAAATTCAGCCGACTAAAAAGCTTGATACTCAAGCCCAGCAACAAGCACAAGCGCAAGAGCAAGAGCAAGAAGAACCACTAGAGGATGACATACCTTTTTAAATCAAATACTTACACAAACACAACCGCTCTTGTAGCGGTTTTTTAATATCTGGAGAATAAGGAAAACAACGATGAATATTGATAGTAGCGTTTACGATATAACCATAGAATTTGGCGGATTAAATTGTGGTGATACATTTATCCATCTAACTGATCTCTATATGAAAGTGGTCACACTACACGATGGGACTACTGGATTTTTAGCAGTAAGACTGTTTGATGGTGATACTAGATACTTGGTTGACGTTGAGATTGTTAAATTAGTTAAAACAAAAGCTGTGCGGGACAATGGCTAACTAAGGAAAAATTATGACACAACCAACACTAGAACAATTTTTAGATGACGTTAAAAATCACGAGTTAACAATTCATCAAAATAATGGAGTAGACCGACATTTAATATTTAAAAATCCCAACGATTGCAGTCAACATTTTAATATCACTACGTTTTCTAATTATTTAGTAATTACCGGTGATATGGGCGCATTAGTATTTTCACGACTACATGACATGTTTGAATTTTTCCGGTCTGATGATTTAAAAATAAACCCTGATTACTGGGCAGAAAAAATTCAGTCCGCATCTTATGAAGGAAAAATTGAAAGTTATTCAGAATTTGACATAGACGAAGTTAAGAGATGTGCTAAAGAAGATTTAGATGACTTTATCAAGGGTAACTGGCTTTCAGAAGAGGAGGAATATAATCTTCGTGAGGACTTACAGCGTATTTTACGTGCAGAAGATGAATACGAAATAGTCGAGGCAATAAGAAACTTTGATTGCAATGATTTTGATTTTACCGACTTTTGGGAAGTTGATCACAGAAAATATAGATACCGCTATATATGGATCTGTTACGCAATCGTGTGGGGTATAAAGAAATTTGATGAATTGAATAAGGAATAACTATGAAAGTTAAGTTTAAACCTGTAACTATCAGTATCACAAAAGATGAATTTAATTATATTTATTTAGCAGTTAGTGAGTATTTAGAATTCAGCGGTGGGAGTTATGACGGTTTGGTTGAAACTAGTTTCGAGTCATTTCAAAAAAAGTACTGGCGTGCAGTTCACACACAACAGCGTAGAGATGTAATTAAAAAAGCGCTCACTCATGCTAAATCCAGAGAATAATTAAAGAAAAGGCTAATATGGAAACACATAGACTAAAAATCAAATCTGAGTATTTTTCTTCTGTTATTAACAAAACGAAAACAGCGGAAATTAGATACAACGACCGTAATTATCAAATAGGCGATATTCTAATCCTAAATGAAATTGACGAGCATGGAGAGCTTACTGGTAATAGTTGTCAGGTTGTTGTTACGCATATTTTAGATGATAGCGAATATTTCAAAATGGGTTATGTAATGCTGAGTTTTCATATGTGTAAATAAATTAAAGATTGAGGAAATTATGGAAAATAAATACAAAATAATTTACTGCGATCCACCGTGGCAGTATAAAAATCAGAAAACACGAGCCGCAACAAATAATCACTACCCCACTATCCCTATCCAAGACCTTAAATCACTAAACATAAAATCACTAGCAGATGATAACAGCGTGTTGATCATGTGGTATACAGATACATTCGCAAAGGAAGCGATCGAGCTAGCGAAAGCGTGGGGTTTTAAGGTTAAGAAGATGAAATTGTTTACATGGGTTAAACTCAATAAAAACTATCATCAAAACATTACTAACAGCATGAAAAAACTAGGCTGTATGAATGCTAATGATGTGTTTGATTTAATCAGTGATCAACTTAGGTTTGGAATGGGTAATTATACTCGTGCTAATAGTGAAGATTGTTTGATTGCAGTAAAAGGTAAAGGTGTTAAGCGCATCAATAACTCGGTTAGTCAAATCATTTTAGCGCCAATCGGTCGGCATAGTGAAAAACCACAAGAAGCAAGAGAGCGGCTGGAACGTCTATACGGTGATATCCCACGTATTGAACTTTTCGCTCGTCAAAATGTAGGTGGCTGGCACGCTTGGGGTAATGAGTGTAAGAATGATATTCAGTTATAGGTTAAATATATGGAAATCATCACATTAAAAGATGCCGCAAGAATAACCAAATTATCATATACATATATATTTGAGAACAAGACTAAATATGGTTTTGCTCGTCAAGGTGGTAAAGGTAGATGGTTAGCTGATAAAAAAACATTTGAGGAAATGTTTAAATCAAATAATAATAACGATCGGCTAACCTCTGATCAAGGAGGTAAAAAATGTCGATCAAGAAACGTGGTGACATCTGGCATATTGATATCCAAGCGCCAGATGGATCAAGAGTTAGACGCTCTACTGGTACGACAGACAAAAGAAAGGCGTTAGAGTACCACGACAAGTTAAAGGCTGAATTGTGGGAAATAACAAAGTTAAATAAAAAACCGCAACGTCTTTTTGAAGAAGCGGTTATTTTATTTTTAAAGGATGGAAAGGAGCAAAAAAATTTTAGAGTAAAACAACAACGTGCGAAATATTTTTTAAATAAGTTCTCTGGGCGTGAGATATCATCAATTACAGGCGAGGAAATACTCGATTCATTGCCTGAATACGTTGAACGAACTGGCAAGCCAGCAAGTAATGCTACGTTAAATAGGTATCGAGCCGATATTATGCGTATGTTTTCATTAGCATATAAATTAGATTGGATTGATTCTGTTCCATTTGTGCCGAGAGCTAGGGAGCCAGTAGTTAGGGTTAGATGGATAACTAAAGAACAGGCGGCATTACTAATTTCAAATTTACGATTAGAATGGATGAAAGATGTTTGCTCGTTTGCTCTATCAACTGGCGCAAGAATGAGCGAAATATTTACCCTGACATGGCACAATGTAAATTTGGTTAATCGTATTGCATCGGTGACTAATGTTAATGCTAAATCGAAACGAGCTAGGCCGTTATTATTAAATCATGATGCAATCGAATTAATCAGGAAACGGCGATTTAGAAATAATTGCGAATATGTTTTTACTAGAAATACATTAAAACGTGTTTTTGATATTGATCGTCGTGATTTTTATGATGCGTGCCAATTATCAGGTATTGAAGATTTTACGTTTCATGACTTGAGGCACACGTGGGCTAGCTGGCATGTTCAGGCAGGCACACCATTATTTACGTTGAAAGAGCTTGGCGGCTGGGAAACGTTAGAAATGGTAAAGAAATATGCTCACCTGAATGCCAATCACATGTTGGATTTTGCTAATAATGTCACATTTACGGCACAAAGCAAAATTAATTTATTAAATAAAGTTGCGCAAAGCTCATAAAAGCATTTTAAAACAAGATGTTATTGGTGGGTTGTGAGGGGATCGAACCCGCGACCAATTGATTAAGAGTTCTATGTACACATTATAAAAATCAATAACTTATAATAAAATCAACACGTTAATACACTGAATACAGCCGACCAAAACCGAATAAAGCCGATTTCGACCGCCATTTTACCGCCACTTAATTAAATGTTATTAAATGGATTTAATCTAATAGCATCATCGAAGTGATCGGGGGCAAAGTGAGCATAACGCATTGTCATTTTAATATCTGTATGACCAAGTATTTTTTGCAATACCAATATATTACCACCATTCATCATAAAAAAACTCGCAAAGGTATGACGTAAAACATGCGATAATTGCCGATCTGGTAATTCTATTTCAGCTCTTTTAATGGCAGAACGGAAAGCCGAGTAACACGGAGTGAAAAGCTGACCATCTTTTTTAGGAATTTGCTTAAAAAGTTCATCGCTTACAGGGATGGTGCGGTTACGCTTGCCTTTGGTATTAATGTAGGTGATTTTCCCATCTTTGACTTGAGAGCTTTTTAAACTTTCGGCTTCACTCCATCTGGCGCCAGTTGCTAAACAAATTTTAACAATGGTTGTTAAATCTTTTGCTTTGCTCTGCTCTGCTGATGCTAACAACATCCTAATCTGTTCAGGTTGCAAGTACGCCATTTCTTGCTCATCAATTCTAAATTGGCGTATACGCTCCACAGGGTTTTTAAGTGTCCATTCCCCCAATCTAATCAACTCATTAAACATCGATTTTATATATGATAATTCAAGGTTTAATGTTCGAGGTGCAACGGTTTTGACTCGGTCGGTGCGATATATTTCACCATTCAACCGTTTGGCGCGGTAATCGGTGAAGTTTTTCGATGTAAATTTATGGGCCAATGGATCATTTACACTTTTAGCAATAAATAGCAATGTAGTATAAACATTTTCGCCATCACTTAATGTCTGCCCATGCGCACTATGCCAAATCTCAATGAGATCGGATAATCGTCGATTATCCTGTTTTTCAGTGATCCACGGTTTGACTCCTGCTTGTTCCTCTAAATAGCTTTCATAAGCGAGCGCCTCGCCTTTTGTGACAAACGTTTTTCGAATGCGTCGCCCATTTTCCAAGTATTTCTCAAATAGCCACTTGCCATTTTTTTGTTTTCTAATAGACATAATTTAATCTTCGCAAGCATCTTCAATATAGAACGATGACGATAATGTCTTTTTGTCGTTAAATGTATAACGATAAACAAATTCAAGATCGTTATCTGTAAAAAATGAAACGAATGTATCATCGTCACACATTCTTTTATCAAACATTAATTGCGAGTATACATCGACATCATTTTGAGTATATTTGGTGCTTTTATCTCTATAACGGTAATCGTAAACTATTGCCGCTCCCTTTGAACTTATATTAGTTAATGACATTTTGTCGTTAACTTTTATTGGTAAATTGCCATATGCCTTTTGGAATTCTATTTTTGCCATTTTAGCAATCTCGCGCGCGACACCACTCGGATTGCCGTTTGCAAAAGTTGGCGACGCAAACAAAAGGCATGCCGCGATCGGTAAAGTTAATGCATTGATTTTCTTCATCATCCTATCCTTATTATTAGTTCTTGAAAATACTATTTTTTAATAGCATGTATTCGTCATCTGTTATTGCTTCTTCTTTCTTTAATTTCGAAATACGCTCTAATTTCTCCAAGTCTTCGTTTGAAAATTCTATAGATTTTTTTTCTAATTTAACCCCATCAATATTTGGCTCGCCATCCCCGGTACAAAGCCATAATAAATCAGCTCCAGTCTCCAGTGCGCATTGAATAACTAGATCCGCGGGGAATGTATTCCTAGTTATTCGATTTGATATGACGCTAACACCTACGCCAAGCTTTTCAGATAACGCTTTAACTGTTTTTAATTTGTATGCTGTTACCATTCTTTCTACTACATTTCTGCAGTTATCCGTAAAGTTCATGTTTACCTCGAAACGAAATAAAAAATAAAAAATATACGTTAAGGTGTTGACATACACCTAAACGTATAATATTGTAATTAACAACACCGAATCGGTGCTTTTTAACACCTAAACGACCGAATATAACCGAATAAAACCTATAAAAGGAAATAATGCACTATGAATCAAGATTTATCAATAAATTTTGGCGCCGCTTATATGACTGTTGAGGAATATGCAAAGCATTCAGGTATGAAAGTTAAGACAATCAAGGATTATGTTTTAAAAGGTTATCTGCCTATCCGCAAAAAAAACATCGCAGGCAAACGATCAATCATTTTAATCAATAACGCCGCTCTGGTAGCGGAAGCGCTACAAGACCGAAACCCAACCATTAATTTGTGAGGTGCAAAATGAGTCAAGCTATCTATTTGAGTCCAAAATCGGCGGGGTTGCGACGGTAATTTATATTCGCTCCAACCGTCATAATCCACGCGGTTACATCGAAACGTCACGCGGTAGAGCTATTAAATTAAATGGTGATGTAAATGGAAAATCAAACAGCAAAACAAATTACTAACCATCGAAGTTATTTGCGTGAGTTCCACAAAATTCTTAGCGGAAAACGGAGCCTTGCCAGATCTGCATTTAACAACCTAAAACCGGGTCAAAAATTATTGCTACTAAAAGCGGCGGGGATACAGCAACGCACAACAATGATTTACAACTCTGACGGTAGCAAATTCAAACATGTGTTTGCGCCAGATTACGACTATTTATCAGATGATGAATTAGACAGCTTACGAATAGGTTTACAACGATTGCAATCAATAATTGATGCTTTTGCACTTTGTGAACATGAAGATTTTAAAAAAGAAATAAGGAGAGTGGCATGAATACTTTTACCGTCGGACAACTGGAAAATGCACTAAATATAACAAGATTCGACACCAAAAAAGGCTTATGTGATGTTTTTACAACTAAGCTTGAAAGATTGGCGGCTCATATTCGCGCCGGAAAATTAAATTGTTTTGAAGCCGCAGAACTTCTAGAAAACGAAGCCGAGGCAATGCGTAATCAACATTACGAGGATATGTCTAATGCGTGATTCAGTAGATAGAGCCAATAACCTTGCACAAAGTGAAATAGATAGTCTTGTGGCACAAAGGAAAGTCTATACAGGCAAGTCAGCTCTTTATTGTTGCCAGTGCAGCGATCCAATCCCGCAAGCGCGACGCGACGCAATACCCGGAGTGAGTTTGTGCGTCGACTGTCAAGAAGAAGAAGAACAGAGGGCGCGCCATGGCCTTTGAAATTTTTGATCCGAACAAGTTTTCACTGCTCCTTAATTCGTGGGATCCATGCGTTGGGGTGGTAGAAAGTGGGCTGTTAACAAGAGCCAAACAACAACCATTAATAAAAGGGATAGATATGTTTAATAACGATTCATTTAATCCAGTTAAGCCCGTTTTTAACAAGCTTGAGGACGCTCCAAATTTTTCCGTAGTTAAAATGATAGAGGTTGATAAAAAAATTTTTGAACTGATCGCAACCCAACATTTAAGAGCGATTCATGTTGATAGTTATGTCGAGAATAATTTAAGCGGCGGATCAATGCTAATTATTTCATGCCATGATGCCGCATTTATAACATACATATCCGGTTTTTGTGAATCAACGCTAGAACCGAACAAAAAGCTACTTGAATTTGAATTAGCATTCCAACCCGAACCTACAGCAAAAATTTAATTATCAATCAATAAAATAAGCGGCTGATTGCCGCTGGGGCTCAAAAATGTGTGTAGAAATCGATTTAAGATGTTACCAGCCAAACACTATCAACGTTGTTTTAATTAGCGGCGGTAAAGACAGCACTGCCGTTGGACTGCTAGCAAAAAACGCTAACGTTGAGCGTATAAATGTGTTTGCAGATACTGGGCACGAGCATTCAATAACTTATGACTATGTAAAATATTTGTCTGAAATATTGGGTGAAATTCATCAAGTCAGAGCTGATTTATCAAAAGACATCGAACGTAAGCGCCAGTACATTACTGATCATTGGCAAGATAATTTAATCAGTCGGTATGGATTTAGTAAAGAACGCGCTATCGCAGCAGTAAAACAGGCACTAGATATATTACACCCTACCGGCAACCCTTTTCTTGATTTGTGCATGTTAAAAGGTCGATTCCCGTCAACAAAAGCGCGGTTTTGCTCAACAATACTAAAACATGACGCAGTTAAACATCAAATTATTGATCGGTTATTAGATAGGTATGAGGAAGTTATCATCTGGCAAGGCGTGCGCGCACAAGAAAGTCCGGCGCGGGCAAATTTGCCTGTTTGGGAAACCGACGCTGATAATACACCCGGACTACATGTTTATCGTCCAATTCTGAATTGGTCACACGATCAAGTCTTTTCATTTGCAAAACAAAACGGCGTAAAACCGAACCCTCTTTACCTGCAAGGTTTTTCGAGGGTTGGCTGCATGCCATGCATTCACGCCCGAAAATCGGAACTAAGAGAGATATTTTTACGTTACCCGTATGAAGTTGCACGCGTTGAAGCGTGGGAGCGCTTAGTATCTCTATGCTCCCCTCGCGGGTGTTCCACTTTTTTTATTTCGACTATTGACCCCTGCAATTCTGAAAAAAACAATTCAAATGTCAGCACCAAATCACATGGTATCAGAACAGTTAAAGATTGGGCAATGACAACTCGTGGGGGCGCCAATTCGATTTGCTGTCAGGAATAAACGAAAACACTACGTGCAACAGTGTTTATGCTGGCGTTTGTGAATAAAGGAAATTTTATGTGTATAGAAAAATCTTTTTTAAAATGGGTCGGTAGCAAAAACCGACTAATACCTCAATTATTACCTCATTTACCAAGCGGCAAACGGTTTATCGAACCGTTTGTTGGGGCGGGTAATGTTTTCATTAATACTAATTACGCTAGCTATGTGCTGTGCGATAAAAACAGTGATTTAATAAATGTTTACAAGTGGTTACGAGATGATCTGGCTAGATTGCTAAATGAAACTAAATCACTATTTGATAGCCAGCCTGATTTTTACGATGTTAGATCTCGATTCAATAACTCCACATTATTGTTGTCGGTACAGCGTGCCGCCGAGTTTATCTATTTAAACCGTCATTGCTTTAACGGTGTTTGTCGTTATAACGCAAAAGGTGAATTTAATGTTCCTATCGGCAATCATAAAAGCATTTATTTTCCCAAAACCGAACTTATCGCATTTAGTAATAAATTGATTTCAGCGCCCGTTGAGCTAGTGCGAGCTGATTTTAGTGCTGTTATCGAAAACGCCAAAATTGGTGATGTAATTTATTGCGATCCCCCTTACATCTCAGGAACCAAAGACGACATTTTTACAGGCTACACACCCTGCAAATTCGATACAGAAACCACAAAATGTCTACATGATTTACTTGTTTTAGCAGTAAGAAGGGGCGCAACTGCGATTATATCTAACAGCAATAATTCATTAATTAGAGAGATTTTTAACGATTTTGAGATCTACGAAATTGATGCTAGACGTAGCGTTGCAGCAAACGGCAACCGCAAGCCAGCAAGGGAAATAATCGGCGTGTTGATGCCTGAAATGATTAATTAACAGGTGAAATTATGAATATTTTATCACTATTTGACGGTATTAGTTGTGGTCGAGTAGCTCTCGACCGTGCAGGTATACCAGTTAATAAATATTATGCCAGCGAGATTGATAAAACAGCTATAAAAATATCACAATCAAATCACAGCGACATCGATTTGATCGGTTATGTTCATAATCTACAGTCGTGGAGTTTACCTCAGATAGATTTATTAATAGGCGGTAGTCCGTGCCAAAATTTTAGCCGAGGCGCCACTCTCTCAAATAAAAAACGAACTGGGCTAAAGGGCGACCGGAGTAATCTGTTCTGGAAGTTTTTGGAAGCAAAACACAAATTTAATCCCACATATTTTTTGTTGGAAAATGTTGTCATGCCGAAGGAACATGAGGACATTATAACAATGTCACTGGGTGTTGAGCCTATTAAAATTAACAGTAATTTAGTTAGTTTTCAAAACAGAGAAAGACTATACTGGACAAATATTCCGAACGTATCCCAGCCACAAAATAAAAACCTCTCATTTCAGTGCTATAAAGACAGCGACTTTGATTATTGCGCTCAATTTAAAGTCAACCAAACCCCATCACGCATTAAAATGTGGGGCAATGGGATTGATGGAAGTTGCCTGAATGTGACACATCGTGAAAAAATTAATTGTCTCACGCTAAAACAAGATCGACGCAAAAATAGCGGTTTAATCGATTTTGATGGATTTTGCAGGTTTCTAACTAGACGTGAATTAGAGTTAGCACAAACGTTACCTGTGGGTTATACGGACTGCGTTTCTTACAATCAGGCATGTAAGGCGCTCGGTAACGGGTGGACCGTTGACGTTATCGCACACATTCTGGGGCATCTGAAATAAATGTCAACAATCACGCAAAGCTTACCACCAATCAGCAACAGGGCTAAATCTGCCCTGTTTTCGGCTATGCGTGATTTTTACGGAACAGTTGGGCAATATTTACCAACTAAAGGTATACAACCTAAGTCACAATATGCAGTCGGTCGCCGAGCGCCTAAAGACTTAACGGTTATTGAACGTCCGCTGTGGGAGCAAATACCGCACGAATACGATTATTTTCATCCGTTTTTTAGCGACACCCCACAATTTATTGGTAGCTATTTCGCCCACAAATACGGTTCGCTCTATCAAGAGAAAGGCTCTAAAGCTGCAAACACCTATTTGCGAACATGCGGGCTAACTCGTTGTGCGGAAGTTCAGGAACAGTACACAATAAAAAATGCCGGTGCTAGTTTAATTGCTCAGCAGTTTTATAAACAACTTTCAACACTGCCGACGCTCGACAAATCCGACGTTAACGATTTAGGTGCTGATATTTCTAGCTATATGCAAAATTTAATCATCAAATTTTTAGAGACAGATGAATTTAAATTAAATGATTCTGAGCATGAGCTATCTATCTATAAATTTGCCCTAGAACAACTAGCGCCACTCAAAATTACAGCACCTTATTTCGCTGATTACCAGAAAAAAGAAATCAGTGACCAACAAATCGTGATCGCACTCGCTAAACTGTCAGATGCTAAATGGTGGCAAAACAAATTAAAACGGCAATGGTCGTTTCAGCGTGAACATTTAGCAATAGCTGCGGGGCAAGTGCAAAAGTCCGCCAGCCCATACGCCAGCAGGGCTTGCGTTGGCGAGTGGAAAGAACAAAAAAGGAAAAATCGAGAATGGCTTAAGAATCAATGTATAGAAAATACTGAAACAGGCGAGCAATTTGAGCTTGTTTTACAGGTCGATAAATCAAACGCTAACCCCGCCATTCGCCGTTGCGAGTTAATGGTTAGAATGCGAGGCTTTGAAGATATTGCTGACGAGTACGGCTATGAGGGTGCATTTATAACATTGACTGCGCCGTCAAAATATCACGCTGCACACGCTAAAGGCGGGTTTGTCAAAAACTGGAACAGCGGTACACCACGGGACACGCAGCGTTATTTATGTGGCGTATGGGCAAGAACCAGGGCAAAACTTAATCGTGAAAATATCAAAATCTTTGGCTTTAGAGTTGCCGAGCCGCACCACGACGGTACGCCGCACTGGCATATATTGGTTTTTATGCTCCCCGAAAATAAAGATAAAGTTCGTGACATTATGTATTCATACGCACTAGAAGAAGACGGCGGCGAACAAGGTGCGCAGTACGCCCGCTTTAAGTTTGAAAATATCGAAAAAGAGAAAGGATCGGCAACGGGCTACATTGCTAAGTACATTTCTAAAAATATTGACGGTTATCAACTTGATAATGAGGTCGATGACGAAACAGGACAAAACTTAAAAGAGATGGCCAAAAATGTGACTGCTTGGGCAAGTCGTTGGGGTATTCGCCAATTTCAGCAAATCGGTGGCGCACCTGTGACGGTTTGGCGTGAACTCCGCAGGCTCGGCAGTCAAAAAGTCGAAAGCCCTACAATCGACCCAGTGCTTGCCGCAGCCGATGCAGGCGATTGGGCCGCTTACACTCAGTTACAAGGTGGGGCTATGGTGCAACGTAAAGACTTACGGGTAAGAATTTCGTACGAAGAAGCTCAAAACCAATTTGAAGAAGACATCAAAAAGATTAAGGGGGTGTTTTCCCCTATTATCGGCATGGCTTCTTTTATATGCACTCGTTTAATAAAGTGGGCTATTGTTTCTAAAAATAGGAGCGATAGCGACGCTCGGAGTTCTGTCAATAACTGTACGCAGTCTAAAAATTCGACAGAGTACGATCAACGGCAAAATGTGATAAATGAGTTAAAAAAACATCAAATAAATTACAATCAGCACCAGTTAAATTATCTACTAATGGGTAGGGATTTAACATTTGACGATAAATTGCTCATAAAATGGGTTAAAAACAAATTAGCTATAATCGATTTGCGCCAAAAATGGATTGGCGCACCGCCGGATATTGGATGGAGTTTTTAAAAGAGATTAATACTATGTTGACAATAAAAGAAAATACTTTTTAAACTAAACTAAACTTAAACTAATTAATCACATAAACAAATAAACAGGATTTTAATTATGAAAACAGGTAAATCATCAGCATCAACCGCCCCCAGTCTTTGTATGATTGATCTAGATGCGGAAATTGTTATTGATTTGATTGATTTCGAACGAATTAAGGCGGCGTCATCTGCTATAAAATCCTTACGCGATGTCTATCCGCCATTATTTAACGAATTAGAAAATACTATCAATTCAATAAATAATAAACTAAATAATAGCGATTTTGATAGCTATCCAAACCTCGGAGTTAGAATTGTGTACGTTCCGGTTGACCCTGATTTAGAGATTGTTATTGATTTGATTGATTTCGAACGAATTAAGACGGTATTATCTGCTATAAAATCCAACTTTTATGGATATATGTCATTATTTAGCGCGGGCGGTACTCGGTTTGGCGATGCCGTTATTTTATTAGAAGATGCTATAAGTAATATAAATAATTCGATATCGCAAAAATAAATACAGTTGCACTTCTATACTGCACGAAAACGAAAGATCTAAAAAGGATCAAATGATCGTTAAAGACCTTATATCAAGCTTTTTTCTCGATATCTGCAATTTTGCACAATTCTCTACAAGTTTAGTGCGCGGGTGAGGTGGGGTCTCAATGGCGCAATTTTATTTATAACCTTTTCAATCATCATCAAAATGACTAATTATATTAAACATCAAGCACACTAATAGACAAAATGAGCAAGGGGTTAATCGCCACCCAACAAATAAAAAAGTGTCAGCATGAGCGTTATAGAGAGAATTAGAAGGGAAGGTAATAAAAAGCCCATTCGGGCTTTGGGTTTGTGATTGTTATTCAAGGCTGTAGGGATTAAATTTTACAACTTCTTCCCCCATCCAGTCGTTTAGTTGTAAAAATCTATCTTGCAACGGTTTAATTTCATTACGAGCAAACACTTTGGAGGCTTTTTCTGGATCACCAAATCCACCGGTATTTTTTGGAGTAATGCCCATCAGCGACGGTGGCACCCGGTGCGCGGTCAAAATATCATCTTGGCTTACTGATTTGATATCTGCAAAATTATCTTTGGCGGCAACTTCTCCGACAGGGATTAGTTTTAATCCGTCAGGTTTGCCATTTGGTGCATACATTAACAAATTACGGAAGTTGCCCGGGCCTCTACTATTTTGTAGTGCCTTTTTTAATTCTTCTATATCTTTTTCATTATGTGAGGGGTTAGATAAATACAAAATAAACCCAGCATGTGAACCATTTTTATAATAACGTTGACGGAACACCGTGGCCGAATTATCAAGCCATATAGAATTGATTGCGGATAAATATTCCGGGGACCCATAGATTTCTTGGTTTTCATTCGGTAATAACAGATGAAAGATAGAATTCTTTTTAAATTCGTGTTCTTCGAATAGGTTTTCAATATTCGCATATTTGCTAGAATTTATATAATAATATCTATCAGTATCAACGCCCCGCCTGGTATATTTCGCTAACGTTGGTAATAGCCCGGTCGCTTGTTTTAACATATTAGATCGTTTTTCGAGGTAGCAATTACCAAAAATAAGGAAATCATGAACTATCCTTTCAAAATTAAAACGTGTTAAATATTTGTGAGGTATAAAAGTGCTGGTTAATATATTTCTTTTTACATATATAGGGCTGCTATGATATGAAGATGATGCGCCGAACGTATTTGCAAGCGTGTTAAAATTAATATGGGGTTCATACCACTTGCCGCACTCAATACATTGTAAATAGTTAAGGAGATCTTTAGCACTGGAAAGCGGCTCGCTTTCTCCAAAACTAAAGCACGCTATATTGTCATCATTCTTTTTTAAATCGGTCATTATTAAAATACTCCCATGAAACCACTATTACTGTTAGCACCGCCTAAACTTTCTAGCGGCTCGTTATAAATTGCATGCATAGTTGCCCACGCGATATCT
This sequence comes from Gilliamella sp. N-G2, assembly GCF_002142215.1. GTDB lineage: Bacteria > Pseudomonadota > Gammaproteobacteria > Enterobacterales > Orbaceae > Gilliamella. The sequence goes on from NZ_NAST01000004.1 coordinate 32,746, forward strand.
GCGTGTGATATCTCATCGTTTCGATCTGCTACATATGTGATAAACCGTTGGCTTGCTGTTAATGTTTTACGAATCGCCATAAATGCTTGCGCGAGATCTGTCCATCCCGCATCAAACTCTAAACGCTGTCGTCTTAACACATCTTGCATTTTTAAAATTAATCTTTGTTTAATTTCAATTGAATATTTAAATGCGACAGCCGCCGGGTAAAACTGTTTAACTAATTGATAAACCCCCTCTCCTAGCCCAGTTGCATCGATTCCTATGTATGTTACGTTATATCTTTCTGTCATTTTGCGAATAGCCTCGGCCTGTGCTGCAAAGTCCATGCCCGTCCATTGGTGCTTTTCTATTATTCTAAATTTACCCCCCTCAACTAATGGAGGTGCTACTACAACACACCCAGCACTATCTCCAGTGTGCGAGGGGTCATATCCTATCCACACGGGCCTGTCGCCTAACGGCCTTAGGGCAAACGGTTTATAATCATTCCACACGTCCCACGAATCAATCATGCATGGCTGTAGACTTGAAAGCGGAAAAACCGAGGCCGAGTCATCAATAAACTGACATAAAAATAGATTTGCGAACTCGTCGGGGCTGTATTCCATTTTTAGTTGATTTATATCAAATAAATCAAATCCAAGTTGTTCGGCATCTTCAATTGTAACAATTTGACGCCATTGCCCGTCGGCACAAACCGCTCCATTTTTTAAAGCTTTATGTGATACATCAATTCTAATCTGCTCGTCTTTGCGTCGGCCTTTATTGAACAGTTGTCCCGTCCAAAACTTGTACGCCTCATGAGTTATACTTGATGGTGTTGATAAATAGGTTTGTCTCCATCGCTTTTGACTGGCCATTGCTGATGCAACTTTTCTAAACTCTAAAAAGCGACTAATCCAGAAGTACTCATCAAGATATACATTGCCATGGTAAGATTGAGCAGTTTTGGAGTTTGTCCCCAAAAATCTTATACGAGCATCGTTATGTGGAAAGTGAATTACATCACCTTTTAGATCCATATCTATACCGTGAAAAAAATCAACAATATACTGGCGGGACTGGAACGCTTGGGCTTTTGATGCAGATAAATATATTTGATCTCTCCCTGTGTTAACCGCGTCAATCGCCCCTTCATGAGAGAAATACATAGTGGCACCGATTTGTCTCGATTTATTTATGTTTCTTATTCGATGATTAATACCGGCTCGATACCAAATTCGCTGATGTTCATATAAGCCCTCATTGAATAACTCGTTAAGTTTCTCAATCTGCGCATCAGTTAACAAATTTGTTTTAGGTTTTTGTTTAGGTGCTGAATTACGATTAGCAACATTAGGATTAAGATCGGTTTCGTTACCACCGTTTTTATACCGTTCTATTCTTGCTGTACGCTCTAACTGTCTACTGAGTAAATCAATTTCTTTAAAGTCCTTGCCTTCTTTATTTTGTTTTATTACTAGGTGAATCAATTGAGCTTCCAGCACGGCGTTAACGCGCTCCAATGGCGTTGAATCATCCCATTTGTCGCGCCTTTTCCAGCTGTGAATCGTATTTACATTTTCGTTCAAAAGCTCAGCAATGCGCGCGATACGATATCCGGCCCAGTATAGTGAGCGGGCCGACTTTCTCGGATCTGTGTTATCACTGATTAAATGATCTAATAATTTAACGTTTTGCATGCGTCCTCCCATCACGTCAATTTACCCGTGGATCATCATTTTTTATGCATACGCAAGTTGTGATTTTGTTTTTCACAACTCGGCTTAATTGCTCTCTTTTCTTTGTCAATCCAACATAAGCAAAACAATCAGCATATAAGCAAGGATTACGACAATGACATTAGAAGTTAATAAATCAAAAAAATATAAATCAAAATGGTTTAGGGTTGCAGTTGAAGGTGCAACAACAGACGGGCGCAAGATCCAACGCGTATGGATTGAGCAAATGGTAAAAAATTATAGCCCGGATGTTTACGGTGCGAGAGTTAATCTTGAGCATATCAAAGGTTATTCACCAGATAGTCAATTTAAACGTTATGGCGACGTCCTAGCATTACAAGCGGAAGAAATTAAAACCGGTCCATTAGCTGGGAAATTAGCGCTATTTGCACAAATTGAACCAACAGACGATCTTATCCAGCTTAACAAATTAAAGCAAAAAGTTTATTCATCAATTGAAGTTAACCCAGAATTCGCCGATACCGGCGAGGCCTATCTTGTTGGTCTGGCTGTTACTGATGATCCCGCCAGCCTTGGTACCGAATTTTTAGAATTTAGTGCTAACGCTACAGTAAATCCATTAACGAGCCGCAAACAATCACCTAATAACTTATTTACTGCAGCTGAAGAAGCAGCGATCGAATTTGAAGAAATGGACTCGCAAAATGATGCCACATTTAGCACGATATTAGATCGTATAACTGGCTTATTCAAAAGCAAATCAGAAAATGACTCAACTAAATTTGTGAAACTCGGCGAAACAATTGAAGAATTTGCAACTGCAACAGTTAATCGCTTTACAACTCTTGAATCCAAAATTACTGAGTTAACTAACGAGTTAACAGAAGTAAAAGAGAAAAATAACGAGTTAACAGAATTATTAAGCAACATTCCGGAAACCCCATCGCGACCTATTTCCGCCGGTGGTTCAATGGATTTTGAAACCGATTGCTAACGCACTTTAGGCCAATTTAATAAATTAATACTGATTAACCGAATTAGGAAACCCATAATGAGAAATGAAACCCGAAAGTTATTTAATGGATTTAAACACCGCATTGCGCAACTTAATGGCATTGATGATTCCAGTGAAAGTTTTGCTGTTAATCCAGAAGTAAATCAAACATTAGAAAAACGCACCCAACAATCATCTGAATTCTTAAGTAAAATTAACTTTGAATTTGTTGATGCTCAAGAGGGTGAAAAAGTTGGAGTTGGTGTAACAGGCACAACAGCTGGCACAACAGATACCACAGCACAAGATCGTGAAGCTGTAGATATATCAGATCTAAACAAATTCCGTTACCGCTGCGAACAAACCAACTACGATACATCAATTCGTTATGCAAAATTGGATGCATGGCGCCATAAAAAGAACTTTCAAACCCTTTTGCGTGATGCCTTAATTAAACAAAAAGCGTTAGATCGTATTATGATTGGATTTAATGGTACCCATCGCGCGCCAACATCTAATAAAACTACATACCCTTTATTACAAGATGTAAATAAAGGCTGGTTACAACATTACCGAGATGATGCACCTGAAAGAGTAATGAACGAAGGTACATTAACACCGGGTAAAATTATTATTGCCAGCAACGGGGGTGACTATAAAAACCTTGACGCATTGGTCTATGATGCCGTTGAAAACTTAATCGATCCAGTTTATTCAGAAGACACTGATTTAGTTGTTATTTGTGGTCGTGGGTTGCTTCATGATAAATACTTCCCGATTGCTAACGAAGCAGATAAAAACACCGAAAAAGTAGCGGGTCAAATATTGCTTGCTAAAAAATCAATTGGTGAATTACCGGCATACCGAGTCCCCTACTTCCCTAAGGGATCAATGCTAATTACATCTTTTAGTAACTTAGCTATTTATATTCAAAATGAAACAGCCCGCCGTCAAATTATTGACAACCCTAAACGCGATCGTATTGAAGACTACCAATCTGCTAACGAGGCCTTTGTTGTAGAACGTTATGATGCTGGCTGCTTAATTGAAAATATTGAAGTCAGATAAGGGGGAATAGATGATATCACCGGCACAAAAGTTTTTACAAAAACATTACGCTCAAAAGGAGCGTAATGCAGGAAACCTGCAGGCAATCAATGCTTACGAAATGATGCTAGCCAAGCTAAATAACGATCGCATTCGATTAAAAAAATTCCAATCTACAGAAGCAAAAATTGAACTTAAAAAGCAACTTATTCCCGAATATATGGATTGGATTAACGGCGTTCTTGAGTCTGGTAATGCCCAACAAGATGATGTATTTATGCGCCTAATGGTATGGATGATTGATACTAAACAATTTGAGCTTGCCTACCCGCTCGCTAAACATGCATTAAAAAATAATTGGGTTACACCCGATGAGTACCAACGCCAAACCGCCACACTAATTACCGAAGAGTTAGCTAATACAACGCTCGCACAAATCAGTAATAAGCAAACGGTTGATACTGATATGTTACTAAAGTTTGCCGAATTAGTGGCTAATAAAGATATGTTTGATCAGGTCAGAGCAAAACTCAATAAAGCTATTGGCTATGCGTTAAAAGATACACAGCCAGATCAAGCTTTAGGTTATTTAAAGCGAGCACTTGAACTTGACGAAAGCTCAGGCGTAAAAACAGCTATTAAAGAATTAGAAAAGGTCGTAAATAAGACCGATTCTTAACAGGGTGGACCCTCACACCAGGCGGCACCAATTTAAAAAATTATCAATATTTTGCGAATTGGTTCACCGCCTATTATAAGGTTTAGAGTTCTTATGAGTGATTTTATTGCAATATCTAAAGCGAACGAAGCCGAAGAATCTAAAATTAGTAATATTTCGTTTTTCCCTGCCATTGATATTAATGACGTTAGAAAAACTCAGCGGTTAGACGGAACCGTCACAACTGAGCGATTAAAAACAGCAATTGCCAGTGCAATTATTGCAGTAAATGATGACTTATATAACTGGCGGCTAACAAAGCAAGCTGCAGGGATTACATCAATTAACAATTTAAATGACGAGCAAATTAATGGTGAATCAAAATATTTAATTTTATACAAGCATGCGGTTTATTCGTGGGCAAATGCGTTATTGAATGAACAGTATATTAATTTTGATGCAACAGCCAAAGCAAAAATCGATATAGATACTAACATTGAAAGCGCCGGTAATTTGTATCGCAATGCTCGTTATGCAATACGTGACATCTTGGGTAAATCAAGGTCAACAATGGAGCTGATTTAATGATTGTCTATACAATGCAAAATGAAACCATTGATGCTCTGGCATATCGTATTTTTGGTAGAACCGCCGGCATTGTCGAAATCATTTACAACAACAACCCTATGCTGTGTGAATTGCCGGCAATTTTACCGATGGGTACCGCTGTTAACGTGCCAGAAGATGCACCCGAACCACAAAAAAAACTAATTAATTTATGGGATTAATTGAATGACAGAGCCAACAACTACAACATTCACAGCCGTGATCAGTGCGTTTTCAATTTCGATGATATATCCGAACATAGAAAATGGGATAATTCTGGGCGCTCTCTGTGGATCAATCCTGCTTGTAATAAGTGATGAGCGGATCTCTGTACTGCGCAAAATTGTTCTGTTTTTCATAGCATTCGCAATGGGAATACTGCTGGCCGAATTGACGCTGTATTTACTGTTACCGTTTTTTCCATCAAACGTTCAAGCAAAGGTACCTATCGGTCTGGGCGCATTAGTCGCGTCAGCTGTTAGCGTTAAATTACTGCTTTGGATCATAAAAATGTTTGATGACCCATCAAGTTTATTTGATAAATTCAACAAAGGGGGGAAATCATGACAACCCTAAACGCCTTTTTATGTTTACTTATTGCTGTTCGGTTATTTACGTTTGATAGAAAAAATTTCAAATATAATGCAAGGATAAGCTGGTTAGCATGGTTAATGATAACGTCAAGCGCTTCTGTTTTTATGTTTTCATTTTTTGATTTACTCCATCGCGCATACTATGCGCAAGTCATTATGAACATGACGTTATTAATATGTTTTATAAAGAGCAAGGGCAACATAGCGATATTGTGTCGCTCGCAACTTAGACGGAAAAAGAGAGGCAAACAAAGTGATAACAACTGAACAACTACAAACTGTCGCTAACAAACTGGATATAGAATTACCAATGATTCAGGCGGTAACAAAAATTGAGGCTAGATCATCCGGTTTTAAAAATGGCCTGCCAGTAATTTTATTTGAACGGCATATCTTTTACCGCCAGTTAAAAAAGAATGGATTTAACGTTGAGCAACTTGCTAAAACTTATCCAGATTTAATTAATCCGTCAGCGGGTGGCTATCTCGGAGGAAATCGTGAAAACTACAGGCTAACACTGGCAAAACAAATCGACACTAAGTCAGCAATTGAAAGTGCGAGCTGGGGGTTATTTCAAATAATGGGCTTTCATTGGCAATTATTGGGCTATGAATCGGCAATTCAGTTTGAAAAACTAATGACAAAAAGCGAAGAAATGCAACTCGATGCTTTTTACCGTTTTGTTGCCCACAAATCAAATAGCAAATTATTACAGGCGATGAAAGATAAAGATTTTCCAGTCTTTGCCAGACTTTACAATGGCCCGGCGTACAAAAAAAATAGTTATGATCTAAAACTAAAAGAGGCGTATGAAAGTTATGCTAAAAAGTAAGGCTGTTGCTTTGTTAAGTGGGTTTATTCCTCATTTTATTAAATTTGCCCCGTGGTTATTACTTTTCGTATCAATTATATTTTTATGTCAATTAACAGCTAAAAATAAACAATTAAATGTTGATAACGAAACATTAAGAGAGGACAAAGAGGAGCTGATCGGAATCATTGATTATAAAAACAATCAACTTATCGAGCTTGACGAACTACATAGAAACAATGAACAACAATTAATAAATCAAAGAAATCAACTACAAACTGCTGATATATTAAATCGTCAATATAAAAAAGAATTGGAGCAACTTATAAATGAAAATGAACAGTTACGCGAATGGTCTAATAATGATTTGCCTGCTTCTATTAAGCGGTTGTACTCACGTCCAGAAATCACGGGAAGTGAAGACTATCAAGGTTGGCTGTCCAGTCGTAACGCCATGTTATCTGCCAGCAAACAACCTGAAAAATAATAGAACCCTAATTGATGACAACAGGGATATTTTGACAGCATGGCATCAATGTGCATTACAGATCGATATGATTTATCAATGTCAACAGGCTCAGCATGAAAAAAATTAATCAGCTTCGCAAAGTTCTTGAGGAGAATAATTTATTTATCAAGACCAATCCTGAAAAATTACATATATTCATTGACGATGGAGACGTCACAGCAACTGCCGCAAAATCGCTGAGTTTTGAATACGAGTATCAAGTTAATTTAATCATCACTGATTATGATCAGCCTATCGACTATTTAATGGTACCAATCATTAGCTGGATGTATATTAATCAACAGGAATTTATGGCTAATCCTGAACTAAGAAAAGGGGCCATAAAATTTGAGGTCGAGCAATTAAATAATAATACAGCAGATGTTAGTATTGAATTAAAACTAACCGAGCGAGTTATTGTCAAAAGTGGAACGTCAGGACTTGAATATAAACATGTTATTGATGAACCACCAGCGGATCTGCGACCAGATTGGATCAACGAAATATGGCCGATGAATTAAATAAATTACATGATTATGCGAGCGGCATATTGACGCAATTAAGCAGCAATAATCGATCTATTCTCGCACGTGAAATTGCCAGGCGATTAAGAGAAAACAATCGCAAACGAATTATTGCTCAACATCAACCCGACGGTACCTCATTCGAGCCGCGAAAACAGCAAAAATTCATAAAAAAAAGGGGCAAAATTAGGCGTAAAATGTTTACAAAATTACGCACAACAAAATTTTTGCGCACAGCGGCAAACAGTAATCGCGCAACAGTACAATTTATTAGCTCGGTCTCCCGCATCGCACGTATTCATCATTATGGATTGCGCGGAAGGGTTAACAAAAACGACAGTTGGACAATTAAGTACCCTTCACGGCGTTTGATCGGTATTAATCAGCACGACTATAAGATGATTGAACAAATCACGGTTGCACATCTAGCCACTAAGTTGTAAATACAATTTTTACAACTCGGTCAGCTTTATTGTTTATCTATAAATATTAATGATAACGCCATGCAAAGTTATCATCCCGCCGACCTAGTCGACATTTTACGAAAAATTGAAAACCTGATCCGCCCCGGTGTGATTTGTAAAACCAATGGCGATCGGGTTAAAGTCCGTACTGGTGAATTAATTACCGCATGGTTGCCATGGTTTACCCATCGCGCGGGTAAAAGCCGCACATGGTGGAGGCCATCCGTTGGTGAGCAAGTATTCATTTTAAGCCCCAATGGTAACCTGTCCTTAGGTTGCGTGTTGCCTAGCTTATATTGTAACTCTAACCCCGCACCTGCTAAATCCGAAGATGGTTATTTTGTAACATTTCCCGATGGCGCATCATTTGAATATGAACCCGAAACGAGCCAATTAACAATCAAGGGTATTAAAACGGCCGTGATTGAAGCCAGTGAACAAATTACCGCAAAAGCAGGGGCAAAAATCCATCTTGACACCCCACTAGTTGAATGTAGTGATCATGTAATGTTCAAATCATTTAGTGCTAGTGGAGGAGGAGCAAAAGGCAGAACAGGTACCCTAACCGGTAATGTAATACATAAACAAGGTCAATTATCATCAAATGGCATTGTATTAGATTCTCACACCCACATTGGCGTTAAAGCCGGTGGTGATTCAACAGGAAAACCTAAATGAGTTATATCGGCATGAATAGCAAAACAGGACGAACAATAACTGATATGGATCATATAAATCAATCAGTTAAAGATATATTGATTACGCCAATCGGCTCACGAGTTGAACGCAGGGACTATGGCTCATTACTCTTTTTATTGTTAGATAATCCAAATACAGATGCAACACGGTTGAGGGTTATATCAGCTACAGTGATGGCATTAAATCAGTGGGAAAAAAGAATTAAATTAGATGCTGTCAACGTTTCAACAGATAAAGAAAAATTAACGCTGCAAATAACTGGGTCACGCACCGATAAACCGAATCAATCATTTACTAGCGATGTTGAGGTGATAGCATGGCCACATTAACAAATCTATCAAAATTACCCTTGCCAGATGTGGTTGAATTATTAGATTTTGAAACATTATATAACCAGCGCAAAGCAAAATTTATATCGCTTTATCCATTTGAGCGGCAACAAGAAGTAGCAAAAACACTACAATATGAAAGTGAACCCGTTGTTAAACTGTTACAAGAAAGCGCTTATTACGAGCTAATCTTACGTCAACGCATTAACGAAGCGTCACACGCGCTCATGATTGCTCATTCCAGAGGCAATGATTTAGATAATCTGGGCGCTAATTTCAATGTTTATCGCTTAATTGTACAACCCGCGGACGATACAGTTACGCCAGCAATCTCAGAAATCAAGGAATCCGATGACGATTTTAGAATGAGAATTCAGGCCGCCTTTGAGGGTTTATCTGTCGCCGGCCCTCGCGCGGCGTATGAGTTTTATGCTCGCAGTGCAGACGGTCGAGTATTAGATGCCGCCGCAGAAAGCCCCTTCCCCGCTTGTGTTACATTAGCGATATTAGCCCGTGATAATAATGGTATAGCTTCGGATGAATTGGTTGAAATAGTTAAAAAAGCGGTTAATCAAGATGATCGCCGCCCGGTTGCTGATAGAGTGACTGTCAAATCAGTAGAATTAATTGACTATCAAATCAACGCTAAACTATATTTATATCCCGGCCCAGAATCAGAACCTATAAAAAAAGCCGCCACTGAAAATTTACAAGCTTATATCACTGAAAAACATCGAATTGGACGACGTATTAATCGCAGCGCCATCATTTCAGCATTGCATGTGGTTGGTGTTCAACGTGTCGAGCTATTAGCTCCCGCTCACGACATACCGATCAATCGTGAGCAGGCAAGTTATTGTAATAGCTACAAGGTAGAGGTCGCGGGATATGACGAATAAAACGTTATTACCGCCCTCTGCGACGGCGTTGGAAAAGAAATTATCGCGAGCTATAGCTAGCACCCCTCCTGTCCCGTTACGGTCATTATGGGATCCAATGACCTGTCCATATGAATTATTGCCTTACTTGGCATGGCAATATAGTGTCGATCGTTGGGATGAAAAATGGCCAGAACAGACTAAAAGAAAGGTTATAGCAGAAGCATTTGAAATCCATCAACTAAAAGGGACTAAAGAAGCTATTCGACGAGCTGTTGAGCCTTTTGGGCACTTAATAAATATTACTGAGTGGTGGCAAACAAATTCCGAACCGGGCACTTTTTCGATTGATGTTGGCGTATCAGACGACGGCATTACTGACGAGTCATATGATGAACTAACCCGAATTATTGATGATGTTAAACCAGTATCCCGCAAATTAGTGGGGCTTGCATTACACATCATGACGGTTGGCAACACTACGATAGGGGCATCGGCGTATGATGGCAACACGATTAGCATTTATCCTTACATTACAGAAACAATCATTACACAATCCGAAGGCCATTTTGGCGCAACTATTCATTTAATCGATACAATGAGTATAACATTATGAATCAAACCTACTATACAATTTTGACTAAACAAGGGGCGGTATTGTTAGCTAATGCTACCGCACTGGGAGTGCCGCTTAAAATAACTCAAATGGCGGTTGGAGATGGTAATGGCATTATACCTAAACCAGATGCAAACCAAACCAATTTAGTGCACGAAGTTAGACGTGCAGCTATCAACACCTTATTTATTGATAAAGAAAACCCCAATCAAATTATTGCAGAACAAGTTATACCTGAGTCCGATGGGGGCTGGTTTATTCATGAAATTGGCTTGTTTGATGATGAAGGTAATCTAATCGCCGTCGGTAACTGCCCTACTACCTATAAACCTAAATTAGCGGAAGGCAGCGGCCGCACACAAGTGATTAGAATGATTATTGTGGTTGATAATGTTAATGCTGTGGCGCTTAAAATCGACCCATCAGTGGTATTAGCGACCCGTCAATATGTGGATGATTTGATTACTTCTAAAATGACAGCTCATGAAAAGTCAACTAATCATCCAAATGCAACAACCTCATCAGAAGGATTTGTACAATTAAATTCAGCTATTGATTCTAATCTCGAAAACCAAGCTGCAACACCATTAGCTGTCAAAAAAGTCTATGATTTAGCAAACGGAGCGGTAAAAAAAACGGGTGACACCATGACGGGGCAATTAATATTGTCGAAAAATGGACTGAAAATCAATTATGACAACAAAAATATAATGGCTCTTATAACGTCAGATGATAATTATTCACACGTTTTTTATAATGCAGAAAAAAAACAATGGTTGAGTAAACTTATTTACAATTCGACTACAAATTCATGGAATTTTCAATATATTGATGACGTAGCGATCAATGGTAAATCAGTGCTAAAAAATGGTGATGCGATACAAACATTTGGTGACTTGTTTACAACAATAAATTTAAACGATCTGACAGGGGCAAACGAGGGTATATATTATCAAGGTCGCAATGTATCAGCTATTGAAGGACGTGGTTACCCAATTAATGAAGCAGGTACTCTGCAAGTTTTTAAAAATGGCGCCGATGGTGCGGGATGTTGTCAAATTTATACTACATATAGAAATGCACGACAATTTATTCGTAACTATCGGGGAGGTACCAAAACTTGGGAGGGGTGGAATGAGGTTATTACGACGGGGAATAGCGGATCTTTCATAAAAAAAGGTGACTATGGTATAGGCTCATTTACAGGCGCACAGTTAGATAATCCGAATCCAGTACTACCAGGGGGATGTTATGCAACTCGAACAACTGAGTTTCCAGAACTAACAGAATTTAAAAATCGGGATGATTCAGCTAGCCTAATTGTTTTTCCTGCAACAACTAAAAATTGGTGTGTTGAAATGCTAGCTGTCGTTCAAAATATTTTGCCAAGAATCTTTTTCAGATGTGCAACAATAAATGGCAAACAACAGCTACACGAGGTTGTCACGACAGCAAACATTAACAATTATATCCCTGTCGGTGTTCCATTACCATATCCCACTAACAAACCGCCTGCAGGGTGGTTTGAGTGTAATGGTTCAACATTTGATAAAAGCAAATTTCCGAAATTAGCAAATGCATATCCATCGGGGTATTTACCAGATTTAAGAGGGGTGTTTATTAGAGGGTTGGATACCGGCTCTGGATTAGATCCGAATCGAGGTATTTTGAGTTATCAGGGCGATGCTATCAGAAATATCTGGGGTGAAATATCACCCATTTCTGAGTCATTTGCCGCCGATCCGATCGCATCCGGCGCATTTAGATATTTTGAAAAACACGCTGATCATACGCCTTCTCACATCGACGTTGGCAGTGTTGGTGGTGTCACATTCGACGCATCTCGAGTTGTACCAACAGCTAACGAAAACCGTCCTTCTAACGTCGCATTTATGTATATTGTTAAAGCAGAATAAAGGAGAAAAATAATGAAATATGAATTACAACCACAATCAGCAGTATTAGACGATAACGGTTTAACAATTTCGGCTGGCTGGGCTATTATTTATAGCGTTGATGCAAAAGGTGAATTTTTACAAACCACTTATCAATATTTACCGATAGGCGTTGGCTTACCTGCTCATGCTTACTTAGAAGCCCCGAAAAACGTTAAAGATAATCAAGCCATTATTCACAATGGCCAACAGTGGACTTACCCAAAAGATTTTCGTGGAACGACAATTTACTCAATCGAAACAGGTGCGGAAGTGACCATGCAAGAAGTGGGTGAAATCCCTGATGGCTATACAACATTAAAACCAACCAGTGAATTTGATAGCTGGGATGGTAAAAAATGGCAATTAGATGTCAGCAAGCAGCATCAATATGAAGTCAATCAAGCTTCAGCTAAGAAAATTCAGCTTATTACTGAAGCAACAGCGCAAATCAGTTATTTACAAGATGCGGTCGAATCAGAAATTGCCAGTGAGCAAGAAACACAATTACTCGCCGAATGGAAAAAATATCGTGTTCTAGTTAATCGCATTGATATCGAACAAGCGCCAAATATTGATTGGCCAAAACAGCCAAAATAACAATTTGTGAACTATTATTCTGGATAATTGTATTAATTTTCTGAGTATATAGCACAATTATCTGGAATATCTTTATTTATAAATACACCGCTCACTTACGCAAGTTGTAAATTCAGCTTTCACAAATCGAACAACTAACACCCTTAACGTCAATATGCAAACATTCCCCTATATTTTGTAATTCACAAATTTACTGGAGAACACAAATGCCAAATGACTACCACCACGGCGTCAGGGTCATAGAAATCAACGAAGGTGCACGCACAATCAGAACAGTTTCAACAGCTGTTATTGGTATTGTTTGTACTGGCGATGATGCCGATGCAACGTATTTCCCGCTTAACACACCCGTTTTGATTACCAACGTCAATACAGCAATCGGTAAGGCCGGTTCAACTGGGACATTGAAACAATCACTAGAAGCAATCGCAGATCAATGCTCACCGGTCATTGTTGTTGTTCGTGTTGAAACTGGTGCAACCGATGAAGACACTACAGCAAATATCATTGGTACAACAACAGCCGAAGGTAAATATACTGGCATGAAGGCCCTGCTTTCAGCTCAAACGCAATTGAAGGTTAAGCCGCGCATTTTAGGCGTGCCTGGTTATGACTCTTTGCCGGTTGCTACTGCGCTAATATCATTAGCGCAGAAATTGCGAGCCTTTTGTTATGTTTCAGCTTATGGGGCTAAAACCAAAGAAGATGCCGTGCTTTATCGCGATCAATTGGGTGCGCGCGAGGCGATGGTAATTTGGCCTGATTTTGTCGGTTTTGATACCACACAAAAACAAAATGTTACCTTAGCCGCGACAGCGCGAGCGTTAGGTCTACGTGCCCAAATCGACCAAAAAGTTGGCTGGCATAAAACATTATCAAATGTTCCTGTCAATGGCGTCACTGGCATTTCTAACGATGTATTTTGGGATCTGCAAGAGGAGAGCTCCGATTCAAATTACTTAAACGAGCACGATGTAACTACCTTAATTTGCAATCAAGGATATCGCTTCTGGGGATCTCGCACTTGCTCAGCGGACACATTCTTTGCATTTGAAAACTACACTCGTACCGCACAAGTGTTAGCTGACACTATCGCCGAGGCACAATTCGCGTTAGTTGATGCGCCAATGCACGCGTCATTAATCAAAGATTTAATTGAATCAATCAATAACAAATTCCGCGAATTAAAATCTAACGGCTACATTGTTGATGGTAAAGCATGGTTTGACCCTGAGGTAAATACACCAGACATCCTAAAGGCCGGCAAATTATATATTGATTATGATTACACCCCTGTCCCGCCTCTTGAAAATCTCATGTTGCGCCAGCGAATCACTGACAAATATTTGGTTGATCTGGCAAACTCCGTGGCTTCTAATTAAGGATATCAACAATGGCACTTCCAAAAAAACTCAAATACTTTAATGTTTATGTAGATGGGACCTCATATATCGGGGAAATAGAATCATTTACACCGCCGAAACTGACACGCAAGCTTGAAAATTATAGAGGAGGAGGTATGCCCGGCGTAGCTCCAATCGATCTTGGCTATGATGATGACGCTTTAACCGTCGAATGGTCAATTGGCGGCCTTGCTTACCAAGTACTAAAAAAACATGGCGGTTTAATCAATGGTGTTACTTTGCGATTTGCCGGAGCTTATCAAAAGGATGATAGCGAAGATTTTGTAAAAGTCGAAATCATCGTCAATGGACGCCATAAAGAACATGATCGTGGTGAATTAAAACAGGGTGAGAGCAACTCAACCAAAATTACCACGCAATGCACTTACTATAAAGAGATTATCGATAACGAGGAAATTACAGAAATCGATTTTATTAACATGATTGATAAAGTCGGCGGTAAAGATCGTTTAGAACAGGCCCGCCGTGCAATCGGCATTTAACTTCCAATCTAAAATATAGCCCTTACGGGCTATCATAAATCCTAAAATATGAGGGTAACACTATGCAAAACACACAAAAAATTAAATTAAAAGCAGGGGTCCAATCTGGTAAAACAACTATTAGTGAATTAACAATTCGAAAACCACTAACCGGAGATCTTCGTGGGGTTAAATTGCTGGATTTTATCGAGCTCGATATTGATTCTTTGGCTAAAGTACTGCCTCGAATTACAACCCCACAAATCGCAGAGCATGAAGTTTTTGCTCTCGATTTAATCGATTTATCTGAAATCACACAAGTTATTGCCAGTTTTTTGTCAGAGACATCGAAGAATGCCCCGACGGAATTCCCCTCCGCGTAGAGGACGCGATCGCAGATGTTGCGATGGTATTTCACTGGCAACCATCTGCTATGTTTGATTTTACATTGTCAGAGTTAATGGAGTGGCGAGAACAGGCCCGAATACGGAGCGGAGCGAATGAATAACTTACAGTTAAATGTAAATTTAATGGGGGCTGATAAAGTTAGTCGTCCCCTTCGCAACGCTACAAATGGCGCCAAGCTATTGGCGCAGCAATTAACAGACACACGCAATAAGCTAAATCAATTAAATAATACACAAAAAAATGTAGATGGATTTATTCAGTTAAAAAAACAATTTAGCGATGCTCAAAATAAAGCTAAATCACTAGCGCTTGAGTTGAAAAGCGCGCAGCGCCCCACAAAATCACTGCAAAACGCCTTTAACGCAGCGACAATAGAAGTTAAAAAGCTAAAAGAAAAGCTAACGCCGTTAAGGCAGGAATTGCAAAAATCAGGAATTAGCACTAAAAATCTAGCACAGCATCAAATAAATTTAAAAAACAATATTCTAGCGACAAATCACAGCATTAACCAGCAATCCGAGCGTTTACGACAATTAAATCAGCGTCAATCAAAACTAAACCAAATCAGAACAAAATATGATAACGGCATGCAACGAGCGGCAGTTCTCGGTGCCGTTGGGTATGGCTCGCTATCAACTGGCCGAACCGTGTTTAGAGGATTAAAAAACCTACTTCATGTGGGTTATGAATTTGACGCTAGCATGAGCGCAACCCAAGCAGTTACAAGAATTGATAATAAAAACGATCCAAGGATGTTGGCATTAAGACAGCAAGCAAGACAATTACCCCTCATATCAAAATTTACTGATAGCGAAGTTGCTCAAGGACAATATTTCTTAGGTAGAACGGGATATAACCCAGATCAAATATTAAAAGCAATGCCCGGCATGCTGAATCTATCCGCCGCTGGTGATGTTGATCTCGGCACTACAGCAGATATTGCATCAAATATTCAAATGGCTATGGGGTTACCTGCAGAAAAAATGGATCACGTTGCTGATGTTCTAACAGCTATGTTTACTCGCAATAATGTTGATATTCCTATGCTAGGTGAATCCTTAAAATATAGCGCAGGAGTTGGCGCTAGCTTTGGACAAAGCTTAGAGACTATTTCAACACTAACTGCTGTAATGGGTAATGCAGGCATTCAAGGAAGCCAAGCTGGTACAACATTACGTCAGATTTTAGTACGACTTGGAACATCAAACGCAGTAGCAAAACTGGGAGTTAAAGTTGCCGATAAAAACGGTAATATGCGCGATGTTATTGACATTATGTCAGAGATTGCCGAAGCAACCAAACACATGGGTAACGTGCAACGCGCAAGTATAAATAAGCAAATTGCAGGGCAAATTGGTTTAACTGGATTTGAAGTTTTGCTAACTCAAGCATCAACAGGCTTTTTGAAAAAAATGCGTGGAGAGCAAGGGGAATATGATGGCGAAGCAGCCAGAGTTGCAAAAACAAAACTGGATAACCTTGCTGGTGATATGACAATGCTCCACGCAGCATTTGAGAATATTAGCGTAGAATTATTTGAAAACAATAATGAATGGTTACGTGATGCTGTCCGCGGGTTAACTCACGTATTGCATAAAATTGGAGAGTTCCTCAAAAAACACCCTGCCCTCTCAAAAGCTATTGTAATGCTGGGTACAGGTATAGCAATCGTCAGTGCGGCATTTGGTGCATTTGCGCTAGTTTTAATGACTGTATTCGGTCCAATGTTGATGACAAGGTTTTTATTATCCCGGCTAGGCTTAGAGTTTGGCGGGTTATTTATAAAAACAAAAGTTGTTCGTGGCGGATTCAAGTCATTAATTAAAACGATGTTATCATTTGTTGGAGCGCCATTCAAAAGAACCAGTTCAGCTATCCAATCCCTAGGTCGTTCTTTAGCAAAAACATCTAAAGCCCCAAAAAAATTTGGCGGAGCATTTAAAGGTGTTGGTAATACGTTATTAAATTTCACGCGCTCACCAATAAAATCATTAAAAAAAGGGATTAGCGGTATAGGGAAAACATTAATCACTGTAGCGCGTTCACCCGTGAAATCATTCGCCAGTCTGGGGCGAGGATTCCTATTATTCGCAGGTTCACCGATTAGATCGTTTGGTAGTGCTTTTTTGGGTTTAGGGCGGACATTATTTTCGTTCTCTCGCATCCCCGGCATTATATCTGTTGCATTTAGAGGGCTTTTTATTGTTCTTGGGCCCATTGGTTGGATTTTGGGTGCTATCGCTGCAGTTGGTCTCACTATTTATAAATATTGGCAACCATTAGAAGCTTTTTTCTCGGGTTTTTGGGAAGGTTTGAAAGAGGCATTAAAACCGGTTAGAGAAGAGTTCTCTTTTCTCGACCCTATTGTTAAAGCCGTTGGCGATACCTTTAAATGGTTTGGTAAAAAAATCGATGAATTAACAAAATGGTTTAAAGGTTTATTTACTCCGGTAAAATCAACAAAAAAAGAACTAAAAGAAGCCAAAAACGCCGGAAAATCGTTCGGTCGCACGGTAGGCGGAGCCGTTCGATGGGTACTATTAAAATTCAAAAGTTTATTTTTGAAAATAAAGGAAATTATTGATTACATTGCCGGTACTCCAGAGAGAATAGGGAAAACAATTAAAGAGCTCAAAGAGGCATTACTTGGTGAGGATGGAATTGTCGCAGAATGGAAGAAAAAAGGGCAAAGCATCGCTGACAATTTAAAAGATGGTATTTCGGATAAGTGGTCTCAAACAAAAAATGCCGTTAGCGGATTTGGTGCCAGCGTAGGCAATTGGTTTGCAGCCGCATTGAACGCATCACCAACAGCCAAGCTAGGTTTATTTACAGTAGATGGTTATACTAGCGGCGTTAAACGACGACAACCGACCGCATTAAAAGCAGTCAACAAACTCGGGAATAACGTAAGTAGCAAATTTAAAAAATCATTAGACATTCATTCACCATCCCGCGTATTCGCTAAATTCGGGGGATACACGGTTGATGGTTACGTCCGGGGTATTGAAAATAAACAATCAACCGCACTGCAATTTATACATCAACTGGGTAATGGGATTAGTAACCAATTTAAAAAATCATTGGACATTCATTCACCATCGCGAGTATTTGCTAAATTTGGCGATCATACGGTTGACGGTTATATAAAGGGCGTCAATCGCACTCAGCCTGCGGCGACAAAAGTAATAAGTAAATTGGCAAATAAGATTACTTCGATCCCAAGTGGCGTTGTTATCGATAAACGCGTTCCGCTTAGCCAATCTTCTAATGCGTCACAATATTATATCACCATCAATGCCTCCCCCGGCATGAACGAACAAGATATTGCGCGGTTTGTTATCAAAGAGCTTGATCGCCGCGATCGCAACAATTCAGCACAATTTAGAAACAGTTTAAGGGATATCGATTAATATGATGATGTGTTATGGCTTATTTGTTTTCAGCTTAAAAACAATACCCTATCAAACAGCAGAAGAGAACAAGGACTGGCGTTACCCCACTAACTCACGCGTTAATCAGCGGTCAGCATTACAATTTATCGGACGGGATAATGAAACTATTACGCTGTCAGGAGTTTTATATCCAGAACTGACAGGTGGCCGGTTAAGTTTGGCATGGCTTGAAAGAATGGCCGATTTAGGTTATTCGTGGCCATTGATAGAGGGAACAGGGATTCCGCTTGGTTTTTTTGTAATGACAAATCTAAAAAAAACTAAAACAGAATTTTTCAAAGATGGCGCTCCGCGTAAAATTGAATTTACCATTTCACTAACAAAGGTTGACCCGCCAGACTGGTTGCCGTTTGCTGACATCATAGGGATGATATGAAACAACCCGCTTATACAATTAGTATTGATAACAAGGATATAACTTCTAATTTTGACAAACGCTTGATATCAATGCAAATTACAGAAAACCGAGGGTTAGATGCTGATTCAATCTCAATCGAATTAGATGATAGCGATGGTGCCCTTGAGCTGCCAAAACGAGGAATTGAAATTAGCGTATCGCTGGGATGGTTTAATGACAATGTAATTTTGCAAAATATTTTTACCATTGACGAGTGCGAGCACACAGGCACGCCCGACGTTCTATCAATCAGGGGCAAAAGCGCAAATCTTCGTGACTCGCTAAATGAAAAACGCGAGAAAAGCTATGATAGTACTACATTGTACGCAATCGTTGCAGAGATAGCAAAACGCCATAATTTAGACTATCGAATCGATAAAAATTTAGGCGATGAAAGTATTACACATTTAGATCAAACAAATGAGTCTGACGCATCATTTTTAACTCGCATCTGTAATGATCTAAATGCCGCAGCAACATTAAAAAATGGAATGCTAATAGTGTTCAAAAAAGGCATTGCAAAAACAGTAAATGGGAAAGATATACCAACGACAACAATTACCAGAAAACTTGGTGATCAGCATCGATTTGCCATCGCTGATCGCAAAGCATATACAGGTGTAAAAGCGTACTGGATTGATTATAGGCAGCAAAAAAAGCAACAAGCAAAAGCCACCAGAAAACCGAATAAAACACAAAATCAGAATAAACAAACAAATGACAATGGTGTATTGGTCGGCGCAGACGGTAACGTAAAAATATTACGACATACATATGCCAGTAAACAAAACGCATATAGAGCGGCTCGCAATGAGTGGGAAAAATTACAGCGAGGGGCTTCACAATTTAGCATCAATCTAGCCGAGGGCCGCCCGGATATGTACCCAGAAATGCCGGTTGAAGTTAGCGGATTTAAAAAAGAGATTGATTCAACTTTATGGACAATCACCCGATGCACGCACACACTAAATAGTGCTACCGGGTATACTACATTCGTAGAGCTGGAAATAAAATTACAAGATGATGAAATACCGCTAGAAGAACAAAAGGATAAATAACATTTTGATTAAAATGGAAATTATGTTAAAATCCTGTTTAATTTAGTTCAACAGCTAAAGAGGTGTAAAATCAATGAAATGTCCGCACTGCAAATCAAAAACCACAATTCGAACTAGCGAAGAAATCAGCCCTATTACGCGCAAGCAATATCGACAATGTACTAATGTTTACTGTTGTCATTCATTTGTTGTATTGCAATCAGTTTCACTAACAATAGTTCCAAGCGCTATGCCAGATCCAACAGTTAATATCCCGTTATCATCAAAACATCATGCCGCATAAAACGGGGCTATGCCCCGCTACCTTCAGCATTCGCTTTCTGCATTCGCTTTCTGAGTATTCATCGACCTTAATAATATTTCATGCAGTAAGCACAAACCTATTTTTAAGTCTCGTTCCGACAAATCCGCATCAATCATTAATCTACTGACAAATTCTGCGCGTTCTATTTTAATATCATTTATTGTTAATTCATCCATTCGCCACCTCTATTACTGTTGTTTTATACAGTATATTTATTAGTTATTTTATTTTCAATAGATTTTTTAAGTTTTTTATTTCAAATATATGTTTTATTTGAATATATACACAAAACCGCATTATTTTTGTAAGAGATAAAAATAGGCAGCGGAAAGAACCCGAAACAATCATAATTCATCTATTAGCCGCAGACTGTGATGCGCCCGACTTTTTAATAGAGTCACATATTTACCGCTTCAAACATAATTAAACAAAATAGCACAAAATGTTAAAAATAACCCTTTACCTTGTATGACAAATGTAATACTATAATCGCATAGAAACAAACAACACTAACTTAGAGAGCCGAATCGAATCGAGAGAGGCGAAGGAGAAAGAAAATGACTAACTTAAATGAAGTTTTTGGAAGAGTAAATAATGATGGAAATGTTGACATTCTATTCATCAATGATGGTGATAGAGTTACCAGATTGAATGTTGATGGTGTTTATCCAGTCAATAGCGCATTATCAACTAGATATGAGCACGCTAGCGGTATTGTATTAACAGTTGAGCAATGCAAAGCTCTTAATATTGAAATTGAATAAAAAAGCCCGAAGGGCTTTTTAGGTGACATATGAAACAAATATCAAGAAACCCAAGTTTTACACCATCGCCACAGTTGCGAAATGATTTAAATAGCAATCAAAATGGGGTTACAGCTCGTTTAAATCAAATATGGGATAGATACGAATATATTATTAGAACGCAATCATTAGAGTTATCTATTGATGAAATTCATTTATTAAATTCGATCTTAAACGGAACATTTATTGATCCTGTATTAATTGATAATTTATATTCTGAAATCATTGATAGTGATGAATATTTAGCAGGCAATGAAATAGCTAAATCACTAGCCGACAAAGTGAAATCGGCTAACTATATGCAATTATTGGCTACAGTTGAACGAATAAAAAAATGAAAAATTGGTCTAATGAAGATGTCGAAATTTTAACGTTAAATTGTCATTTGCCTATTGCAGATTTGATGAAATTATTGCCACGTAGATCATACAATGCGATATATAGCAAAATTCGCACGCTTGATGATAACAATGTAAAACCTTTGCTGGCAAAATCTTTTTTTAATAAAAAAATAACCTCTCTTACTGATGTTGATGAATATATCAAATATGATTTAATTCAATGTTTAGAGTGCGGAAAATGGTACCCGTTTTTACCCGTTCATTTAAACAGAATTCATCAAATAGATTCTATAGATTATAGAATTAAACATGATTTACCTGCACAAACTCCGTTAGCTGGAGTTAAATATAGAGAGATACATCGAGCTAAAATGAATAAATTAATTGAAGATGGGATTGTTACGCATGAGCATCTTGAAGGTGCGATTGAAAAAGCCAGAAAAACCGATCGGGGTCAAAGAGCTACTTATGAATTAGAAAGGCAACGGGAAATTATAAAAAAAAATCAAATTTGGTTGAAATCACCACGCACAAAAATCGGGCATAAGTGATGCACTAGATAGAATATAAAAGTTAACCATTCGCTTAAAATCAACCGCCATTTTACCGCCACTATGTGTATTTGGAAAATTAGCAAGAAAGAAAAATAACAGGTAAGTTATTGATTTTAATTATTTTATATGGTGGGTTGTGAGGGGATCGAACCCGCGACCAATTGATTAAGAGTCAACTGCTCTACCGACTGAGCTAACAACCCACTGGAAATTCGCATTATTCTATATAACTTTATAGAGTAATGCAATATCTTCTAGTTTGAAATTAATATAATAACTAAATTCAACACGCTTTTCTTGCTACATAGTAACATGCAAACCGACAATACCAATAACAATAACACTTAGACCAAATATTCGCGTGCAATTTTTGGGCTCATTAAATATAAACATATTAGCTAATACGGCGCCGGAAGTACCAAGTCCTACCCAAACAGGGTAAACGATACTTAAATCTAAATATTGAAGTGAAAAATAAAACAGTGTGAACGAAACGAAAAATCCACCCCAATATAGCATTAAGCGAAACAAGCTTTTTTGCTGAGAATAAAGTTTAAGACCAATAGCGCCAACAACTTCAAAAATTGCAGCTATTAAAATAAATAACCATCCCATATCTTAATCCAAATTTGAGTTAATTAGCTATCTGCTCGTTTAAGTTGCACAACACCAATAATAATTAAAGCAACAAAAAATATTTCAATAGGTTTGATTTCTTTACCAAATACAACCATATCAATAACTAATGAACCAATGGCTCCAACGCCAGAAAATATTGCATACACAGTACCAGTTGGAATGGTTTTACATGCATTAGTTAAAAACGTAAAGTCAATTACGATTATGAGTATAACAATAACCCAATGCCACCACTGATTTGCAGTAGTAAAACCAAATACCCAACACAATTCAAAAAAGCAGGTGAGAACAACAAATGCCCACTCTTTATTCCTGCTGTACATAATGACCTCATTATTTTTTTATTTCTAATTTATATTGCTTAATTTTGTCTTTTCATTAATGTGCTTAATGAAAACAAAAGACGGTTCGCAAACTAGAAGGTTTGCCACCTAAAGATTATGATGTTTATGCAGAGAAACAATTCAACTTTATATAAAATATCGATAATTCGGAAACAGATTATTGATATTTTTATTACTATTTCTTGCTATATATCTACAATTTTATAATGACGGTTGCAAAATGGCAAGTCCAGAGTTGTTGTTAATTGCATGCTTTTAAATAACTTTCTCAAATATCAAAAAAAATAGAAAGAATAATAGTGCTTTAACCCATATTTCTTATCCAACATGATCAGCTATTATTGGGTTGATTCCGCCTTTAATACCAACGATAGTTTAGCCTTATTTAGCTTCATTATTAATATGAATTAATAAATATAGGCAATTTGAATTGTAAAAAATTTGCTGAAAGGGGTTTTTTTTCAATTAAATCAATATAGAATACTTCACTTAGTGCTTTAATTCTTTTCGAAAGAAAAATAATTCAAGTACTTTAAACACAACTTATTTAATACTTTTATTAAAGGATAAGTCAGATAAATCAAAAGGAATAGACAATGTCAAAAAAATCGGACGATGAATTTAAAGTCGGCATAAAAGCTTATGTATCACTTATTGTGGCCATACTGTTTTTTTCCGGACTATTTTATAATGTAGATGGAAAGGCTTGGTTGGGGGCATTTGATTTTACCAGTTTAAGTGGTAAATTTGGCACAATGCTCCATCCAGAGAAAAATACCTTCGTTGGTGAGGGTGGAATTAGCGCCAGAGCCGGTTTTATTTTCGCTCTGTCATTAATCCCAACCGTTATGCTAGCATTAGGCGTTTTAGAAATTTTTACCCATTATGGTACGATCCGTGCTGCTCATAAATTATTAACTCCACTACTTAAACCTATCTTAGGCGTTCCGGGTAAAACGGGTTTAGCGTTAATTACGGATTTACAGAGTACTGATGCTGGCGCGGTATTAACCAAGGAATTATATGATGAGAAGCAGATCACTAAAAAAGATCTGGTCATCATTAGCGCATGGCAATATTCTGGAGCCGGGTTAATAAATAACTATTTTTCGATTGGTTCAGCACTATTCGCTTCAATGTCTGTCGCAATATTTACGCCACTCGTCATTATGATTGTATTGAAATTTGTCGGTGCAATTTTAGTCCGCCTTGTTTTAAATTCAGTTTATAAAAAGGATTTTATCAATGAGTAATTCAAGCAATCAAAAACAGACTAACAATCCATTAGACATTTTTGTCATTGGTGCGCGTAAAGGCTTTAATATTGCGATTAACAATTTAATGCCTAATATCATTATGGCATTTGTTATTACCGAAATATTAAAAAGACTTGGCTTAATGCAATTAATTGGTGAAGTATTTGCCCCGGTCATGGGACTATTTGGTTTACCGGGTGAAGCAATTACCGTTTTATTAACAGCTTGGTTATCAGCCTCGGCAGGAACGGGGGTTGCAGTAAATTTAATTAGTACTGGCACTCTTAGTGGTATGGATATCACAATTTTAGCACCAGCTATTTTCTTAATGGGTTCACAATTACAATATATGGGGCGCCTACTAGGGGTTGCTGATGTGCCTAAAAAATATTGGCCACTATTAATGGTTAATAGTATTGTTAATGCATTAATAGCTATGATCATTATGCGATTTATTGTGTGATAAAGGAGATATCTATGTCGAACGTACTCGAACACTACCACTATTTACATCAAATTCCTGAACTTGGATTTGAAGAAGTTAAAACATCCAACTATATAGCCACTAAACTGGAAGAAGCCGGTTATAAAGTCACGCGTAATATAAATAATACTACCGGAATTGTGGCTGAATATGATAGTGGTAAATCAGGCCCCGTACTGGCATTACGTGCAGATATGGACGCTTTAGGACATATTATTGATGGTCAACATTGCGCCAGACACACGTGTGGTCACGATGGCCATTCATCAATGTTATTGACCGCAGCACAAGAGCTTATTAAAGAAGGGAATATCAAAAAAGGCAAACTAAAGCTGATCTTCCAACCAGCTGAAGAGCTAGGTTCTGGTGCATTAGCTATGATTGAGGGTGGTGCAATTGACGATGTTGATATGATTATTGGTTTACATGTTCGACCTAAAGAAGAATGCCCTAAAGGTTTTGCATCTGCCGCTATGTTCTATTCGGCTTCAACCACAGTTGAAGTCAATATTCATGGTGTTCCCGCACATGGAGCGAGACCACATTTGGGTGTAAACGCTTTAGATGCCGCAACTATGGCGATTCAAGCCGTGAATACCATTCATCTAGCACCAAGTTTAACTTATAGCGTCAAAGCAACTCGTTGTATTTGTGATGCCGGTGTAACCAATGCTATTCCGTCCGAGGCTTATGTTTGTTGGGATTTACGTGCACCAACCAACCCAGCTATGGATGAATTAAAAGCCAAAACGCTTAAAGCGATTGAATTAAGTGTGGCATCTATCGGTGCTAAAGCTGATATCAAAGTATCGAAGGAAATCCCTGCTGCGGAAATTGATGATGAAGTCACGCAAATTATTGCTGAATCTATTATCGATGTACTTGGCAAAGAGGGATTGAAAGAACCGATTTTTACACCAGGTGGCGAAGACTTCTTTAATTATCCGCGTGAAAGAGATGTAAAATCTGGTTTTTGGGGATTAGGTGTCGATTTAACACCCGGTCTTCATCATCCTGATATGACTTTTGATATATCTGCATTAGAAAATGGAGTAAAAATTACTAAAACTTGTGCTTTTAAAGTTTTAGGTTAAGCAATAAATCCGCCGAATATTTCGGCGGATTATTAAAAACATTATAATAATTTACGATAAGCCACTATATCTTCAATTGTGACTACCGGTAGCTGATGCTGTTTAGCAAACGCAACAACTTGTGGCGCTCTAGCCATTGAACCATCATCATTCGTTAATTCACATATCACTGCTGCTGGTTTATAGCCCGCTAATGCCACTAAATCAACAGAGGCTTCGGTGTGTCCCCGACGGGTTAATACCCCACCCTCTTTGGCAACTAATGGAAAGACATGTCCAGGATGATTTAAATCACTTGGTTTAGCATCGTCGGCGACCGCTGCTTTTACTGTAGTGACCCTATCCGCTGCTGACACTCCGGTGGTAACACCTTTTGCCGCTTCAATAGTAATGGTAAAAGCGGTATGGTTTTTACTCGTATTATTGGCAACCATCATTGGTAGTTCCAATTTATCACAATAGGATTGCGGCATACATAAACAAACGATACCACTACCATATCGAATAGTTAGTGCCATTTGCTCTGTTGTGATTGTTTCGGCTGCCCAAATAATATCTCCTTCGTTTTCACGATCTTCATCATCTAAAACTAATACGCCAGATCCAGCTTTAATTGACGCGATTGCTCTTTTTACACGCTCAATTGGAGTTCCGAATTCATTTAAATTAAACTGATTCATGGTAGATACCTATCCTGTTTTATTAAACTAAATATATTTATTCTTAATTAACTAAATTAAATTTATTAAGCATTAAATATATTAAATACCAGAATCAGGGCAAGTGCTTGACCATAGTGATTTTGCTACAGCGCAAATATAGAAAAGATAAGCTACTCTCTTTCATCCAGACTTTAACTGTCGGCTTTGGAATCTCACCAAATCTGCTGTCCTTAATAAAATAGAATTTTACTAAGCGCTCGTGGGCTATACCACCGGTGGGGAATTGCGCCCCGCCCTGAGAATTTTGTCAGTAATCTGACTTCGCACACTATAATATAAAATGTCTAAAAAAAACACGTATATTTTTTAAGGATAAAAAAATTGCCGCAACAAGCGGCAATAATTAATAGTTAGATTATCGCATGCGAATTTCTCTTAAATGTCGTTTTTCGGCGCGACGCATCCAAAGCCATGAAATAAAACCGATGATACCCACAATTATTAAAATAATTGTCGCTAAGGCATTAACTTGTGGATCGACACCTAAACGAACTTTAGAAAACACCAGTTTTGGTAATGTCATTGCCCCCGGCCCAGTAACAAAATTAGCAATCACCACATCATCAAGTGATAAAGTAAATGCCAATAACCAACCAGAAACCAGTGCAGGTGCAATCATTGGTAAAGTAATTATGAAAAAAACTTTTAATGGGTTAGCACCGAGATCTAAAGCCGCTTCTTCGATTGACTTGTCTAACTCTCGCAATCTGGCACTGATAACAACCGTGACATACGCAGTACAAAAAGTTGCGTGAGCCATCCAAATGGTCATTGCGCCACGTTCTTTTGGCCAACCAAGCGCTTGTCCCATTCCGACAAATAGCAATAACAAGGCTAAACCAGTAATGACATCAGGCATAACTAACGGTGCCGTAGTCATGAACGAGAACAGATTAGAGCCTCGAAATCGTCTAAATCGAATGATAGTAAAAGCGGCTAAAGTACCTAGTACAATCGCTAATGAAGCAGCACCTGCTGCAATAGTTAAACTTAATCCTACTGCTTTGAGTAAAGTTTCATTATGTATTAATTCAACATACCATTTGGTTGAAAAGTCTGCCCAAACCGTTACTAGCCTTGAACTATTGAATGAATAAACAATTAGAATAATCATAGGAATATATAAAAAAGAAAATACTACTAAGAGAATTAATCCTTTTAAACATCTCACTAATAACGCAATTGTTACAATTGTTGTTAAGATAAGGCTAAATAGCAAGCATCCGACATATAAGCTAGCACTACCTAATAGCGCAAATCCTGATGCAGAGATCAAAACCGATAACACTATTGAACCGAATAATGCAGCAATAAAAACAATCAATGCTGATCGCATGACTAATGGTAAATTATTCATTTATTTACCTCCCATTTCTCGGTTCTGGAACTTATTAAAGTAGTAGATAGGTACAATTAATATCAATAACATCACTGTTGCCACTGCTGACGCGGCTGGCCAATCGTGATTATTGAAGAATTCAGTCCATAGCTGTGTACCAATCATTAGACCATCGGATGGTCCTAGTAATTCTGGGATAACATATTCACCTACCGCAGGAATGAATACCAACATACCTCCGGCAATAACACCATTTTTGGTTAACGGTACAATAATCTTGAAGAAGGTTTTAATTGGTTTACAACCAAGATCTAATGCAGCTTCAATCAGTGTTGTATCTACTTTACTTAATGAGGTATAAATTGGTAATACCACAAATGGTAAATAAGAATAGACAATACCGATATAAACCGCCAGATAGGTTTTCATTATGATTAATGGCTGATCTATAACCCCTAACCACATTAAGAAATTATTTAATAGACCATTAGGATTTAAAATCCCAATCCATGCATAAACCCGAATTAGAAACGAAGTCCATGATGGCAAAATAATTAATAGCAATAAAATATTTCTGGTTGACGGTTTACATTGTGAAATAGCCCAAGCTAAAGGGTAACCGATTAAAATACATAACAATGTGGAAATTGCAGCAACTTTTAATGATTGTAAATAAGAATCTAAATAAATAGTATCTTCGAGTAAATTAAAATAATTACCAAAGTTTAAAACAATATTTACTAGGCCATCTTCATAACTAAACAGTTCAGTATAAGGTGGAACGGCTGTAGCCACTTCGGAAAAACTGATTCGAAATACAATCAAAAACGGTAATAAAAATAGCAATAACATCCAACAATATGGAATAGCTATAACTAATAGACGACCATAGAGTGTCATCAAATCAGAATCATCACGTTGTAGTCGTAACTTACGGTAAGCATAATAGATCGCAATTAAACCTAATCCAGCAGGTATATATAAAATACTGCCGGCTATAATCAACCGATAAGCAAATTTAGATGGTTTATAATGTGCCAAATATGCGCCGACACATGATACTAATAAACTTAATACCATTGACGTAAATAACGCATCTAAAAACAGACTGTCAAATGCATTGATTGTTACAAAACGTAAATAAACACCAAGTAACACTAAGGCATTTAACAACAAACCCCATAAAATGGATCGCATCAATTTATCCTCTTGTGTTTATTCTGTCAGCACAACACAGCTATCAATTTCCCAACTTAAGTTGACAATATCACCCCAAGTTGGCATTCCTTTACGATAACGGTGTTCGTTTTGCAGTTGAGCAATAATAATCTGTCCACTTTGTAATTTAACATGGTAAATCGACAGATCACCTAAATAAGCAATTTCAACTACTTCACCCGTTGCAACATTGTAACCATTAGCAGGAATTTCATCACAAAGTTTAATTTTTTCCGGTCTTAATGCGACTTGAATTGGTACGCCTTCAACCGCCGGTGAATCGTAATCGACTTTTAATGGATGTTTAATCATCGGACAACTGATAATTAATCCATCTTCTAAGGTCTCTTGTAAAATGCCGTCAAAAACATTTACGGAACCAATAAATTCAGCACTATAACGGCTATTTGGATGTTCATAAATCTCTTCAGGCTCACCTATCTGCACAAATTGGCCTTTATTCATAATCGCAATACGGCCAGCCATAGTCATCGCTTCTTCTTGATCATGAGTAACCATTACGCAGGTTGCCCCTACCTGTTCTAGAATGCTAACGACTTCAAGTTGCATTCGATCACGAAGTTGTTTGTCCAATGCGCCCATTGGTTCGTCTAACAATAGTAATTTTGGTCTTTTCGCTAAGCTTCTGGCTAAAGCGACACGTTGTCTTTGACCTCCTGAAAGTTGATGAGGTTTACGTTTGCCAAACTGTTCCATATGCACAAGTGCCAACATCTCTTCAACTCTATGTTTAATTTCATTTTTATCTAATTTATCTTGTTTTAAACCAAAGGCAATATTTTGCTCAACCGTCATGTGAGGAAAAAGAGCATACGATTGAAACATCATATTAATTGGACGATTATAAGGTGGTACTTGTGATAAATCTTTCCCATCTAAAATAATTTGTCCAGAAGTCGGTTGTTCAAAACCGGCAAGCATCCGTAATAATGTTGATTTACCACTACCAGAAGCACCTAATAAGGCAAAAATCTCTCCGGTATAAATGGTTAAATTGACATCATCAACGGCATAATAATCATCATTAAAAACTTTGGTTAAATTTTTGATCTCCAATAATGGAGTTATCATCTTTTTTTTAGGCTGTACCTGATTTGTTGTTTTATCGTTCACGCTTTTTTCCTCATAACAACAAGCCAAAAAAAACAAGACGGAAAGATTTTAAATCTCCCCGTCTAGAATATATAAGTCAATTAATTGACATTTTCAAACGGTTATTTACCCGTTTTCAGTTTTGTCCATGTGCGAGTAATCACACGTTCAAGTTTAGGCTCTTTCACCGTTAAAGTGAATAAATTTGCCATTACTTCTGGTTTTGGATAAACCGCTGGATCGTTTCTCACTTCAGGTTTAACAAACTTATCATTAGCAACTTTATTTGGACTAGCAAAGTTAACATCATTAGTCACCTGAGCTGCAATTTCTGGCTTCAAAATGAAGTTTAAAAATTCATGTGCTTCATCAGGATTAGCTGCATCTTTTGGAATAGCAAGAGTATCAAAGAAAACCAATGCACCTTCTTTCGGGATGTTATAATTAATATGCACACCATTATTAGCTTCGTTAGCTCTGTCGCGTGCTTGTAAAATATCGCCAGCCCAACCTAAAATCACACAAATATCGCCATTTGCTAAGTCAGTAATATATTGAGATGAATGGAAATAACGAATATTAGGTCTGACGTTTGCCAATACACCATAAGCAGCTTCTGTATAATCTTTAGCATCAGTACTGTTTGGATCTTTACCTAAATATTTAAGCGCACTAGCAAAGATTTCAGTTGGTGCATCTAAGAATGCCACACCACAATCTTTAAGTTTTTCCATATTTTCAGGTTTAAAAACTAAATCCCAACTATCAACTGGGGCATTTTCACCAAGACGTTCTTTAACTTTATCAATGTTATAACCAATTCCCGTAGTCATCCATACATATGGGATTGCATACTTATTATCGGGATCATGGTTAGCCATTAACTTCATTAAATTAGGATCAAGGTTATTCCAATTAGGCAATTTACTCTTATCTAATGGTAGATAGATATCAGCTTTGATCTGTCTAGCTAAAAAACTGTCAGAAGGAGAAACCACATCGAAACCTGAATGACCGGCCATTAGTTTACCTTCAAGCGCTTCATTGGAATCATACACATCATAAACTAGTTTGATACCAGTTGATTTTTCAAAATCAGAGATTGTACTATTACCAATTTGACCTGCCCAATTATAAAAATGCACGACACGGTCTTTTGCTATAGCAGATTGAGATAGTGCTAGTGATACACCAGCGATGATTGAAAGAATTGTTTTACGTTGAGTAAACATGCTCACCACTTCTCCTCTAGTTAGGGATATTACATGTTAGACACAAGCCCATTGTGAAATACAACGGACCCCCAAATTTTACCATTATTATTGATTTAATAATATGGCGAAACCGAGGTAATCAGGCAATCACAAGTCATTAATATAATTAATGAACAAGTAGAGCTAACCTTGCATTACGTGGGATAAAATACCTTTTTTTTTACAGATGTCTACTTAAAAAATCAAATATTCAAAGATTAAGGATTGAGTGACTAGATTTTAATCAATCAACCCTTTATTAGCGAGCTATTAACAATTAATTTACTTTTTTTATTCGGCGTTAGCTTGCAAAACTTTTGCTTCCGGTTGCCATATACGATATTTAACAGTCACATCTTTTGGAACATAAAATACTAATGGTAAACGACTGTTATAATTTAATAAACCTAAATTATGATTGATTGTAACAAATTTATTCTCATTAGTACTTTCAGGACAAGCCATCATAGTAGAGATGCTACCTTTAGCTTCTTCAACTACATAGTATGAGTAACCCCAACCTTTAAGCTCTTGTTCTTTAACAATTCCACCTAAACTACGAGTATTACAATCCACATTCATCTCTTTACCAATTAGTATCTCTACTTTAGCGTTAGCTTCATCTTTTAAGTTTGGTAGATGAATGACATAACGAGTAGAGCCTGTTTTTGCATCGGGATATGGAGCAATTTCATTTAGTTTTTGTACAACTTGTGGAGCTTTTTGCGTATTTGCACAAGCTGATAATGCTACCCCCATCAATGCTAATAACATTAATTTTTTCATTTTTATTTCTCCAGTAAAATTGTATAACTTAATACATCAACGTATGATTTTTAGAATATAATGCGTATAATAACATTATTTAGATTAAAGAATTTGAGGTAAAAATGCCAGCAGAAAAAAAAACTGATGACTTACTAAAACTAATTCTAAACTTATTATTAATAGGTTTACTAATAATAGTAACTTATCGGGTAATTGAAGTATTTTTGTTTGGCTTTTTTTGGGCTGTGATGGTAGTTATTGCTACTTGGCCATTAATGATAAAAATCCAACAAAAACTGTTTAATAAACGATGGCTATCACTCTTAATCATGGCATTAATACTGGCATTTGTTTGTGTTATTCCTTTTATTCTTATCATTAGTAGTGTGGCTCAAAATGGGCATTACCTCATAGAATGGGTTAGGACACTTTCTCATAGAGAATTACCCACTCTTGACTGGTTAATAAATATTCCAATGTTTGGTGAAGAACTTCATCAAAAATGGCTTGAAATAATTAAAACAGATGGTTCACAATTAATATCAGATATACAACCTTATATTGGCACAATGATTGGTTGGCTTCTAGAGCAAGTAACTAATATTGGGGTTTTCATTTTTCATGCCTGTGTCATGATTATTTTTAGTCTATTACTATTTCTTAAAGGTGAAACTATCACTAAATATGTTTATGTTTTAGCGAATCGTTTATCTAAAAAATATGGAACAACTACCGTAACATTAGCAGGTCAATCAATACGTGCGGTGGCATTAGGGGTAGTTGTAACAGCTATTACATTAGCATTAATTGGGGGAATAAGTTTTATCTTTACCAAAATGCCATTTCCTGGCATTTTAACGTTAATATTATTTATCAGCTGTGTTGCTCAAATTGGGCCGGTTATTGTAATGTTAGGCTGTATAATTTGGCAATTTTGGTATGGTCATATTATATCGGGTATTGTATTAATTGTTGTTGCTATCATATTGACAACGCTTGATAGCGTAATGAGAGCATATTTAATTAAAAAAGGGGCAGATCTACCTTTCTTACTTATTCTATTTGGAGTAATTGGAGGTATTCTTTCTTTTGGTCTTATGGGATTATTTATTGGTCCTGTCGTACTAGCATTAAGCTATAAAATCATTCAAACTTGGGTTAATGAACAATCTTAAATATACGATTAATTGTTTGAATAAAAATAGATTAATCTAAACATAAGCTAACCTATGAAAAATAGGAGTGTTATGTTCTGACATAATTTATGATATTCTATACTTTGTGTCAGTTTTAATGATATTTAAATCATGCGAATACCATTTATAAAATATAACCATCAAAAACATCTAAATGAATTAGCTAAACTTCAGCAAAAAGCTGAAGAATACCAAATTGTATACGATCCTAAATCTTATAGAAATGCATTGCTTGAGCATATCAAAAAGGCTAAGCATCGCATCTATATTGTTGCACTTTATTTAGAAAAAGATGAAGGAGGTCGTGAAGTGCTTGATGCGCTTTACCAAGCCAAAGCAGCACGCCCCAATTTAGATATCAAGATTTTTGTTGATTGGCATCGAGCTCAGCGCGGGCGAATAGGTGAAGATAAAGCACAAACCAATGCACAATATTATTATGATTTGAAACAACAACATTCAAATGTCAATATCCCTATTTATGGTGTACCAGTTAATCGACGAGAAGTACTTGGAGTACTACACTTAAAAGGATTCATAATTGACGATATAGTAATTTATAGTGGTGCTAGTATTAATAATGTTTATTTACATAAACTTGATAAATATCGTTATGATCGATATCATTTTATCACTAATGAAGTTTTAGCTGATACTATGGTGAATTATGTTAATGACAATTTTCTTCCACTTGAGGGGGTGCAACGCTTAGACGTTAATAAACATAAAACACGAAAAGAAATCAAACAGGAAATTAAAGCATTACGACAACATCTAACCGATGCAAGTTACCAATATGTGGCAAATACAGATAACAATAAACTATCCATTTCTCCAATAGTCGGTTTAGGACGTAATAACCAACTCAATAAGATTATTCACCATTTAATAAATATCACGGAACAAAAAATCACATTTTGTACTCCTTATTTTAATCTACCTAATATATTAGTGCGTGATATTATTCGCCTCTTAAGAAAAGGTAAACAAGTTGAAATCATTATTGGTGATAAAGTAGCTAATGACTTTTATATTCCTGAAGACCAACCTTTTAATATCTCGGGTGGATTACCCTATTTGTATGAAATTAATTTAAGGCGTTTTGTTGAACGTTTACAAAACTATATAGACAAACAACTGTTGACAATTAGGTTATGGAAAGATGAAGATCAAACTTATCATTTAAAAGGTATTTGGGTTGATGATGAGTGGATGATGGTCACTGGTAATAACCTTAATCCAAGAGCTTGGCATTTAGATCTGGAAAATGCCATACTTGTACATGATCCTAAACATGAATTACAACAACAGATAAAACAAGAACTCACAACTATTCGTGAAAAAACGACAATAGTTACCCATTTCCAACAAATTCAAGCTAGCCAATTCTATCCAAAACATGTACATAAATTAATAAAACGTTTAAGTCGCATTAGAGTGGATAGAATTATTAAACGATTATTATAAATAAATTAATGTGATTTAAATAATTGAAAGCTATTTGTGATGTATTTACAAATAACTTATTGGCTAAATTAAATTTTGTTTTGTTGTAAACTTAATATAGTTCTTGCGTTTGATGCACTTGTCGCAATGATATCAATCACCCCTGAACGTAGCGCACCTAAAATTGCCGTTGCTTTACTATTTTCCGAAGCAATAGCAATAACACAAGGAATATTACGTAATTCGTCAATACTTAAGCCGATAACTCGATCATTCATGGTTGTATCGATTGGATTGCCATTTATATCAAAAAATCCATATCCGGCAATATCACCAATCACACCTTGGTTTAATGTTGCATAGGTAACTTCTTGCGGAGTAAACCATCCCAATTGCACCATATAACAGTTTTCATTCATATCACCAATTCCAACTAAAGCAATATCAGCTTTAGCCGCTCTTTCTAATGTATCTTTAATAACCCGATTTTGAATAAACGCACGTTTAAGCTCACTATTTTCCACATAAGCTGGTGCATACAAAGTTTCACTACTTGCACTAAATTTTCTTGCTAAACTTCGGCTAATATGGTCTGCATCAATAATTTCACCAACACGTTGAGTACCACCTATACCACAAATAAATTTACACTGTTTTTCAGGAAAAACACCAATATGACTAGCAATAGCAGCAACATTACGTCCTTGCCCCACAGCAACAGTCATACCATTTTTTAAAGTACTAGAGAGGTAATTCGATACCAGTGCGGCAACTTGTCTACGTTGCTCCTCTTCGTCTTGATGATCCAAAGCAATTAATGCTCGTTTTATACCAAAATGATTAACAAATTGCTGTTCGATTTGAGAACTAAATACGGGATGATATTTAACACTTATTTCAACGATTCCTTCTGCCCTAGCTTTTTTTAGCAAACGACCAACTTTAATGCGTGAAAGACCAAATCGCTGAGCGATTTCTTCTTGTGTTTGTTCATACTCATAGTATGCAACTGCAATTTCTGTAAGTAATTCCGACTCTTGTTTATCTTCAAATAAAACCATCAAGTTTACCTTTCAACACTGTAGTAACTTCTTGAGCGTTATGATAGATAGATAATATATTACAAAATCGTCTAGCATGCCATGGATTAAGACCAATAAATAATTCAATAAGATAAAATATGATATTTTATTAAGTTTGATAAGAATGGAACAAATATAAATGATTGGTTATTTATGATAATAATGAGGAAATTTCAATTTATATTAAGCTAAAAAACCCCCCTTTCCTTAAAGTTTTTATCATTAAAAAATTAGCTGAACGAATTAAATACCGATTAAGAACTGATATTACTTTTCTATTGTTTTTTTCTTCCGTGTTTTTTGTTTAGTTAATTGTTTTTTTAAGCGCATTCTTGCTCTTGACTCAGCAAATAACTGATCTCTTTCAGCTTTCTTCTGCAGCTTCTTTAGCTGTTCTTTTTTTTCCCATTGCTTAACCTTCCATGTTGACCATATTTTAAACACTTGCCATAAAACAAAAAACAAAACTACGACAAATATTGCTGCGTACGAGTCAAAGGCAAATTTAGATCTTGATAGATTAACTAGTACAATATTACTAGCATATACAGGTGAGTACGTTAAAAACAATATAACAATAAATATAATTTTACAGCCAAATTTGTACATAAATTAATTTAAAATCCTTTCTTAAATTATCATTACAAACAAACTATGATATCCTTTCGCAGCTAATTTTCAGTGTTAAAAAAGTGGCTATATTAATAGCCACTCAATGGTTATAATAGTGTTATTATTAATTAAATTAATTAGAAGTTAATTTCAGTACCAACAAAATAGCGACGACCTTCTAACGTTTTACCGAAGTCATCATTAGAAACATCTTTATCAAATAAGTTATAAATCCCACCATAAATTTTAGCATTTTTATTTATTTGGAAAGAAGTACCTACATCCCAAAATGTATAACCGGCATAAGTTACGTATTTAACTATAGTTTCTCTTCCTTGTTTTACTCTTTTAGTCGCATGTTCTTGTCCGTAATATGCCATTTTCATCCATAAATCTAATTGTTGAGTTAGATTCCAATCAAGCTGAGTATTGAATTTTTGTTTAGGTGTACGATTTAGAGCTCTACCTTTGTTTTCACCAGATTTTTGTTCAGTTTTAGTCCAAGAATAGTTAGAACTTAACAAGAAATCAGTAAATAATGGTGTTTTAAATGACAATTCAAAACCTTTTAATTCCGCTTTATCAACATTATCCCGCTCTTTAATAAAATCAAATCTCTTATTATAACTTTCTAATAAACATGATTTTGATCTCGGATCGCCACTACAAATATAAGTTGACTCAATTTTATCCTTATATTTGGTATAAAATGCTGTCGCTGAAGCATCAATACCATAATCATTGGTATAACCAATACCTATCTCAAAATTATCAGATTTTTCTGGTTTTAAATCTGGATTACCAAGAATAACTCCATCATACTCACTTCCTCCAGTTACTTGTCCCCAATCCGTCACAACATAACGTAATTGCGGTGTAGCATAACCTGTTGAATAACCGCCTTTTAAAGTAAAGTTATCATCAATATTCCAGACACTATAGATTCTTGGATTCCAGTTGTTACCATAGTTTTCATCTTTGTTATAACGTAAACCAGCTGTTATACTCCAGTTATCAAAGATTCTAATCTCATCTTCAGCAAACAGTGCATAATTCCAACGATCAATTTTTGTTATAGTTTTATCAAGTTGATTGCCTTTATCGTGTAGCTCTTGATAATTATATTTCCCCCCTACCGTTAACATATTAATGCTAAAAGGGATCGTAATACGAGAATCCACATCGGTATTACGAATTTTCATTTTTCTTTTAGGGTTATTATTTTCTTCATAAGCAACAAATGATGTCGTCGATACATCACCAAATAAGCCATTATGCGTTAAAGCAAATGAATTTCGATGATTATCTCTTAAAAAATCACCTTGTTTTTTTGTTCTAGTTTTATTTGGAGTGGCCTTACTATTTTGTAATGATTTACCAAAATCTAGATCAAAATTTTGTGTTTCAGTTACATTTAAAGATAATTTACCGTTTAAACTTCGCAATTTTTGGCCTGCATGACCATTTAAAAATTTATCTTCATGGCGATTAGAATATTGACCATATAATTGAATACCTAGAATATCATCAATAATCGGTCCCATCGTTGAAAAACTGCCTACATAGGTATTTTTTTCATCTGAACGATAAGGCATTATTGATTCGACTCTTAATCCACTATGCCAATTATTTGAGACCTTTTTAGTAATAATATTAACTACCCCCCCCATAGCATCAGAGCCATATAATGAGGACATCGGCCCACGAATAACTTCAATACGTTCAATAGCTGTTAGCGGAGGTAACCAACCTTGTTCAAAGCCAGAATTATCACCGTTCGGCCTAGTTTCACGAGTACTAACTTTTTTACCATCAATCATTAATAAAGTATATTTTGCATCCATTCCACGAATGCTAATATCTTGACCATCACCACCTCCAGATACAGTAACACCAGGAATATCTTTAAGGGCATCGGTAACATCACGATAAGGTTTTTTACTAATTTCTTCCGGAGTGATCACCGAAATTGTCGCTGGAGCCTCTTTAATTTGTTGTGAAAATCCTGATGCTGTCACCACCATAGTATCAGTATTTTTATCATCAGCCGCCATAGCTAAACCAGATAATGATAATAAAATACTTGTATTTAAGACATGTGTAGCCAACTTAAACTTCGTATTCATTGATTTAACCCTATTAATTATATTGATATTTTGCCAAACAAAGGGTCACAATAAACTATATGAGAATAATTATCAATATCCTTACAAAAAATTATTTATTACTAGACAATCATAATCCTTTAAACAATAATAGTTATCATTTGCATCATACAGGAATTAATTATGAATACTAAGAAAAAACTATTATTAAGTACCTTAGCAGCGTTAATGCTAGGTTTAACTGGCTGTCAATCATCAATTACAGTAAATCCAGATAATAAACAATCAGTTGTTGTACCTAAATCACCAAATAAAGTTGTAGTGATGAATTATGGTGCCTTAGATACATTAGACGCTTTAGGTAAAGGATCAATTGTAACAGCAACACCTCTTTCTGTACTTCCGGCTTATCTTCAACAATATAAAAATGCAACTATTACTGATACAGGTAATATGAAGGAACCAAATCTTGATGCAATCAAACAAGCTAAACCACAATTAATTATCATTGACGGCCGACAAGCAAGCCATACGGAAGAATTTACTAAAATCGCACCAGTAAT
Organism: Gilliamella sp. N-G2; assembly: GCF_002142215.1. Lineage (GTDB taxonomy): Bacteria > Pseudomonadota > Gammaproteobacteria > Enterobacterales > Orbaceae > Gilliamella. The sequence continues at coordinate 72,131 of NZ_NAST01000004.1, forward strand.
TAATTTAAGCGTTGATGCAAAAAACTACCTTGAGTCGACCAAAAATCATATCAATGTATTAGCAAGTATTACTGGTACTGAAAAAACAGCTAACAATCTAATTCAATCATTAGATGCTAAAGTAAGCAATGCACAATTAGTTGCTCAAGCAAGTAATAAAAAAGCAATTGTTGCTATTCATAATGACGGTAAAATGATCCTTATCAATGCAAGCTCAAGTGCCGCATTAATTCATGATGTGCTAAAAGTAAAACGTGCGGTACCATTAGCACCACAACCGACCAACGGTATTGGTAAACCAAAACCAACCTTTATTGATAATAGTTTCATCAGTAAAGTCAAACCAGATGTTATTTATGTTGTAGACCGTAGTAAAGCAATTGGTCAGTCAGCGATGAAAGGTAACTTTTTCGACTCAAAAGTGTTAGCGAAAAACCAAACTAAAGTTGTCTACTTAACTCCAGATCTTTGGTACTTATCTGGTGGCGGTGCTGAAAGTTTAGATCTACAAATTGATGAAGTAATAGATGCATTAAAATAAGTTTTTTCTCCTGACTTAACTTCCTATAATAGTAACAGCTCTTATTGTTGTAAGAGCTTTTTTTAGATTTTATCCATATTCATCGTTCTTCATATCAAATTAAAATTTTTTATTTCGACCTGTTTAATTATGTTAGAATGCTCATCTGTTATCTTAATCTAAATTGATTCGATTTTAGATTGTCGAAAAATACCGCAATTAATTTAAAATTACTATAATTATTATGAATATGTCATCCCCTACTATTGGATTTGTGAGCCTTGGTTGTCCTAAAAATTTAGTTGACTCTGAGCGAATTTTAACCGAGCTACGTACTCAAGGTTATCAAGTTGTGCCGAGCTACGATAATGCTGATTTAGTTATTGTTAATACTTGTGGCTTTATTGATAGTGCGGTACAAGAATCATTAGAAGCCATCGGCGAAGCACTAAACGAAAATGGCAAGGTTATTGTGACTGGTTGTCTTGGCGCCAAAGAAGATCAGATCCGTAATGTGCATCCTAAAGTGCTAGAAATATCAGGGCCACACAGTTACGAAGCAGTACTTGAGCATGTAAATAAATATGCACCTAAACCGAGTTATAATCCATTTACTAGTTTAGTTCCCGAACAAGGAGTAAAACTAACACCAAAACATTATGCTTATTTGAAAATCTCAGAAGGCTGTAACCACAACTGTACGTTCTGTATCATACCTTCTTTACGAGGAGAAATGATCAGTCGTCCAATTGGTAATGTACTAGATGAAGCTAAACGTTTAGTGGATAGTGGCGTTAAAGAGCTTTTAGTGATCGCTCAAGATACCTCTGCTTATGGTGTTGATATAAAAAATCGTACCAACTTTTGGAATGGTATGCCGTTAAAAACCGATATTTATACCCTTTGTGAACAACTATCAACCCTTGGAATTTGGGTGCGTCTACATTATATGTACCCGTATCCTAGTGTCGATAATTTAATTCCATTAATGACTGAAGGAAAAATCTTACCTTATTTAGATGTGCCGTTACAGCATGCCAGCCCAACGGTTTTAAAATCAATGAAGCGCCCGGGGACAATCGAAAGAACATTAGAGCGAATTCATCATTGGCGTGAAATTTGCCCAGAAATTACTTTGCGTTCAACCTTTATTGTTGGTTATCCGGGCGAAACTGAACAAGATTTTGAGTTATTACTCGACTTTTTAGAAAAAGCGCAATTAGATCGCGTAGGTTGCTTCCCATATAGTCCTGTTGAAGGTGCCGCGGCAAATCAATTAGCAGATCAGATACCAGAAGCGATAAAACAAGAACGCTTCCATCGTTTTATGCAATTACAACAAACGATTTCGACCCAAAAACTACAAAATAAAATTGGCAAAACTTTATCTGTTTTAATTGATGAGGTTGATGAAGAGGGAGCCATCGGGCGAAGTATGGCTGATGCGCCAGAAATTGATGGTGTTGTCTATTTGAATGAAGAGAAAGATGTTAAAGTCGGCGATATTGTTCAAGTCAACATTGAACATTCAGATGAATATGATTTATGGGGTACTGTAATACAGTAAATATTTCCAATGAAGCTACATTATCGATACGAAATAAAAAACCTAATCACGTTAGCTATACCGGTCATGATTGCCCAAATATCACAAACAGCAATCACGTTTGTCGACACTATTATGGCGGGTAATTACAGCAAAACTGCTCTTTCGGGGGTAGCTATTGCTGTATCAATTTGGTTGCCTACTGTTTTGTTTGGCCAAGGATTATTAACGGTTTTAACCCCTATAATCTCTAACTTAAATGGTGCGGCCAAACGTGAACAAGTAGCCGATCAGACTCGTCAAGGGGTAGTGATTGCGTTAATTTTATCCATCATCATGATGCTAGTTTTGTACAATTCCGACAAAATAATTAGTCTAAGAAGCACAACTGATCATCCCATCGATCCAGAAATGGTTGATGTAGCCGTTTCATTCTTACGCGCAATTATGTGGGGAGTACCAGCCTTCTTATTATTTTTGGTTTATCGTAATCAATGCGAAGGCTTATCTAACACCAAACCTGCTATGGTGATTATATTTATAGCGCTACTTGCCAATATTCCGATTAATTATGTATTAATTTATGGCAAGTTTGGATTGCCTGCTTTTGGTGGTGTTGGTTGTGGTATTACGGCAGCTATAATTTTTTGGTTGATGTTTGCTTTAATTCGTTTGTATACTTTAACTACAGCTAGTCAACGTGATATTCGAAAAACACCACTAACCAAACTCATTGATTTTTCTATCATCAAAAAAATAGTTATCCTCGGCACACCACTAGCTTTAGCCTATTTTTTTGAAATGAGTTTGTTTGCGGTGGTCGCACTACTTATTGCACCACTTGGTCAAATAACCGTTGCTGCACACCAAATAATCTTCACAATCAGTAGTTTAACGTTTGCTATACCATTATCTTTAGGGGTAGCAACCAGTATTCGCGTTGGCTACTTATTGGGTAAAAATAAACCAATTCTAGCCAAGCAAACTGCCTATATAAGTTTAGCAATATCCCTCATGATAGCGGTAATCGTGGCATTAATTCTGATCATTTTTAGATTACCGATAGTAACCATATTTACTCGTGAAATCGATGTCATAACCATCTGTCTACAACTGATTATTTTACTTGCCATCTATCAAGCATCAGATTATTTGCAAGTCGTAGCAAGTAATGTATTACGTGGTTATAAAGATACTAAAAGCATCTTTTTTATTACCCTAATCTCTTATTGGGGAGTGGGATTACCGGTTGGATATATCTTAGGGTTAACCGATCTTGTTATGCAGCCAATTGGTGCTGCCGGTTTTTGGATAGGAATTATATTAGGTTTAGCTGTAGCAGCATTTTTACTTATTGCTAGAATGCTCTACATTCAAAAACTACCGCAAGATGTGATATTAATAAGAGCCTCAAGATGATAAAAGTCAAAATTCCGCGCCAAATTTATCAAAAAATATTGAAAGTTTGGCGATTATTTTATCCAAATATTAATATTTATAACTAATTATAGCTTATTGAATATCAAGATAAAAAATTAGACTTAATTTATAATAATTTCATATTGCTTAAAATTTAATTGCTTATATAATTTTGCAGCTTGTCAACTGATTGTGTTAACATGGATCTGTTCTTGTGATATTTATCAAAAAAGAGTTATTTTCGCATATTGTTTGTATCGGTCTTTCTGTATTATTGGTTTACTTATTAGGTTATCCACAACGATTTGATAGGATATTACTTACATATTTTTCTCTAATTTTTTTAGCCAGATTCACACTATTTCGTATTTTTTCTGGGTTAACATTTATTATTGCTGCATTTTATTTCCCTATAGCATTTTATTACGGATATCCAAATGTTGCTGTTATTAGCGCGGTATCAGAAACTGATTTCGATGAAGTAACAGAATTCTTGTATCAATTACCTATTTATTTTTACTTTATTCCAATTGCTCTGGTAATAGCCTTCATCTACATATTTTATAAAGTTAAATTTCCAACAGTTAACAACAAGTACATTATTATTCTATCTTTATTACTCTGCTGTTATAAACCAATTAAAGTATTTTTTAAAGACCATGCTTACTCGCTTTCAACAATATTAATTGATAATTTTAAATATCCTCCTTTTGAATTTGGTGTTGATTTATATTCAAGCTATAAGTTATATACCACTGAAAAACAAGAGCAATGTGAACAAATTAAAAAAACTAATACAATACCCATTGTTTCGGTCAATCCTCAACATAAAACTTATGTTGTTATCATTGGTGAAAGTGTTCGTAAGGATTATATGAGCGCTTATGGCTTTAAATATAACAATACCCCTTTTACAAATAATAATGCCTCATTAATTTGGGATGGATTAATCGCTCCAGCATCAAATACCCAATCATCAATCCCGCATTTAATTAGTCAGTCTAGTTATTTAGATAATCGTGAAGTCAATGCCCAATTAAATAATAATATTATTGCTATTGCTAATGATGCAGGATTTGAAACCTATTGGCTATCTAATCAAGGAAAATTAGGTAGAATGGAAATAACGGTACCGAGAATTACAGCTTATAGTAAAAATATCTTCTACACCAAAAAAGGAGAATACAATGGTAAATCATCCCGTGGTAAATACGATACTTTACTTTTACCTGAATTAGATTCCATATTAATACAACAGCATGATAAACCGAAACTTATTGTTATGCACTTAATCGGTTCCCATCCTCATTTTTGTAAAAGATTACAGTTTGATGTGCAATTTGATCTTAACAATGAAAACATATCCTGTTATGTCAGTAGCATTAAAGAAACGGATGACTTGCTAAAATCAACAATAGAGATATTAAAAAAACATAATGAAGATTATTCTGTAGTTTATTTTGCTGATCATGGGCTTTCGCACACTGAACAATATCAAGACTTAAGACACAATTGGGAATATCAAAATAGTTTTCAAGTGCCATTGATATTTTTTGATTCAGGTAAAACCAATCAGGTTAAAATTAATAAACAAATTTCAGGTTATCAATTCGTTTATTTATTAAGTCATTGGATGGGGATTCAATTGAATGTCCAACATGATTATATGCAATATGATTTGACTGATATACCTGAACAAAAGAATATTCAAATCAAAGATTGGAAGAATAAACTATATCCATTTAATAATTTGAAAAAAGATCCTAATCCATTTAATTAATCAATTTTTAGTTAAAAATCACTATACCATCACTAAATTAATAGTGATGGTTTTTTAAATTGAGTATTGTTGGAAAATAACAATATCCTTATAAATTAATCCATTAATTACCATCTATCATTCAAAAAAATATCATCACCAATATTTAATTCAGGAAAAACAGCTGGTTCAACTTCTATGGCACCAGGCAAGGTGCCATCATCACTTAATTTAAAATAGATAGAAATAAGCCCTAATTCTTCAAAGTTTCTATTAGCCTCACTACCAACCTTTTTAATAGTATATTTATGTCTACCAAGACTAAATTCTTTACCCGTAACTAATGTTTGATTAGGCTTTTTATGAAACTCATGTATCACATAAATTTCAAGCAAATAAGGGAGTTAATTATCGCCCCAGTTTAATACTAATTAGAGCAATCAGCCAATCATATCTTCAAGTTTATCCTGAGGATCGACGTCAAAAGTACCAATACCTTCAGTTTATTTTTTTAACTGCCATTGCATCACTATTGTGTTGCAATCTAAATTCAGCTTCTGTCATTAATGCTGGTCATTCAACCACAGATTGATTTGGATTTAATTTTCGCTCAATTTTTATATTGGATTGTTGCATTTCTGCCAATAAATTAGGGAAATTTGTTAAACGCTCACAACCTGCCAACGCTAATACTTGATCAACTTTACGGAAGCTTGCTCCAATCACTATCGTTTTATAACCATGTTGCTTATAATAGTTATAAATATTACGAACTGATACCACCCCAGAATCTTGATCGGCAACATAAGGCTCAATCGGTTTCTTCGCTTGCTACCAATCATAAATGCGACCAACAAATGGTGAAATAAGAAACGCATTTACTTCATCACAAGCGCGCTTGAGCAAATGAAAATAGTAAGTTTAAATTGCAGTTAATTCCCTCTTTTTCTAAAACTTCCGCTGCTTTAATTCCTTCCTAGGTGGAAGCAATTTTGATTAAAATCCATGATTTATCAATCCCTTTTTGTTGATATAGTTCAATAATTCTGCGGGCTTTTTCTATACAACCTTGTTTATCAAAAGACAATCGCGCATCGACTTCGGTTGAAATTCGACCAGGTGCGGTTTTTAATATTTCAGCACCGATATTTACTGCCACCAAGTTTTTTCGCAGTTTCAACCACAGAATCAATTAAATAACGATATTGAGGAAGTTGAGCAGCTTTTAAAACAAGAGAAGGATTGGTGGTTGCATCTTCTGGAGAAAACTGTTTAATCGAATCGATTTTTGTTATAATTTTTCATTGTTTGAAACTAACATTAAAATGATTAAACTAATTCGTTCTTTTTCGGAAGGGATATAACGTTGCTTAATTTTTTCTTGTGGTTTAAGAGCTGAAACTAATTGAAATAAAACAGGTTCAACAATAAATTGACCATTGGAACTACGATGTCTTTTTGGATAAATTTACCTCTAACCAGACATTAATTTTATTAATGTCTTCACGTTAAATTTAACCTCGCTTGCAAATCCATGCTGATTATATTGAGATGAGACAAAATCTCTTTCCGTAATTTAGTACTTCGTTCATCTAAATACATGTACGATCTTCCACATATTTGTAATTAAAAATTCTAAGATAGCTTAAAATAAAGTGATAATTGTTTAGGCTCAAATATGTGGTGTTTTGATTGTACTAAGATGGGAAAAATTTATAACCAACTAATAAACAATAGGTTATAAAATGACTTTCATTACTGGGACTAGGATATATAAATGACTATAATAATCGATAAATGCGTTTTAAAACTAAGATTAAAATTCCTAGAAATATAAAATAAACATATAAAAAAAACTTCGCTAAAGTTATTAGCGAAGTTTTATACTATTAAGCAAACTATAATTTATTTCAATAAACTTTTCGCCTGTTCCACAACATTCTCAACAGTAAAACCAAACTTAGCAAACAGTTGTTCGGCTGGGCCTGATTCACCGAAGCTTGTCATACCGATAATTTTACCGTTTAGACCAACATATTTATACCAGAAATCACTAATGCCTGCTTCAATAGCTAAACGAGCCGTTACTGATGATGGTAATACTGATTCCTTATAGGCTTGATCTTGTTTATCAAATGCATCGGTTGATGGCATTGAAACCACTCTCACTTTTCTACTCGCTGCAGTTAGTTCATGATATGCAGCGACGGCAAGTTCAACTTCTGAACCGGTAGCAATAAGGATAAGTTCAGGGGTGCCACTACAATCATTTAAGATATAACCACCACGATAAACATTGGCTAATTGCTCTTCAGTACGTTCTTGTTGTTTAAGATTTTGTCTTGAGAAGATAAGTGCAGAAGGACCATCTTTACGTTCAACCGCGTATTGCCAAGCAATAGCTGATTCAACTTGGTCACAAGGACGCCACGTACTTACATTGGGTGTCACACGTAAGCTTGCCATTTGTTCTACTGGTTGATGCGTTGGACCATCTTCACCTAAACCAATTGAGTCATGAGTATAGACAAATAAAGAACGAATCTTCATTAATGCTGCCATACGTAATGCATTACGCGCATACTCCATAAACATCAAGAAAGTTGCACCATAAGGAATAAAGCCACCATGTAAAGCAATACCATTCATGATTGCAGACATACCAAATTCGCGGACGCCATAATGAATGTAGTTACCATCTGGATTAGCTAAAATCTCTTTAGAGCCTGACCACATAGTTAAATTACTTGGTGCTAAGTCAGCTGAACCACCTAAAAATTCAGTTAACACTGGCGCAAAAGCTTCAATGGCATTTTGCGAAGCTTTACGCGTAGCAATTGTTGCTGGATTTGCTTGTAGCTTGTTAACAAAATCTTTAGCAACTTGTTGCCAATTGCTTGGTAAATCACCATTCATGCGGCGTTTAAATTCTTTGGCTAAATCTGGATAAGCTTTAGCATACGCATCAAAACGTACATTCCATTCGTCTTCACGTTGTTTACCTTTTGCTTTCGCATCCCACGCGTCATAATACTCTTTTGGAATGTCAAATGCAGGATAAGACCAACCTAATGCTTTACGAGTTGCTTCTATTTCAGCATCACCAAGTGGTGCGCCATGGCAATCATGACTTCCTGCTTTGTTTGGTGAACCAAAGCCGATAACTGTTTTACACATTAATAATGATGGTTTATCAGTCACTGCTTGTGCTTGTTCAATAGCTTCAGCTAATGCCTTAGCATCATGGCCATCAATACCACGAATCACATGCCAACCATATGCTTCAAATCGTTTAGCTGTATCGTCGGTAAACCAACCTTCAACTTCACCATCAATTGAAATACCATTATCATCATAAAAAGCAATCAGTTTGCCTAATTTAAGTGTACCTGCTAATGAACATACTTCATGAGAGATTCCTTCCATCATACAACCATCACCCATAAATACGTAAGTATGGTGATCAACAATAGTATGACCTGATTTATTAAATTGCGCAGCTAATGTTCTTTCAGCAATAGCCATACCGACAGCATTAGCAATACCTTGACCTAATGGACCTGTGGTTGTTTCAATGCCCGGAAGGTGGCCATATTCAGGATGACCTGCGGTTTTAGCATTTAATTGACGAAAGTTTTTTATGTCATCAAGTGTTACGTTATAACCGGTCAAATGTAATAAGCTATAAATTAACATTGATGCATGACCATTTGATAATACAAATCTATCCCGATCAGCCCAATTAGGATTGGTTGGATTATGTTTTAAAAATCCACGCCAAAGTACTTCGGCCATATCAGCCATCCCCATCGGTGCACCAGGGTGGCCTGATTTTGCTTTTTGCACGCCATCCATACTTAATGCTCTTATCGCATTTGCTAGTTCGCGGTGGGATAGTGTGGTTGCATTCATGATAATAATCTCCAAAATAAATTAAAAATTCATTGATTGCCTGTTGCCAACAGACGAATAAAACAGGTTATAGTAAAATTAAAAAGGGGAACTATCTCCCCCTCTTTTATTGCTAATTAAAGCAAGGCGCCGATCATATCTTCAAGTTTACCCTGATCGACAGCAAAAGCACGAATTCCTTCAGCTAGTTTTTCCACTGCCATTGCATCACTGTTGTGTTGCCATCTAAATTCAGCTTCTGTCATTAATGCTGGACGTTCAACCACAGTTTGATTTGGATTTAATTTTCGCTCAACTGGTGCATTGGATTGTTGCATTTCTGCCAATAAATTAGGGGAAATTGTTAAACGGTCACAACCCGCCAACGCTAATATTTGATCAACTTTACGGAAGCTTGCTCCCATCACTATCGTTTTATAACCATGTTGCTTATAATAGTTATAAATATTACGAACAGATACCACTCCAGGATCTTGATCGGCAACATAAGGCTCAATCGGTTTCTTCGCTTGATACCAATCATAAATACGACCAACAAATGGTGAAATAAGAAATGCATTTACTTCAGCACAAGCGCGCGCTTGTGCAAATGAAAACAGTAAGGTTAAATTGCAGTTAATTCCCTCTTTTTCTAACACTTCTGCCGCTTTAATTCCTTCCCAAGTGGAAGCAATTTTGATTAAAATCCGTGATTTATCAATCCCTTTTTGTTGATATAGTTCAATAATTCTGCGGGCTTTTTCTATACAACCTTGTTTATCAAACGACAATCGCGCATCGACTTCGGTTGAAATTCGACCCGGTACAGTTTTTAATATTTCAGCACCGATATTTACTGCTACTTGATCACAGGCATTAACTAATTGTTGTTCTTTATTGCCACCAAGTTTTTTCGCAGTTTCAACAGCAGAATCAATTAAATAACGATATTGAGGAAGTTGAGCAGCTTTTAAAACAAGAGAGGGATTGGTGGTTGCATCTTCTGGAGAAAACTGTTTAATTGAATCTATATCACCAGTATCGGCAACCACAACGGTTAACTTTTTAAATTCATCTAATTGACTCATACTTCTAATTCCTCTACTACATGTTTTTTAAACATTGTTATAATAACATCTATTAAATAATAAAACGACAGGACAACGTCGTTTCAGTTAAGACTATTTTTACCAAATAATATAAACAAAATCTTAAATTAATAAGAGCAAACAAGCTAAAATATTTATAAATATCTTTATGATGGGGTATAAATAATGCATTTAATAATACCCTAATTAAGTTAAATGCAGTAATTTCTTTAAGCAATCTACCAAGGTTTATTATCTCTCCATAATTATTTACAAATGAACATAAGTTCATATTAATATCATTTGTTGTTTTGAGGTATAGATAAATTCAATTTTGTGATGTAGATCTCAAAATTTATTCACAATTCATACTAACTAAAATTTTAATCTAGATAATATATACTCATCTAACTATTAAAATTGACAGAGTATAATCAAAAGTTAAAATTAAGTACATTTGATTCAATAAAGGAAACAACTGATTGATTAATGCTATTAAAAGAAGATAACTTATTGAACCCAAACATAATTAGGATAAACGGTCAAATTACAACTAATGCATGCCGAACACTGCTTACCTGCACATGTGAATAAATCATTATTAACTAATTTAATCACTCCTTTTTTCACCCAAAAATTAAGCATAGGTTCCGTGGCGCTTTCCGATAAACGAAAGTGACGAGCCACATCTTGTAAATTGACTCGTCCTTTTAACTGAACATAATCGCGGATAGATATTATTAACATATTAATGAATATTTAACACTACTCACAACAAGCCGATTGTTTATGTGATTTTGGTGTAGGTAGCTGGTAATGATTAAAGCATGACAAACGTCCAAGTTTACGCATAACGATAAATACACAAATAACCAATAAACCAATACCAGTTAGCCAATAGATTGCTGATGACGATTGGCCTAATAAACTAAATTGGTAATATACCGTTGCACATAACCAACCGATTACAAATGTCCAAACCGCAACAAACATCATCCATTTAAACCCGGCCTCACGATAAATTGTGCCCAATGCTGCTGCACACGGAGTATAAAGTAAAACAAAAATAAGATAAGCAATAGCAGATGTCGAAGTAACAAATGAACTGCTTATTTTAGATATCGTATTTGAATCGACGGACAATTGATTTTGTACGCTTTTTACATCTTGATTGACACTAGACAAACCAAGCGGATCACCTATTGAACTGACTAAATCGATAAGATGGTTGGGAATGGTGGCAAAAGCTGACTTAATCCCACCATAAAACGAAAAATCTTCCTGTTCATGATGATCCATTGAATAAAGGGAATTTAACGTAGCAACCACCGATTCTTTAGCAAAAATCCCAGTAAAAATACCAACGGTAGCTGGCCAATTTTGTTTATCGATTCCCATTGGGATAAATGCTGGTGTAACTTTCTGACCAATAGCTGATAACACCGAATCATTGGAGTTTTCATGCCCAAAAGAGCCATCAACACCCCATGAATTTAAGACACTCAATATTGTCACCATTATCACTATCGCTTTTCCTGCTCGTAAAACAAAGCTTTTCAAGCGTTGACAAGTAATTCGCAACATACTGCGTAGAGTTGGAATACGGTAAACAGGCATTTCCATAATAAATGGCGTTAATTCACCTTGAAGTAAGGTATTTTTTAAGATGAATCCCGTGAGCATCGCCACAAAAATCCCTAACAGATACAACATAAAAACCACGGTTGATGCATAATTAGGGAAAAAAACGACAGCAAACAAAGCATAAATCGGTAAGCGTGCGCTGCAAGACATAAAAGGGATTAAACAAATAGATAAAATACGATCACGTGGGCTATCTAATGTTCTCGTTCCCATAATTGCTGGCACGCCACAACCAAACCCCATTAACATCGGCACAAAAGCTTTACCTGGTAATCCAATACATCGCATAAAACGATCAACAATCATCGCAGCACGAGCTAAATAACCTGAATCCTCTAAGAACGACAAAACAAAAAACATCGCCGCAATCACAGGAATAAATGTCGACACTGTCGTAATACCATTGCCCAGTCCGTCTGCTAAAATGGCCGTCAACCATGCCGGTGCATGTAACATATTTAAAAGATAAGCAAAACCATCAACGAAAATGGTACTAAATATACCATCAAAAAAATCGACAAAAACCGTACCAAAATTAATCGCAACTAAAAACATGGTATACATTGCCAACAAAAATAATGGAATTCCAGTTATTCGTCCTAGAGCCAATTTATCTAATTTCTCAGTGATATTAATACTCGCCTCTCGCGGTTTATCGATCACCATTTTGTAAACAACGTCAATTGTATCGTAACGCGCGCTGGCAATAGCGACATCTATTTGATTATCGAAATTGACCGATAACAAACGACGACAAGTATCTAACTTTTCGTTTTCGACTAAATCTAATGAAGAATCAATACTATTAAGCAATGCTTCTATCAATTGCCAACGATTGAATTGACGAATCGCACTTGTCGCAGGTAACTCAGTTAAATAACGATTAAAAATGGCTTGTGAATCAGAACTCAAGGTATCTATTGTTGGTGTTGCGGCTTTTAAATCCTGAGTACTAATTTCGATTTGCTGATAAAACTGAGTTAATCCCATCTTTTGTGTCGATGAAATCGCCACAACCGGACAACCTAATACTTTGGCTAATCTTGTAATATTTAACTTCTCACCCATAGCTTGCAATGCATCAACCATATTAAGCACAATTATCATCGGTACTTGCATATCAATTAACTGAAAAGTTAAATACAAGCTACGTTGCAAATTAGTGGCATCAATAACATTAACAATCAAGCTATTCTTATCAGTTAACAAAAACTGACGAGTAATAAATTCATCTTGCGCAACACCTGTGGGATCTGGCTCAACTGAATAAGTCCCCGGCAAATCCACAATATCATAATGTTTATTTTGATAGTCAAACGTACCAGACTTATGCTCTACCGTCACGCCCGGCCAATTTCCAACACGCTGTTTTGAACCAGTTAACAAATTAAATAATGTGGTTTTACCACAGTTGGGGTTACCAATTAAGGCAATTTTCATGCAGTTACCTCCACTTCAATAGCCGCAGCCTCATGACGACGCAAACAAAGCAAAAAACCACGAAGATTTATTTCAATTGGATCACCCAATGGCGCAATTCGCATAACAGTCAACTGACATCCGGGTGTCATGCCCATAGCTAAAAGTTTACGACGAAAAGGTAACGATTCAGGTAACAAGCGTTTAATAACAGCCTCTCGTCCTGATGAAAGGTGATCAAGCGTAAATACAGACATCATACTTCCTATCAAATACGGTTGTATTTCAATAAATGCGACATTTTAAAAGATAATCATTCGCGTTTTTAGCACTTAACTGCGAATAATGTGCAAAAAAAATCTAAAATAACCGAAAATTATCAAATCAATAGGAAAAATCAAATATAACACTATAGAAAATTAAAAAATGGATAGATTGAGAGACTCAAAAACTCCTTTCTTCAACTTTTTTTATCTTTTGCAAAAGGCTCTTGTCTAAATCTCTTCAAAATAGTTTTAAAATTTTTATTAAGATGTTTAACTGCCATTATTGGATGGTAGATCATCATCCTTGGACCTGAATAGCGCATGACTTCTTTGATTCTTTGTTTGTAATCTTTGCGATAGCAATGTTTTGGACAAAGTTCGCAGGTAGTTTTTTTTTCTCCAAATCGGCACATGGTTAAACGCTGCATGGCATATTGTAATAAATCATTACATTCATCACATAACTGATTTTTCGTGGCATGGTGATTTTGGTGACAATAAAGGTTTATCATCACCTTTACAGTGGCTTTCTCTTGAGTTATTTTGGGTCCAGTATTGTTTGCAACCATAATCAAATATACGTCGATTAAAAAAATGTTAGAATACGAATGTATTTAATATGATCACAAGGATTTTGACTAATGGCAAGAATTATCAATAAAGATACAACCCTTTGTATGTCACTTTCAGCAAGACCAAGTAATTTTGGTACTCGCTTTCATAATTATTTATATGAAAAATTAGACTTAAATTATGTCTATAAAGCATTCACCACCAATAATTTAAAAGATGCAATTTATGGCATCAAAGCACTATCGATTCGTGGTTGTGCAATTTCAATGCCTTATAAACAAGCTTGTATTGAATTTATTGACGAATTGGATGTATCAGTACAATCTATTCAAGCGGTCAATACCATTGTTAATACCGACCACTATCTGAAAGCCTATAACACTGATTATATTGCTGTTGAGAAGCTGATTAAAGCCAATCATATTAGTAACAATACACCATTTGTTTTAAAAGGTAGCGGTGGGATGGCAAATGCTGTAATTGGTGCTTTTTATGATGCTGGTTTTAAGCATGGAATTGTCTGTGCGCGAAATCAGCAGAAAGGCCAAGCTTTAGCTGAGCGTTATCATTACAAATGGCTCAAGGATGAATCAACCATTACTCCTGAACAAGCAAAATTAATTATCAATGTTACCCCAATTGGTATGCAAGGGGGTATTGAGGCTGACCAGCTATCGTTTAGTGAAGCAATGATTAATCAAGCGGATATTATATTTGATGTAGTCGCCCTACCGGTTGAGACACCACTGATAAAATATGCCAAAAAGTTAAATAAAACCATTATTTCTGGGGCTGATGTTGCTATATTACAAGCGGTTGAACAATTTATTTTATACACTGGAGTAATACCTAGTGATGAATTAATCAAGCAAGCAGGTGAATTTGCTAGACAAGGGTAATTCAAATTAGTGATAAATGTCTAATTTACAAAAAGGGTTATTGCGAACCCTTTCGTTAGCACGTTATTTCACGACAAAAAATTAAAATATCCAAACAAACTTGAATAAGTTTAATATCCCAAAAAGTGAGTCAATCTCTTTTTAGTTCAAACCAAATTAAGGAATGTGGTTTTCAACAATTCAAATTACTAAAAAATAATCTAAGCTATTAGATTCTAGTTTATTGATTAAAAATATTGATAAAAATCCTTATTAAAAATTTTACCTGCTCGACTAATATCAACCAAGTTTGGCATTGCGCTTCGCCCTCTTTTTTGCTTATTCTTAGCTGCAACAGATAAGTTGGCAAACAATAAAGTCTTTTGTAATGGCCAACCATAACTAATCCCATAAGCAAAAGCGCCTTGAAAAATATCACTTTCGGTCGTCTTATCAAACGATTGATTTTTAAAATTTGGAATAATGATTAACTGCTTATGATCAAGATATGCACATCCTTTTTCTCTTAAACGGATAATAATGATACCTTTAGTTAAATTGCGTAATTTTTTTATTGCCCTTTTAATTTCTTCGCTGTTAGCAAACTTTTTTAATTTTAAAAAAGCACATGCGAATCGTTCGGTAACAATTAGATAATCTACATGTTGAGCTAGGTATAGGCTAGAATCAGACAAACTATCCATACTCATTATCACCTTAGTTTTAGGTAAATGGTTGATGATGTACTCACTTAATTCAGCTTCGTACTCATCCATTAAAACAACAATATCGTGTTTATAGCCACTAACGGTTTGTATAAAAC
Source organism: Gilliamella sp. N-G2 (assembly GCF_002142215.1). GTDB lineage: Bacteria > Pseudomonadota > Gammaproteobacteria > Enterobacterales > Orbaceae > Gilliamella. Next base: position 87,957 of record NZ_NAST01000004.1, read on the forward strand.
AATTTAGTTTATTCTTTTCAGTTTCAGTCAACTTTGGCGGTTTTGTTAACTTATGAGATATAACTGTCTGCGCTCCTGTCTGTTCATCAATGGTGATAGCTTCTAAGGGCGTAATCATTTTTTCAGAAAAAATAAATTGCTCAGTATTCACACCTGCATCTGTAAGTTCACACACAATTTGATTAGCATATGTATCGTCGTTTAAATGACTAATGTGATAAATACTTTCACCCCATAGTGCAAGCAAATAGGCTGTATTAGCACAAGAACCACCCCCACAACGGACAATTTTGTCGGACGGGATGGTACCACTTTGCTCAAAGTCAGATGAAGTAAAACAAACTAGATCTAAACAAGTAAAACCAACAGTAAGAATTGTCATCTTTTAGCCTCGATAAATAAATTAACTTAAAAAAACTAAAAATTGAAAAGGAGCAGCTATTTTTGATTTAATTTTGTTCGGTTAGGTTTAATTAATTATGCTAGCGATAAAACTATTAGAGAGAAAATGAATAACAATAAAGGAATTTCGCATATTGCTTTAATTTAAGAAATAATGCCTTCAAAGCCTTTATTATGCTAAAAAGATCTATTATTTGGCTCACTAAATATAGAATAATCCGATTAAAGAATTATTTTATAACAAGTAAATTACTTAATTTTGGTAACAAAGAATTTAAATTCTGCATCATATGCTTCAAATATAGCCCTTTTATTACTAAATATCAAATCCAAATCAGAATTAAAACATCAACAATAATGATTTTATTTCATTACTGATGATGAATATTAACACTTTAAATAATGATTGATCGTAATAAAAAGCAATTATTTTACATAGTTTGTTGTAATTTTTGATAGACTGATAAAAGTTTACTATGCATTACAAATTGATCCATTGGATTTCTGTCATTATGTTCTATGTTTATTAAATCAGATAACCCAAAAAATTGTTTTTTGGTAGTAGCATATAACCACATTTCATCAACACAAGCTTTTCCATACATTTTATTAAATGCAATTTGATAATCATTAAATTTATTATCACCCCGTTCAATAATAAAATTAACTAAAGTTTGTAAACAACGATAAGCGCGATTGCGTTCAGGCGTGAAGATAGATTCATTCATTTCAATCGTCCAATCAATCCATAGTCTTGCTTGTGGTAAATCACCTGCACCTAACGCTAACATGGCTTTTAACTCACCAATTCTTAAAGTTGACCATGCATTATCTTTACCCGTTGCAATACCCAGTAATTCACGTACTCTAGCAAAATCATCCAAACCTTCATCGTCAAATTGTTCAATAATCGCAAGTAATTGTTTTGCCGATCGTTTTTGATTAGGAAGCGATAAGATCAGCTCGCGTAGATGAATAGCCATATTGTTGTTGGCGATCAATAGATCTTCAGGCGGATAGATTTCTGACATTCCAACCGCTAAAATACGGCAAGCATAAACTCCAAGATGCTGATAATCCATGATAAGAACTTCGATTTGATGACGTTTAAAAATGGCCATTAAATTGGCAAATTCATGTTCAGTCGTACCCGAAAAATCCCAATCCACAAATTCATAATCCGATTTTTCATTAAACATATCCCACGAAATTAAGCCACTTGAATCAATAAAATGGGTTTCTAAGTTACTTAAATCCGCTACATCAGCATTATCAAAACTTGGTGGTGAAAACACATCCAAATCTTTCAGGCTTCGGCCTTGTAATAGTTCAGTAACAGTTCGTTCGAGCGCCACACCAAAGTTGGGATGCGCTCCGAACGAAGCATAACTAGTTCCATTTTGTGGATTAAATAATACTACACAAATAACAGGAAATTGACCGCCCAATGACGCATCAAAACAGTAAATCGGAAAACCTTCTTGTTCAAGCGCATCAATTGCTGCTAACACAGATGGGTAGCGATTAAGCACCTCGGGAGGAATAGTTGGCAAACTGATTGCTTCGGCTATAATCTTATTTTTTGTGTAACGCTCGAATATCTCTGACAAAGCTTGCACACGCGCTTCGTTTGGTGTATTCCCTGCTGACATTCCGTTGGAAGCATATAAATTAGCAATTAAGTTAACTGGCACATAAATAGTTTTACCATCGGATTGTTGCACAAATGGTAATGCACAAATTCCACGTTCACCATTACTTGATTGTAGATCGATTAAGTCGGTCGCGGTTAATTCGTTATCAGGATCATAAAACTTCATTAACTTTGGCGATAACAATCCTTTTGGCAAGCTGTTATCTTTCGGTATCGCAAACCATCTTTCAGATGGATAATGAACAAATTCACCATTGGCGACTTTTTCTCCTAAATAAAAATCAGAAAAAAAGTAGTTAGTTGAAAGTCTTTCAAAATACTCACCAAGTGCCGATGCTAATGCAGCTTTTTTGCTGGCACCTTTACCATTCGCAAAACAGAGTGGGCATTTAATATTTTGTATATGTACTGACCATACGTTAGGAACAGGATTAAGCCACGATGCCTCTTTAACAGATAAATCGTATTTATCCAGTTGTTGTTGAAAGTAGTTAATCGAATCTTCAAGTGCTGCATCTTTACCAGGAATGAATGTTTTCATTTAAATAAAACCTTCTTTAATATAATTTGAAAAATTTATTTGCTATTAAGTTCACTTAGTGGCCATCTAGGTTTAACCTCAATAGCTAGATCGACAAATTGGGATGCTTTAAGATGAATCATACCAGCATAAGCTATCATCGCACCATTATCAGTACAAAATTCTAAACGTGGATAATAAACTTGTCCTTTACGTTGAGCCATAAGCTCAGCGAGTTGGCGACGTAAAGTTTTATTAGCACTCACTCCACCAGCAATAACCAATCGATTAAAGCCTGTTTGATCTAAAGCTCGACGTGACTTTATTAATAAAGTATCAACTAAAGCATCTTCAAATGCCTTAGCTATATCGGCTCTGGTTTGATCATCAAGATCCTGACCACAACTCTGTTGATGAATGGTATTTGCTGCAGCTGTTTTAAGCCCTGAAAAGCTAAAATCTAAGCCGGGTCTATCTGTCATCGGTCTAGAAAAACGGAACCGTGTTGCATCACCAAGTTCAGCTAATTTCGATAATTTGGCTCCACCGGGATAATCAAGACCTAACAATTTAGCTGTTTTATCAAATGCTTCCCCAGCAGCATCATCAATTGATTCACCCAGTAATTGATATTGGCCAACACCCGTTACTTTAATTAACTGAGTATGTCCGCCTGACACTAACAAAGCTACAAATGGAAACTCGGGAGGATTATCTTCTAGCATAGGAGCTAATAAGTGACCTTCCATGTGATGCACAGCAATAGCTGGTACGCCCCATGCATAAGCTAGTGAACGTCCAATAGATGCACCAACCATTAAAGCGCCAATCAAACCAGGACCTGCAGTATACGCCACACCATCAATATCACTGGCACGTAAATTAGCCTCTTTTAGTGCAGCTTGTATCAATGGTACAGTTTTACGAATATGATCTCGAGAAGCCAGTTCTGGTACAACCCCACCATAATCAGCGTGTAATTTAATTTGCGAATAGAGCTGATTGGCAATAAGTCCATGCTTATCATCATAAATAGCAATGCCAGTTTCATCGCACGATGTTTCAATACCTAAAATCTTCATTAATGTTTACTCACTAAATCGGCAAGATCATCTTCACTCCAAAGATCTTGTTCACTCAGTTCCTTATCCGCAATGCGATGCTCTTCGGCAGCCCAATCACCTAAATCAATTAATTGACAGCGTTTACTACAAAATGGTCGATATAAACTCTTTTCAGACCATTCAACATTTTTTTGACAGGTTGGACACTTTACGATAGTAACAGTATTTTTATTCATCTAAACACTCTTAAATTAATTGGGCTAACAACAAGCAAGTTCAAATTCAATTGCATCAATATTACTATTATCGCCAGCATAAAGGGGTAAAAAACGAATACTATAACGAGACATATGACCAGAAACTTGTGGGTAAACATTTTTATCGAAAGCAACACGAATTCGAATCAAATTCACATCACCATTAGTTTCTTGAAAAAAATTATTAGTACAGATAAAAGTTTTAAATTCACCTAGTTGCCTAATAAACTGTAAACATGCTTTTAACGTTTCATCAAGTATTGTAATATTCTGCAACCAGTTATCAACTTGCATATTACGTTTTTCTTGCGGTTGATTTAACCACAAATGGAAAGATGGTAAATCAAAACTACAACATCCACCTGGAATCATCAAACGCTGACGAATTGCCATGATAAATCGATCATCTTTTAGGGGCTGTCCTAAACGTAAACTTGAATTAAATTTAGTTAAAAACAATTCATATTTGTTAATCATGTCACCAAGTAATTCTTTATCAACACCATCAATATCAATCCAAGAAAGTAATTTTTGCTTTTGCGATTCAATCTCTTTAATCAAATCTCCTTTAACATCATTTCGTTCAATAATTTCGAGTAATTCAGATAAAGCATGAAAAAACAATAAAGCATTATTTTGCTCGAAATGATGATGCGTTTTTAATTGATTAAGTAAAAATTCAAGTCGTAACCAGGTACGCATTTTTTCATTTAATGGATGTTCAAAAACAATATTATTCATAGCTATTCTTAATTTTAGAGTTATGCAAATATTTTTCATGTAAATCATCTACTTGCATTTTTAATGACACCAAATTACCGTCATTAACAATAATATCATCCGCAAATGCTAAACGATCACTTAATGAAACTTGTGAATCAATCATTCTCTTGGCTAATGACTCACTTATTTTATCACGATCGATTAATCGCTCTAGTTGTAACGTCTCTGGAGTATCAATTATTAACACCTGATCAGCTAATTGATGTAGATTATTTTCAATTAACAATGGTACGACCCAAATAATATAAGGAGCTGTTTGTTTTGCAATCTGCTTTTGGGTTTCTTGTGCAATAATCGGATGCAGTAAATTGTTCAACCATAACCGTTCATGATCATTGTTGAAAATAATTTCTCTTAATTGACTTCGATCTAACTCTCCATTTTCTAACAAGATCTCTTGACTAAAATGCTTTACAATCTGTGTTAGAGCAAAGGAACCTGTAGCAACAACTTTACGAGCAATTACATCAGCGTCAATAATTGGTGTACCTAATTGCGCAAATAGATTGGCAATGGTACTTTTACCACTGGCAATACCACCACTAAGTGCAACAATATAAGACATACACTACTTCCAATAAATAATCATTTTAATAATAATTATATCATACAACTATTAAACAGAATACATGGCAATAAATTGCTAAATTGTCCATTAAATTTACGCTAAGCATTACTTTGTTAACAAAGTAGATTATCTGTAGCATAAAATTTTTTTTTAAATAGTTTTATGAAAATTTTCCATACTATTATGTGATTTAGATAGAAAATCTAACTTTAGTTACCATTTTTATCCATTATTCTAAAAAAAATAGATAAAACAGTTGTTTTGTTTTTTTAGCTGTATATAATCACATATATCTGTATATAAAAACAGGAATTTGCCATGAGACCATTAACCGAACGACAACAACAAATTTATGATTTGATTAAAGAAAACATTCAAACCACTGGAATGCCACCAACGCGAGCAGAAATTGCCCAAAAATTAGGATTTCGTTCAGCTAACGCAGCTGAAGAACATCTTAAAGCTTTAGCTAAAAAAGGGGCTATTGAAATGATTGCCGGTTCATCACGTGGAATTCGTTTATTATTAGAACAACCTGATGATCCTAATGAACTTGAAGGTTTACCGCTAATTGGTAAGGTCGCTGCCGGATCGCCAATTTTAGCGCAAGAACATATCGAAAGTCATTATCAAGTATCGCCAAGTTTATTTAAACCTCAAGCCGATTTTTTATTAAGAGTTGAGGGTATGTCGATGAAAGATATTGGTATATTAGATGGTGATTTATTAGCAGTTCACAAAACGCAAAATGTTAAAAATGGCCAAGTTGTTGTTGCGCGAATCGATGATGAAGTAACTGTTAAAAGATTATCGCAAAAAGGTCGTCACGTTAAATTATTAGCTGAAAATGCGGAGTTTGCTCCCATTGATGTCGACTTAGAACAACAAAGTTTTGCTATTGAAGGAATTGCTGTTGGTATTATTCGCAATGGTTCATGGATGTAAATTTAAAGATAGTATAGAATACTAAGTACTGTTGCTTAGGAGTTAACCATATGTGGCTATTTTGGTTGTATGAATTTTTGGGATTTGTTGGCGTTATACTATTAATTTTTGCTTATTGCCATTTCAGTAAAAAAGGGTTTTGGTCTTTCTTATGGCGTAATTTGAAATGGGTCGCATGGAGCGTTGTTGGCGTTTGGCTATTAATCGCTATACTTTGTCGAGGCGATTTATATAATGCAGCCCGTTGTTATTTCCGTGGCGAAAGTATGCATGCAAATACAAAATACTCAATCTTTTGGAGTGAATGTCAAATCGAAACAACAAATGGTAGTTATTTACCTATTGATCGTACTCGTGCATTACCTGGTTCAAAAGATCATGACAGCAATGATAATGGAATTCCTGCTGATAATTTAATTAATTAATTTTATTCATATATCTTCAGGCAATATTGAATATTGCCTGTTACTATTTTAACAAATCTTTGAATTACTAACATTCATATAAAGCAAGTAATGTTTTTCAAGTTGTCTAAAACCAAAAATCAAAACAAAACTTATAAATAAATAGATCACCGCTGCAATACCAAAAGCATGGAACGGTTGATAAGTTTCGGCATAGATATCACGTGCAATTTTCATCACATCTTGGACTGTCACCGTAAAAGCTAAAGCTGTCGAATGCAACATAAAAATGACTTCATTACTATAAGCAGGTAATGCAATTCGGAAGGCTCTAGGTAAAATAATGTATCGATATAATTGACAACGGTTAAAACCAAGTGCCGTAGCAGCTTCAATTTCACCATTAGGAACGTTGCGAATAGCACCCGCAAACACCTCTGTAGTATAAGCACAAGTATTTAAAGCAAAGGCTAAAATAGTACAATTTAATCCACTTTGGAAAAAGTCATTTAAAGATTGATGTTGATTAACAAAACTTAATGTATATATACCCGTGTAAATAATTAATAACTGTACATATAATGGTGTTCCACGAAAAATATAAGTAAATAACCAAATAGGCCATTTTATAAAAAAATGTTTTGAATTACGGCCAATCGCTAACACTAATGCAAATAATCCACCTAAAGATACAGATAAAATCAAGATCCACAATGTCATTGCTAATCCAGTAATATGATTGCCATCTGACCATAATAATGCTTTCCAATAATCTTGAAGGATTTCTAACATAACATTGCTCGTTTATAATTTAGCTTTAGTGATACCGATGGAATAATGCTTTTCAAGCCACCATAAAATAATATTTGAAATAGAGGTGAAAAATAGATAAAAAGCGCCAGCTATAAGTGCAAAAAATAGCGGTTGATATGTTGCTTCACCAGCTGTTTTGGTGGCTTTAACAAGGTCAAATAATCCCAACAATGATACTAATGCTGTTGCTTTTAAAATCACTAACCAATTATTAGCAATGCCAGGTAAAGCAAAACGCATCATTAATGGGAACCTGACATATATAAAGGTGTGGCATTTATTCATACCTAATGCTGTTGCAGCGTCAATTAATGTTTTTGGAACAGCTTGAAATGCACCGCGAAACGTCTCAGTAAAATAGGCACCATAAATAAAACCTAACGTAATAATGCCTGCCACAAATGGATCAATTTCCAGCATATCTATATCAAAAAAATCGGTAATATTATTTAATAAAAATTGAAGGCCAAAAAAGATCAACATCATTAAAACCAAATCAGGTACACCGCGAATCAATGATGTATAAGCCTGACAAGCTAGTCGTAATGCCGACCTTTTTGATAATTTACCGAGTGCACAAATAACACCAATAATAATGGCAAGAATTAGCGAAAAAATCGCTAATTCAATAGTGATCAAGGCACCTTGTAATATTAGAGAACGATAACCTTGCATGAACTATTTTTTATTACTATAAACGTTGAAGTCAAAATATTTGTTATTTATTTTTTGATAAGTACCGTCATTTAAAATTTCCACTAGTGCTTTATTGAAAGCTTCACGCAGTTCATCATCTTTTTTACGGAATCCTAAACCGACACCAACATCAAAATAGCCTTTATCGCTTAAGATTTCTCCGGCAAAAGCAAAATCTTTTCCTTGTGGTTGTTTTAAAAATGCGTAACTTCCCGTTACTTCATCTTGTAATGCAGCATCTAAACGACCTGCTACTAAATCTGAGAATACCTGTAATTGATTTTGATATGGCACAATGATAACGCCATTTGGTCGCCATTTGTCATTAACAAAGTGTTCCTGTGAAGTACCTTGTTCTACCCCTACTCTTTTGCCTTTTAATGACTCAACATTTGGTAATAAATTAGCACCTTGTTTAGTAATTAATCGAGAATTGGTAAGAAAAATTTCATCTGAAAAAGCAATTTGTTTTTTGCGTTTTTCAGTCATCATTAATGATGATGAAATCATATCTATTTTACGTGACAATAAAGAAGGAATTAATGCATCGAAATCAGTCGATTGAAATTCACACTTAATATTAGCTTTTTCACAAAGTGCTTTGGTAATTTCAATATTAAAACCAGTAATTTCACCATTTTTATCTATAAAATCAAATGGAGCATAAGATGTATCCGAACCAACTTTGATTGATTCTGGTAATTTAGCATCACTTAGACAAGCACAACTTAGCAATGCTAACCCCGATACCACTTTAAACAAGTTTTTCATGTTTTCATCCCACAATAATTTTTGAAGGCATAATATAACGTTTTCTTAAATTAATTTATAATAAAAAAAAATTATCAGACTATCTGATTTACTTATGCCGTGATTATAATTACAGCAGTTAAATTAATAGATAATATAAAGTTAATTCTATTTTAAATAAGATAGATAGTTAAAACAGTAAACTACTAATTTAAATAATTATTATCGTCATACTTATTTGCTTTCGCTAAAGATAACAATATAGTATCCTTACTATTATTATGACAACTCAATTCAAACACTAAACAACGTGCATTCATTTATCCTATCCTTACGCAAAGTTTTTTATAGCAGTAATTTACTGTTTAGTATTCGTATGCTGGTTAGTTTGACTGGATCTACATTAGTACCATGGTACTTTGATTCAGTACCTTTAGTGATCCCACTCACATTGGGAGTAGTTGCAGCAGGATTGACAGAGATCGATACACGCTTATTAAGTCGTTGTATTAATATATTATTAACACTAATTTGTTTTGCAATTGCGACATTTTCGGTCGAATTTCTATTCCATGATCCACTATTGTTTATTATTGGCTTAGTTACCTCAACGTTTCTATTTATTATGCTCGGTTCATTGGGGCAACGTTATGGTGTTATTGCCTTTGGCTCCTTGTTAATTGCAGCTTATACCATGCTCGGACATAATTTATTTGCTGATAATTACACTCTTCCTTGTTTTTTATTGTTAGGTGCACTTTGGTATAACCTTGTTTCACTAATTGAATCAATTGTGCAACCTATCCGCACTACACAACAAACTTTAGCCAATTGTTTTATAAAATTAAGTTTTTATCTTGATGCAAAAGCAGCAATGTTCGATCCTGATGAAACAGATGGGTTTAAGCGACAAACTCTTGAGCTAACGACCTGTAATACTGAGGTTATTAATGTATTCAATGATGCTAAACGTTCATTATTTAATCGACTAAAAGGTTTTCGTGGACAAGGCTATATTAGAAAGATGCTTAGTTACTATTTTGTCGCTCAAGATATTCATGAACGAGCCAGTTCATCACATGGCGATTATAAAGCGTTAAGCCACCATTTTAAACATAGTGATCTTTTATTTCGCTTTGCCAGAATCTTAAATTTACAAGCTAAAGCCTGTGCTAAATTGGCTCTGTCAATTAAGTTAAATCAAACTTACCAACATGATCCATTATTTGCTCGCTACTTTGCCTATCTTGAAGAAGCAATAGATGAATATCAACAACAAAATAAGGCTAATTTATTACTCATCAAATCATTACAAAATTTATATCAAAATCTGCTAGCGATCGATTTATTATTAGCCCATATCGATACAGAACAACATTTATCGAAAATCCAAGATGATAACCAATTAATTGATGAAGAACTCACCCGTTTTCATGATATTTTTGCCAAAATTAAGCAAAACTTAACCATCAAATCGTCACTCTTTCGACACGCCATTCGTATGAGTATTGTGTTATTTGTTGGATATATGGTGATTTATTTTTCTAACCTTTCACATGGTTATTGGATTATTTTAACCAGCTTATTTGTTTGCCAACCAAACTATTCAACTACGAAATATCGCTTAAAATTGCGTGTTTTTGGTACTATTTTAGGAATAATTGCCGGTATTCCTTTAACTTACTTGTTTCCTAGTATTGAAGCGCAATTAGTATTGATCATTATAACTGGATGGTTATTTTTCCTATTCAAAAACTCACAATATGCTTATGCCACTGCCTTTATTACCTTATTAGTATTTTTCAGTTTTAGTTTAATCGGTGAAAGCAGTATCTCTGTTGCTATTTCACGCATTATAGCTACCTTAATTGGCTGTTTTATTGCTTGGTTTGCTGTAAGTTTTATCTGGCCTGATTGGAAGTTTAGAAATTTACCTAAATTACTTGATAGAGTCTGTCACGAAGATAGCCACTATTTAGCAGTAATAGGTAGTCAATATGTCTCAGGTAAAACTAATGATCCCAAATACCGTGTCGCACGACGCGCAGCTCATGATAGTAATGCAGATTTATCCTCCTTAATCAGCTTAATGACTAAAGAGCCACATGTTAAACAAGATGTGATTGACCAAGGTTTTAGATTATTGACCCTTAATCACACTTTAATCAGTTATCTATCCACTTTGGGAGCGCATCGCGATAAAAGTATTTCACCGCATACTTTGGAAATTTTTGATGATATATCGGTTTATATAATTACTATGCTAAGTGACCAAAAAATCGATTCTGAATATCAACCATTGAAAAAAGTGGTTGCTGATTATATTGAATCACTATCAACCAATGATGACCAAAGCAATAATGATCTGCTGGTTATGCAGCAATTAGCCTTAATCTTAGATATATTGCCTGAAATAATTTCTCTTATTTGTGAATTGAATAATAAAACTGCTTAATATGATTGTTTTAAACGGTTATTATCTTTTGTAATGAAATAAACAACCTTATATTAAGGTAATTTTCCATTATAACTATTAAATCAGATAACTTGTGAAAATATTAAGGAGTCTATACCATCATAATATTATTTGTGAATGATTTTAGATAATTACCTTCTATGTTATTAATTAAAAACTCAATAACAGTATTATTTGCTAAGCTATTTTGTTTGGTTGTAATCATTTTATTAGTTGGCGTTAGTTGATTTTTGTCTATTCCTCATTCTCTGTTATTACAATTGGCAATTGATAGTGGGTTTCATTCATGAAATGACAAAGATAAGCCGTTTGTAGAATATGCTTAATTTTGATTGGTTGGTTTTGCGTTAGTTTGTTTAAAGTGTGGCTTAAAGTATTTAAACCAAGAGTGTCACATTGGTATTGTAATTGGGTTATTTTTTGTTTATCAGCGCTAGATAAGATCAATCGTCCCGAGCTGGTAATTGCTTCAAGTAATGTCATCGTCGGTTTTAAGATAAATGTCGCTATAGGATCTTGTTGGTAAGTAATTTGCGCTATCTGTCTCTTTAAACTTGACTCTGTAGATGTGTCAAAGGCTTTATAAGCTTTTTCTTTTGAATATAACTCTTCATAATCAAAATCCAAATTGCTAATATTAATTTGGTTGGTTTTTGACTCTTTATAAATCAGAGCAAAAGGTTCTAGATCTAAATTACTGTCATTTTTAATACATTTTACCAACACTGTTAACGGTTGATGAGCAGTTTTCAGAATAAAATTTAACATATCAAGGCGTTGAGTATGAATCCCATCCCAAAAAAGGCGTAAGAACAGTTGATTATTTTGATTATCTTTTATACACCAAGTTAAACTCTGTTTAATTTCATCTAATACAGGTTTGTGTGAATTGGTAATATGAATAGCAATTACCTGCTCAAACAAGTTATCACTGGTATCACTATTCTGTAAATAACTACTCAGTTCTTTCCAGTTTCGAAAACCGCTAGATGCTCGAAAATCTTCATAATCCCGCTCATTCCACCCTGTCGATTTTAGCTCCACACTCGGCCCATTGTTGGATAAATTATTGTTTTCGGCAATGAGAAGATTATGAAGAGAGAAACGTCTTTTCATCAACATATTTGGCATTGATTGCCATAATGAAATAGTGTGCCATATGGAATATCTATTAAAGTTATTATCAGCCTTATTGGATCTGGCTAGCGTTGTTTGATAATACTGCTTGTACTGAGGTTGCCAAAAGTAGAAAGTGGCACCTTGCGCACCCGTTTTACTTTGCCACCAATAAGCACCTAATGGCAATAAATCTAACACTTTTTGTTCGGCTTGATATTGACGTTTTTGATTTCCTCTTAAATTGGTAAGTTGTTGACCTTCGCTATTTAATAGTTTTTGCAAATGAACTGTTATGCGAGCTAAAAGCAAGATAATATCTCGTTCCTCAATAGCAAAATGTCGCTTAGCTTGCATTTCAACTAATTGACACAGTTGCCTAAGCATAGCTGCCAACTTTGCTAAACCTTGTGCTCTAGCTGACATATTAAGCAATTGTAATTGATTGGCTTGGCTAGCACTTACATGCGATAACCCATGAGTTATTAAAGTGTTGATTTGACTTTGTATCTGTCTTATCAAGTTACTTTCATCATCAGTAAGTTGATCTTGTTTATTCTTTTGTTGATGTTGTGAAATAATCTGTTCAGGCCATAACCAATTTTTTTGATTTTGTTGGAATAGATAAGCTACAACCGCTAAGTGTACGGCTTGTTTTTGTTTATCCGGCAGTTCTGAGATGATACCAGCAAAACCAGTGCCAGCCGTGTAGATAATAGGTGTAGCACTTTGTGGAACGAGAATACGAAGTTGAACATCCTGCGTTTGCACAGTTACAACATCGTTTTGTAACCAATCAAACAATAATTGATAAGCTAGTCGTATATTGGCTTTGCCCACTATTTTAAATAACTGGCTACTATCAATTGCTAATAGTTCAGCTAACGGATCGCAATGTTGTCTAGAGGATTCAAATGATTGATTGAGTGTGTCACTAATCGATTTAACTTCAACATTCTCAATAATTGCATTTTCATGCAGCCAAAAAACAGCAGCAATTATGTGTTTACAATGATCACTGGCAGGACAACTACAATTTGCCGCTTGAATGCCTTGAGGTGTCAGTTTTACTTTCTGATTATCTACATCAAAAAGTAAATATGACTGATTATGTTCAATTAATTTTACTTTATTAGCTTGAATATCTTTAATTGCACGGCGAACTACGCCAACATTAGCATAAACAGCTAAAGCATCTTGGTCATAATTTAAATAGATTTGAGACCAACTCATTGCATCACCTCTGCTAACCAATTGGCAAAATGTTCCGGTGTTAAAGCAGCAATTTGCATGCCCCGATTAGCGAGTTCTTGAGATGTTTGTAGATCATAAACAGGGGTTGCAGAGTAATCTAAGGCCGCTAAACCGAGCATTTTAACCCTATTAGCATTAAGGCGTGCAACGGTATTATAGAGATTGGTTAAATTCACACCTTCATAAAAATCACTTACCACAACCATGATGGTACGAGTTGGATTGATTATTCTTTGTTCTGCATAATTTAGTGCATAGCCAATATTTGTACCACCACCGAGTTGTACTGTCATGAGTATTTCAACTGGATCACTTACTAAATGGCTTAAATCCACCACTTGAGTATCAAAAACAAATAAATGTAACTTAACTGCAGGCAATTGAGTTATGATACTGGCACACACAGCCGAGTAAATAATAGAGCTATCCATTGAACCACTTTGGTCAACACATAAAATGATATCCCAAGGAAGTTGACGTTTAGCGCGAGAGTTAAATATGGCTTTCTCAATAACGATTCGTTGTTGGTCATGGTCAAAATGTTTTAAATTAGCTTTAATGGTTGTTCGCCAATCAAAATTTTGGCTGTTTTTAAGTAATGACCGTCTAAAGCGATTTTTTTTACCTGTCATGGTATTAATAAAACTGGTTTGAATTTTTTGCAGAATTTCATCCACCACCTTTTTAATAAGCGCTTTTACCTCATCTTGAACACTGTTACTGAGTTTACCTCGTAATCTCATTAAAAGCCGTACAGAATTAAAATTGGGTTGTAATTCTTTCACTGCATTAGGATCATTTAAAATACCTTGGAGATTATAACGTTCAAGCGCTTGGTTCTGCATTCGTTCAAAAGTACTTTTAGGAAACAGTTTTCGTGATTGTCGTAGCCAATTTACCGTATTATAAACTGATCCATCTTTTCCACCTGAACGGTTTTTGCCTTCAGTTAACAAACCACGAGCAAGATATTCATGTTGATAAAGGTAATCTAAAGCTTGATCAATTTGCTGCTCATATGAATCTAACTTATTATTTAGATTGTCATCGGCGTATTGACCTAATATCAAACGCCAACGCTTAACTTGTTGGTCTGTGTTACTATTTTTGGTTTGTTTATTGTTAATCATACCAATGCCTAATATTTGAACCAATCACTAAGATGTTGCTGTTTTATATGTTTCATAATTAACAATTCCAGCGAAAGTGCTTTTTGTAGCTGATTTTCACTAAACTGATGCTGTTGAAAGTGCAAATCAGCATCAACAATATGATACTTTTGGGCAATTTTTTCGCCTAGCGAAGCAATTTGTTTAGGATTTAATTGAGCAAAAACATAACGTAAATCTGGTAGTATTTCGATAAATTGCTCAGGAGACCATTCAAGTAGCAATTGATCTAAACTATCCAATAAAATCGATGAATGTATAACTAATTCAGGTGTACATTGCATGATGCCAATAAAATAGCTAATCGCTTGTTCATTTTGAGTACCTAAACTAAAGTTGATTTTAATATTATCTTCCAATTGTTGTTGGCTTAAATAGGCGTCTAAATAACTCATACTATCAATAGTGCCACGGATCAATGGTGCCTGCGTTAACTCAGGTTGCAAGCGTGATAAATTATGGTAAAAGTCCTGTTTAAGTTGGTGTGCATCAAGTTCATCAGGCAAAGAATTTAATAAATCTCTAAATGAAAGTAATATTTTTAAATTTTGCTGTTGCTGTTCATTTTCATGTTGTTTTAATTTAGTTAGCAAGAAAAAGCTCTGCTTAATGATTTTAGTTAATAAGGTATGCAAAGTCGATGTGACTTTAAGTTGTAAAAAAGTTTGACCTTGCCACAAATAAAGCATACGATGACCACAATGAATGAGTGAATCCAATTCACCATCTGTTTCAATAAAATTAGCAAAGTTATCAACTAAATCGTTAAAATAATCATCCAATCCCATTAATGCAGCTTGTATTAATTGCTCAACAGCAAATAAACTTACTGAATCGTTACTATTTTGTATAAATTGCTTGGCTTCCAATTGCAATTTACTTATAGCAAGTTGTTGCAACTTCATTCCCTGCTGTGATAATTCAATCAATCTCGCCTCAACCATTGGTGTCCAAGCATAACGCCAATCTTCAAACATCACATTCAAACGTTGGCCATGAATATAATCAGGGCCATCAATTCGATTAGCAAAACCGACATTTAAAAAGGTCATTAAGTGTAAAAAACGGCTTCGTTGTCGATGTTCTGGTTTGCGATAAATATCAATATGAGTAAGTTTTGGATTAGTATCATCCAATTTAAAACGATATTGTTTTAAGGTTAAATAAACCTCATTAACTAATGGAGGCTGTGATATTCCAGTTGGCACTTCACCTAGCTGATTACCAGATAAGTAGCTTCGTACTAGTATCCAAAAATCACTACGCGTGGTATCCATGCTCTCTTTAATAAAGCAAGATTGAATAGCATCAAGTAAATCATATCTCCCTGATCCAATATGCCCACGTAAATCAGCCAGTAGCGTTGCTTGTTCAATGGCTGTTTTTAAAGCAACAAATCCTGTTGAATTATCATATTTTGATTGTTGTCGTAATTTATCGACAATTTCCCACAATAAAGTTAAGGTTTGCCATTGACGATATACTTGCCAAGACTGATTTTTATTAGTTGCTTTGTCATAATCCAACATAGTTTGCCAAACTGTTTGATAATAAGCTGGTGATGGCATACCTGATGCATAACCATTTAATGTATCAAGACGATCGAAGCTATAACGCATTAACCATGTTTGATCTTCCACTCTATTTTTTTGTTGACGGTTGAATTGAACAACATCTGATCTTTTAGGTAACATAAGCTGATTTTGCCACAGCCCTTCTAGTAACGCTAAAGTATGAAATCCGCCCGTCACAACAACAATTTTGGCTTGTGGTTTGGATTTTTTTAGTTGACCAATAGCCGTTAACATATACTGTTCACGCTGGACTGATCCTTCGGCAATTAGTGATTCCTTAGTATAGTCAAGCCTTGACATGGCACACCATATAAACGTATCTACAAAAAACGTTTTCCAATTAGCAATATCATCATAATCTTTTAATTCAAACAGATGTTCCCAGACTTCATCGTGATCTCGGCAGTGCAATTTTTGCATTAAACGTTGTATATATTGACTATGTTTTAGATAAGTTTCAGAAAGTAGAGAATAATTGCGTTCTGAATCTGACTCAATACTCTGCTCCGTTTGTAAACTCCAAGGTAAATCAATAAATTGTATATTGGCCTGTCGCTTTTTTGCCATCTGTATTGCTAACCACTCAGGTGAGTAATCACAAAATGGATAAAATGCTGAATAGATATTTGATTTAGGGTTTAAATTGTCGATATTATCTTCTGTTGTGTATGGTAACTCTGTTGGTTGGGTTAGCTTTTTTTCGGTTTGGCATAGTACAGCAATTGGTGGTTTTGTATCGCTATCTAACAATTGTTGCAAAATAGTATCAAAACTAGACGGAGCTTCAATCAATATATGTGTTGGCTCAACTTCCTCTATCAACTGTTTTAACGCATAACTGCATGCTGGACTATGATGACGCACTGGTGCAAAATAGATCTGTTCACGCTGTAACGCTTGCAAACGTTCTACCGCTTTTGATAATCGTTCCGGTAACAATGAATGGCTGATTGTCATAGTTACTTTTTATTTCCAAAAAGTTTTTGATTCTTGATAAAAACTACGCCATATATCGGATTTCTTGGCTCGCTCTCGTACCACATTGTCCATATAAAACCGAATTCTTTTAATATCATCAGCATTGTCTTTCAAAACAACTCCAATCAACTGTTTGGCAATTTGTTCGCCAGTTAATGTTCCATCACCAAAATAATGGGCATCTAATGCTGATGCATAGGCAATATTAACTGCTTCAGCGGTAGACATTACTGCATCGGGTGTTTTTAATTTGGCACCCTCTGTGGTTTGACCTTGTCTGAGCTCTTGAAAAGTAGTCACCAATAGTTCAATGACATCAATAGGGATAATAACTTGTGTCGTTAATTCCCCCAATTCCTGATTAAGTTGTCGTTGAATTAATTCAATCTCAAAATTTTTATCAGCAATTGGATTAACAGTTTCGAAATTAAAACGTCGCTTCAATGCCGCAGACATTTCGTGCACACCACGATCGTGTAAATTGGCGGTACCAATAATATTAAATCCAGGTTTAGCTTTAATAACGCTATTAGGCCCCATTTCGGGAATCATCATTTGTTTTTCAGACATAACCGATACCAGCATATCTTGAATTTCTGGTTGGCAACGGGTTATCTCTTCAAAGCGAACAATCTTTCCTTGCAACATACCTTGATAGATAGGCGAGCCAATTAATGCGCGTTCAGTGGGCCCTTCGGCAAGCAATAATGCATAGTTCCATGAATAACGGATATGATCTTCGCTGGTGCCTGCTGTCCCTTGAACTGTCAAATTTGAATCACCACTTATCGCTGCTGCTAATAATTCTGATAACATAGATTTTGCCGTACCGGGTTGCCCCACTAGCATTAAACCTTGTTTTCCTAATAAGGATACAATTGCACGATCAACTAACGGATCGTCGCCAAAAAACTTACGACTAATACCTAATGATTCGTTACCTAAAATGAATTGACGAACTGATTTGGGTGATAAAAGCCAACCTTGCGGTTTATTATTGTCTTTATCGGCTTTGCTTAATGTTGCCAATTCTTGGTTATAACGCTCTTCAGCAGTTAATCGTATTGCTTGTTTCTGATTTAACATCTTTTATCCTTTCAATCTGAGTCAAATTTGCTTGATACGTTAGCAACCGCCATATAATCAGCAAAACTTTCTGCTAGCAGTACCGGTAAGATGTGGTTAGCATCGACTTTTGATTTTCTATTGCCTTTTATTTGACTAAAAGAGAGAACATAGTGTTCAACCGAAATATTTTCTTCAGAAATGTGATATCCCCTAAATTGGATATTGGCATATAGATTAATATTACTATAGTATTTACTATAACAATCAAAGCCATCATTTTCTTCAATAAAATCACTCTTATAATCAGGCTTATAACCTCGTTTGGTAAGGATATTGCGTATGGTCATTGAATCCGTTAACCAATCTTTGTAATTATTCACTATGCCATCATCAATCCATTGGCTATTCGGTAAGGAGTTAGCAAATTGGTCAAAAATTGGCGTAACTTTATAGTCTTTAAGATGTTCTTGCCACTGTTTTGTATGACTGGCTGGCAATAACACATTATGCGCTAGAGTGATATGATGATTTTGATTTAAAATGATCTCTTCATCATGAAAATTAATCAAACATCCATCTTCTGTTGGCCTAAAACTGTTGCAAATTTTGCCTTGCCCATCAACTGTTAGCCACACTAATCTTTGCAGCAACCGCTTAATAATTGGGTGTGCAAAAAGATATTGTTGCCAATCACTTACTAGCCAACGGCGCTGAGTACACATGGCCTCAAACAAACGTTCAGTTTGCATTGCAATAATTTGTGTTAACTCTTTTTTACTATTTGAAAACTGTTTTTTCACCTCTTTGATCATGGCAGGATCTTCATCTTTACGCGCATCTGGTAATGTTTTTATGATGGTACCTTCTGAATTTTTTAATTGCCATTTAAAGTTATCATCAATATTAGCGGTAAAAATTCGTTTACCATAATCTAGAACAAGTTTACCTGAATCATCTAGTCCAGCAGTTACAATAGTACGATCTGCAAGTTCATCAGTTGTCCACTTTTGTCGCTCAGCTATTTGGTTTACCAACGATTTCGCTTTTTCTTGAGTAACTTTAGTCGAGTAACGGTGAGCAATGGATAACAAAAATTGAATTGTGATGAAATTATCATTGACGGAGATCGCTTCTAACATTGCTTCAATTTGTCCTCGTCTGATGTAATGATTTTTCATATAAGTTTTTATTATTGATACAGCTATATGACCTTCCATTCCACCAATTAGCGCTAACAAACCTTTTGATTTAATTGCCGATCCCATTAAACAAGTTTGCACTTCTAGTTTGATCGATTCAATAACTTGCTCGAGAGTAATATTTCGGTATTCAGGGTATAAATCTGGATGAGTCTTATAGCGATTTTTATAGTCCTGTAGTCGTTGTGGCGCAGTAATATTTGCCTGAGATTCTGCTTCGGCCAAAGTCGGAGTTAATGTGTCTTGTTGGATAAAACTTTGTAATATGAATAGGCCAAGTTGTTGTTGGCTTTTTTCACTTAATAGGCGAGTATAAATAGTTAATAAAGGATTAGATGGCTCTTTTAGTTTCACCGCTAACCATGTCCACCAAGTGATAATTCTGCGATCAACCTGCTCACCATTTTGCCATGTTAAATCAGGAATTGCCTCACTAACTAACCATTCAACATCCGTCGGTTTTTTACTTTTTAACCCTTTTTTTGCATCATTAAGTAATCGAGATGGTGTTAAATATTGGTCAATATTTTCACCTAAATTTTCCAGTGTCGATAATAGTACGGCTTGTACTGCTTCTTTTTTTTCTTGATTTAAAGCTGTATTTAAGGCAACAATTGATGACCGATTTCCCAATATTTCCAATAGCTTTGCGGCTAAAATACGTTGTTCTTGTTTGTTAGATGTTAATGCATTTTCAACTAAACGATGAACATCAGGGCATTTACTCAGTACTTGTTGAGCCAATAAACGCAATGTCTTGCTGTTACCTAACGCCCATTCTAATAAATAATTAATATATTTATCCGGAGGTTTTGGTAAGAAAGTAAGGATTTTTAAGGCCCGCTTTTTATCAAAAGTATTATAACTACCTTGTGGTTCAAGGCTAGGTATTAATCCCAATGCTTCATCAAGATAGATAAGGTTTTCAGCAAAAAAAGGCCAAACATAATTTGCGTCACACTCTAAGGTTAGATCATAATAATAATTCATCAAATATGCTGCGGCAACAATACGTTTAACATCTGGCATATCGGATATGTCATTTAACACCTGAGCGACCAAGCGTAAGTCGGTATGTAGTAATATCTCATGTTTTAAAAAACTTAAAGCTAAACCGAACGATTTGATCTTATTATAAATAATTCTTTCTGCGCGTAATAAATGATACAAATTAAATTCAGGTAATGCCTGCAAACGCCCTTTATGTAAAATAATCTCATTAGTTAGCTTATTTTTAATTTCAGATTGCATTAACTGCCCTTTACCGTTTAGATAACGAAAAATCATATCTAAATCATTGTCAGTGAAAGTAGTTAATTGTTCGCAACGTTCCTGCTCATTGGTATATCGGTAATGATATCTTTGATTATAGAGTTTTTCTTGTTGTGCTCTATTTTGCGATTGTATTAACAACTCTTGATAATTTTGTTGCAATATATCTCGCGCTTTGACAGGTAAATCAACTTCAGTAATTGGCATAAAAGGAGGAATGATAAATTCATCCTCTTGCTGCTTAGCTAACTTATCATTATTAATGGAGAATAAAGCATTTTCGATACTTTTAACTACTATTTTATTCGTTTCTTCAGTCAGTATTTTTTCTAATATTCCTTTATTAACAGACAATTTAACTAATAGCGCAATTTTCTGACAACGCTGCTTTGGCGTACCTTGTTGGAATGAAGCAATTAACTGATTTTGTGCACTTTCTTTAGGCATACTAAGCAATAGCGTTGTCGCTAACTCTCTTATTTTTTTATTGCTACAGACAGATTGTTTGACCAACAATTCCACGACTAGTTCTTTAAGTTCACCATGACTGGCAATATATTGTAATTGCTGTAATTGACCAATTTCGGATAGTTCTTGATCTGGTAAAGATTTAAACCATTCTAAGTTTTCAGTTATATATAATTTTAATCCTCTAATCGCATACACATTATTAAAATATTCATAATAATATCTTGGTATTTGTTGTCGCTCAAAAAGAGCAAACATAAGTTGTTTTCCTAAACCCGTCTGCTCAATTTCGAGTAATTGATGTAGTTGTTCAATCGACCAATTATCACGTTCAGCTATCTTTTCCTCAGCATTGATATTACGATCTAAAAAGGTGGTAATCAATCCATCAATAAACAGATATAAAAACCATAAGGGTAGTTTTGGAGTAATAACAGCAATATTTACTGGCTCATAAAAAATTCGTCCGTGCATATTCGGAATATAAGTTGCTGCTAAAGTTTTACCAAACCTAATGATCTGTTCAGGTGAATATTGACTCGTCCATAATTGATAAAATTTGTCTCGAGCGCTTTGCAGTGGTTTATTATTGTCATCAAAATAAGCAAGAAGAACAAAACCTGGACAACCTAGTAAACTATAAACCTGTTTATCATATTCATTAGAAATATTAGATTTTGTTAATTTATTTAGATCATCAAGAACCATGGGATCTTTGTCATATAAAATATAATGACAAATCCGTTCAGGCATTGATGGTTCTAAATCATGTAAACCAGTAAAACAATCAAGAATGACCTGTTCCATCAGGTCTCGGTTATTTTTTACCATATTAATTTATCCTTCCAATTAGGATCAAAACCATTCGATGCGTCAGCTACCGCCATATAATTAGCGTAACCTTCGGCTAATAACACTTTGGGTAGTTTATCTAGTGCAATTGCACTTTCGATAAAACCTGGTGTTTTGCTGAAATAAAGGTTATAAAGCACGACAGGAATATTTTCCTCTGGTAGCATACTACCACTAAAGTCAATATTGATATAAAGTTTATAATTGGCAAAATATTTATAATAACTATAAAAACTGCCTCCATCTTCGATATCACCATGTCTATAACCTAATTTAGTTAAAATACCTCGTATAGTGAAACTATCTGTTAACCAACCTAGTCGATCATTAATAATACCGTCGTCAATTTTACTAATGTCAGGTAATGGATGGTTAAACTGATCAAATAACTGATTGAGTTTGTGATGTTTAAAATACACTTGCCATTGTGCAATATCCGTACTGGACATTAATGCTGAATGGGCTAGTGTAATAAAGTGATTTTGATCAACGAAGATTTCATCGTTTTGATTAGTCACTAAACGACTATTTTCCGTTGGTCTAAAACTATTAACGATATGGCCACTTTTATCTAATTGTAACCAAACTAAACCTTGAATTAATCGACCTACAACTGGATGATGCTGTAAATATTTTTGCCAATCTTCCACTCGCCATTGCCGCTGGGCACACATGGCTTCGTAAAAACGGCTACTTTGCATAGTCAGCAATTGGCTAAGCTCTTTTTTACTATTACTGAACTGTTTTTTTGCCTCTTTGACAAGTTCAGGATTTTCGCTGTTACGTGCTTCAGGTAATGCTTTAAGCTTATCTCCTTCAGCATTTTTTAATTGCCATTTAAATTTATCATCCAAACTAGCAATAAAGGTACGCTCACCATAATCAAGAATTAACAAGCCATTATCATCTAAACCTGCGGTCGATATGGTACGATCAGCCAGTTCATCAGTACTCCAACCACTACGCTGAGCAATATGTTCTACTAAATTTCTGGCCTTGTCTTGAATTGAAGCTGTACGATAACGACGCGCTAATGATAATAACAGTTGAATGATAAAAGGATCGTTACTGTACGCCATAGGTTCTAGTATCGCTTCGATCTGAGCTCGCCGTTGAGAATGATCTCTCATAAAACGGGTTATTAATGATACAGCAACCTGCCCTTTAATACCGCTTGTTAAAGATAGTATCCCTTTGGCTTTAATGGCTGAACCTAGATAATTGGCCAGTATTTCATTTTTAATTTCGTCAAAAACTTGTTCATAAGTAATATTATTATAATGAGGATAGTGCTTTGGATAACGTTGATAAGCTCTCATATATTGTTGTAGACGTTTATCAGCTAATGAACTCGCTTGCGCTTCTGCTTCCTCGATCGTTGGCATTAAGGTATCTTGTTGGATAAAGCTTTGTAAAATAAATTCGCCTAATTGTTGTTGACTTTGTTCACTTAATAATCGAGTATAAGTGATGAATAGCGGATGACTAGGATCTTTTAATTTAAATGCTAAACAGATCCACCACTCAATAATTTGAGGATCAACTTTATCACCATTTTGCCAAGTCAAAGTAGGGATTAAGTTAAAATCAAACCAATCAAAATCAGTTGACTTTTTGCCTTTCAAACCTTTTTGAGCGGCAGTCAATAATTGTTTCGCAGTTAAATATCGACTGATGTCTTCATCCATTTTTTCCAATGCAATTAATATTGCTGCTTGCACTATTTCACGCTTCTCTTTTTTCAAAGCTACAATTAAGGCTTCAATAGAACTTTTATCGCCTAGTTCTGCTAACCATTCAGCAGCAGCAAGACGAACTTCTTGTTTAGCCGATGATAAAGCTTGTTCAACTTGATTATGTATATTTGGAATTGCGCTTAGCACATCCTGTGCAGCGTGACGAATTTGTTTAGCTTCATCTAAAGCTAATTCAAATAAGTAAGTTACGTATTTAACTGGAATAATTGGAAAAAGCGTTAATATTTTTATCGCATTGATTCTATCAACATAAGAATCGAACCAGTATTTTTGTTGGCGAGCAAATCCTAATGCTTCGTCCAATAAAAATTCATTCTCAGCAAAAAAAGCCCATAATTTGTATGGTTCAGTTTCATAAACATCATGAAAAATATCACTGGTTAAAAATGGTATTGCGATAATATGTTGAATATGTTTAATGGATTGAATGCCTTTATAGTAGTTTAACTTTTCAAAGACATCGACGATTTGTCGAAGATCAAAATTTCTTATTACATCATATTTTCTATACATATTTAGAAAACAATATTCACTATTCATATTAGTAGTACCTTCAACTAATATAGTCGCACGAAGTAAGTGAAATAAAGTAAACTCAGGTAAATTTTGTAATCTTTTTTTTCTCAACAAAAATCGAAAATCGATATTTTTTTTGATTTTTTTTACTAATATTGAATGTTCTATTTTACCATTCAAATATTCAAAGATATTATCTAAATCTTTGCTGGTAGTTTTTTTCAATAATTGATAACGTTCTTGCAAATGAACCCACGGCAAACCATTTTTTTGATTATTTTCAATCTCTTTTTGTGCATCTTTTTCACACTCGATCAAAAATTCTTGAAAATTTTGCTGTAGCAAATCACGAGCAATTATTGGCAATGGCGTGTCAATAAGAGGTTCAAAATCAGGAATAACTAAATCAGATTGTCGTTTAACCGTATTGGCACTTTCCAATCGTGTTAAAGCACTTTCAATCGCAGTAATTACCGTTTTATTGGTTTCGTCTGCCAATGCTTGCTGTAAAATTATAGGATCAGCAACAATTCTAGCTAGTAAGACAGCTGCATTACTACGTTGCTTAACTGAACCAGATGTTAAAAAATGTTGTAACTGAATTTGAATAATATCACTTGGTAAGCTAAACAGAATTTCAGTAGCTAATTGATTGATCTGCTTATTAGTATTTAATGCCTGCATGGTAATAAAATCAGCTAAAGGCAATTGAAGTTCCATATGCTTTTGAATATATTTTAACTGATCCATTTGCCCTAAGATCGCTAACCCTTGAATCGGTAGTTGCTTAAATAATGTTATATGCTCCTGAATATAGGATAATAAGCCATTTATCATAAAAAAATATTTGAAGTGGCTATGAGATAGAACGCTAATATTTTGCCGATCAAAGATTGCAAACAGTAAGTTTTCGCCTAAACCTACTTGTTCAATTTCAAGTAATTGATGTAATTGCTGAATTGTCCAACTTTCACGTTGATCAATTTTTTCTTCGTTTTCACAATAAGTTGGTAACGTGGTAATCAGTCCATCATATAACAGATAGATGAACCATGTTGGTAATTTCTCGCTAGACACTTTAACGAAAGGTAAATTGTCACATAAGGTCGCAAAAACTTGAGCAAAGCGAATTATTTGTTCTAGCGAAAAAGTTCCAGTCCAGCGGCGGTAAAACTCAAGACGAGCTTGTTCTGCTTCATGAGTTTTGCTAAAAGTAGCAACGCTATAAAGCTCACAAGGCCTGCGCATATATTCATAGATTTTATAAGCTGTTTTAGAAGTTTGACATAATTTATCAAAATCGCCCAACACCTCTAGTTCATCACCTTGTAAAATATATTGGCTAATACGGGATGGTAAGCTTTTATCCTGTTCGCTTAATGGTTCAAAAATAGTCTTAATTAATTGTTCTGGTGATAATTGTTCTATTTTTTTCATATTCCTTGTTCTCACATAAAATATCAAAACTTTGGCATACCTTTGCAACAGTATTGTGTATTATATTTATTCGCTAATTGTTCCGATTCAACTTTGCCATATCAATAAACATTAAATGATGCAAATTAATACAAATTACGTTGCAAAATAATGCACCGTGAATAACTATAATGATATATATGTATTACTGCATTTAACGACAATCCATCCATATCTTTATCTCGATAACCACATAACCGCAAAAGCAATCAAGAATGCTCTGTCTCACAGGTTCTAGTCTCTTTTTACCATATTAATTTATCTTTCCAATTAGGATCAAAACCACTACTAGCATTTGCAACTGCCATATAATTAGCATAACCTTCGGCTAATAACACTTTGGGTAGTTTATCAAGCGCGATTGCGTTATCTTTGAAACCTTTTTTATTACTGAAATAAAGGTTATAGAGTACTGCTGGAATATTTTCCTCAGGTAGCATGCTGCCACTGAATTCAATATTGATATAGATATTGAGACTGTTAAAGTATTTATAGTAACTATAAAAATATCCTCCATCTTCAGAATTATCACGCTCGTAACCCAATTTCTTTAAAACATCACGTAAGGTAAAACTATCCGTTAACCAGCCTAAACGATCATCAATAATACCATCTTTAAATTTGCTCATATCGGATAATAGAGCACCAAACTGCTCAAACAATCGATTTACTTTGTAATCTTTAAGATGCGCTTGCCATTTTGCTGTATCATCACTTGATAGTAACGCTGAATGGGCAACGGTAATAAAGTGATTTTGATCAAGTAAGATTTCTTCATCTTGATTCGTTATTAAACTGCCATCCTCAGTTGGTCTAAAACTATTGACAATCTGACCATTATTGTCTAATTCCAACCACACTAAACGTTGAATCAATCGTCCCACAATTGGGTGTGGTTGCAGATATTTTTGCCAATCTTCCACTCGCCATTGACGCTCGGCACACATGGCTTCGTAAAAACGGCTTATTTGCATAGTGAGTAATTGATTTAGTTCTTTTTTACTGTTGCTGAACTGTTTTTTTGCTTCTTTGACTAGTTCAAAGTTTTCGCTTTTACGTGCTTCAGGCAATGCTTTGATCTTTTCTCCATCAGCATTTTTTAATTGCCACTTAAATTTATCATCCAAGCTAGCAATAAAACTACGCTCACCGTAATCAAGAATTAACAAACCATTATCATCTAACCCTGCGGTCGATATGGTGCGATCGGCCAGTTCATCAGTAGTCCAGCCTAAGCGCTCGGCAATGCTTTCTACCAAGTGTCTGGCTTTTTCTTGAATGGATGCCGTACGATAGCGACGCGCTAATGATAATAATAGTTGAATGATCATCGGATCATCACTGTTTGCCAGTGGATCAAGCATTGCTTCAATTTGAGCTCGACGTTGGTAATGATTCTTCATAAAACTACTTAAGAGTGACACTGCAACCTGGCCTTCAATATCACAAGTTAAAGCTAACATTCCTTTTGCTTTAATGGCTGTGCCAAGATAGATTGCTAATGTTTCTTTTTTGATTTCTTCAAAAACCTGCTCATAAGTAATATTTTTATAGTGAGGATAAAGATCCGGATAACGTTTATAATATGCAATATATTGCCGCAATCGCATATTAGTTTCTAAACCGGCTTTGCCTTCTGCTTCTTCCAGTGATGGATTTAGCGTATCTTGTTTAATGAAACTTTGTAAAATAAATTCGCCTAATTGTCGCTGACTTTGGATGCTTAATAATTGATTATAAATAGTTAACAGCGGATTAGCCGGATCTTTTAATTTGACCGCTAAACAGATCCACCACTCAATAATCTGTGAATCAACTTTATCACCATTTTGCCAAGTTAACGTTGGTATTAAGTTAAAATCAAACCATTCAAAATCAGCCGTTTTTTTACTTTTTAAACCTTTTTGGGCATCATCCAATAACTTTTTCGGGGTTAAGTGCTGACTAATATCTTCACCAATTTTTTCCAGCGCGACCAATATTGCGGCCTGGACTGTTTCGCGTTTCTCTTTTTTTAGTGCAACATTTAGTGCTTTAATCGAGCTTTTTTGTCCTAACTCGGCCAACCAATTAGCTGCGGCAATACGCGCCTCGAATTTTGAAGAGGATAAAGCTTGTTCAACTTGATTATGTATATTGGGGATCCGCTTTAAGACATGTTGCGCAGCATAACGTACCGGCTTACTTTCACCTAAAGCTAACTCAAACAGATAAGCGACATATTTCGTTGGAATCGTTGGAAAGAGTTGTAATATTTTTATGACACTAACTTTATCTAAACGATTAAGGACTTTTGGAGGAGCGAAACCTAATGCCTGATCAATTAAAAAATCATTTTCAGCAAAAAAAGCCCATAATTTATAGGGTTCATTTTCATAAATATCATGATAATAATCACTGGTTAAAAACTGTAAAGCAATTGCATATTCAACCTCTGGATAGAAATTGAGTTTTACTATGACATCCGCTATCTGTCTTAGATCGAAGTTTTTGACAATATCATAACGACTGTATATATATTCAAAACAATAATACCCACCGGGGCCTTTAAGTAATTCATTGATTCGCAGTAAGTGAAACAAAGTAAATTCAGGTAAATTTACAAGTCGATTTTTAGTAACTAAAAAGTCAAAATCAACATTCTTATCAAATTCTTGCAATAATACTGAGCTTTCGATTTTACCATTCAAATATTCAAAGATATTATCCAGAGACTTTGATGTCACCGTTTGTAACGGTTTATAACGGTCTTGATAATAGGTTTGTCGTCTTTTATATTTTTGGTTTTTCTCTAACTCATCTTCCATCAATGTTTTACGTTCAGTAAGGAACTCGTCAAAATTTTGATGTATAACATCTCGAGCAGTTATGGGCAATGGCGTGTCAACAAGTGGTTCAAAACTAGGAATAACTAACTCAGCTTGCTGTTTGGCTGCATTGGCCGTTTCTATCCTCGATAAGGCACTTTCAAGGGTAGCAATAACTGTTTTATTAGTCTCATTAGCTAAAGCTTGCTGTAAAATTGTCGGTTCAGAAATGATTCGGGAGAGTAATATGGTTGCATTAGCACGCTCCTTAGCAGAGCTTGAAGTTAAAAAGTGTTGTAATTGAGGTTGAACCAGCTCCACTGGTAAGTTAAGTAGTATTTCTGTGGCTAATTTACTCACCTGTTTACAAGCATTTAACGCCTGAATGACAATAAAATCAACCAGTTGCAACTGAAATTCTGGATATCGGTAAATGTAATTAAGTTGTTCTATCTGTCCTAAAGGCGCTAAACCGAGTGAAGGGAGTTGCTTGAATAATTCAATGCGTTCTTGAATATAAGTCAATAACCCATTTAACCGAGTAAAATATTGAAAATGATGCAAATAACTTTCAAAAATATTTTGACGGTCAAAAATTGCGAACAGTAATTTTTCTCCTAATCCTGCTTGTTCAATTTCAAGAAATTGATGTAATTGTTGGATTGACCAATTTTCACGTCCCTCAATCTTATCTTTGTTTTCGCTATAAGAGGGTAAAGTAGTAATTAGTCCATCATATAACAAATACATAAGCCAAGAAGGAATTTGTTCGCTTATGCGTTTAATATGACTTAAATGATCAAATAAAATAGCAGAAAATCGGGCAAATCGAATGATTTGTTCTGGTGTATAGGCATCCGTCCAAAGCTTATAAAAATTAATGCGTGCTTTTTGCAACGGATGAATCTTTTGATAATTATATGAACTATAAAAGGCAGCTGGTGCTCGCAATAATGCATGAATTTTATCTACATTAGCTGACTTTTGACATAGTTCCTCAAAATCAGCCAACACATCAATTTCATCACCATGCAAGATATATTGTGTGACCCGTTCTGGTAAAGATTTGTCCAGTTCACTTAATGGGTTAACGATAGTGGTAATTAACTGTTTAGATACATTTGAGCTTATTGACAATTGTTCTGTTTTTTGCATATTCCGTTATTCTCTATTTAAAGATCAAATCGTTGGCATACCGTTGCAAACGCATAGTTTGCATAGTTTGTTGTAATAGTTATTCGTTAATTATCTTGATTCAATTTTGCCATTTAAATAAACACAAAACCATCTAAATCAATACCCATCAATTTTTGATGCTTAATAAGTTTATTTTTTTGCTTTCTTATAATGCATTACATACTATTTATAATCGATCCATTTTTGTTATCTATATAAAACTTAAAATGTTTAACATCGAATAAGATAATTAAGTATTACTATTTTAACTGCAATCAGTGTATACATTAATATTGACAATCATATAACCCATAAAATAATCAAGAATAATTTAGTTCCACCAGAGCTTAGTCATTTTTACCATACTAATTTATCTTGCCAATTAGGATCAAAACCATTACAAGCGTTTGCAACTGCTATATAGTTAGCATAACCCTCGGCTAATAACACTTTTGGTAATTTATCCAATACAATTGCGCTATCTTTGTCCCCCTTTTTATTACTAAAGTAGAGGTTATAAAGTACTGCTGGAATATTTTCCTCAGGTAGCATATTGCCACTAAATTCAATATTGATATAAAGATTTAAACTGCCAAAGTATTTATAATAACCATAAAAATAGCAGCCATCTTCAGCATTATCTCGCTCATAGCCCAATTTCGTTAAAATACCTCGTAGGGTAAAGCTATTGGTTAACCAACCTAAACGATCATCAATAACACCAGATTTAAATTTACTGTTATCTGGTAATGGAACACTAAACTGTTCAAACAAAGGGTTTACTTTGTAATCTTTAAAATGTGCTCGCCATTGCTCTATATCGTCACGGACGAGTAACGCTGAATGAGCAACGGTAATAATGTGATTTTGATCAAGAAAAATTTCGTCATCTTGATTCGTTATTAAACTGCCATCCTCAGTTGGTCTAAAACTATTGACAATCTGACCATTATTGTCTAATTCCAACCATACTAAACGTTGAATCAATCGTCCCACAATTGGGTGTGGTTGCAGATATTTTTGCCAATCTTCCACTTGCCATTGACGCTGAGCACACATAGCTTCGTAAAAACGACTAATTTGCATAGTGAGCAATTGGCTAAGCTCTTTTTTACTATTACTGAATTGTTTTTTTGCCTCTTTAACTAGTTCAGGATTTTCGTTTTTATGTGCCTCAGGTAATGCTTTAAGCTTATCTCCTTCTGCATTCCTTAATTGCCATTTAAATTGCTCATCCAAACTGGCAATAAAACTACGCTCACCATAATCAAGAATTAACAGACCATTATCATCTAACCCAGCGGTTGATATGGTGCGATCGGTCAGTTCTTCAGTAGTCCAGCCACTACGCTCGGCAATACTATCGACTAATTGTCTAGCCTTTTCTTGAATGGATGCCGTACGATAGCGGCGTGCTAATGATAATAATAATTGAATGATCATTGGATCATCACTGTTTGCCAGAGGTTCAAGCATCGCTTCAATTTGTGCACGGCGTTGATAATGATTTTTCATAAAACTGTTTAAGAGTGATACAGCAACTCGGCCTTCAATACCGCTGATTAGCGCTAATATTCCTTTTTCTTTAATGGCTGAGCCAAGATAGGTTGATAATTCATTTTGTTTAATTTTATCAAATATTTGCTCATAAGTGATATGGTTATAATGGGGATAAAGATCCGGATAACGCTGATAACATTCAATATAATCTTGTAATTGTGCATCGGTTTCTGAACTAGCTTTGGCTTCCGCCTCTTTTAGTGTTGGTTTTCGAGTATCTTGATTGATGAAACTTTGTAAAATCAATTCACCCAACTGTCGTTGACTTTGTGTGCTTAATAATCGATTATAAATCGTTAGCAACGGATTAGCCGGATCCTTTAATTTGACCGCTAAACAAATCCACCACTCAATAATTTGTCGATCGACTTTATCACCATTTTGCCAAGTTAACGTTGGTATTAGGTTAAAATCAAACCAATCAAAATTAGATATTTTTTTACCTTTTAAACCTTTTTGGGCGTCAGCCAGTAACTTTTTCGGGGTTAAGTGCTGACTAATGTCTTCACCTATTTTCTCTAATCCAATTAGTATTGCTGCCTGTACAATCTCGCGCTTCTCTTTTTTCAAAGCCGCATTTAAGACTGTAATTGAATATTTGTCCCCTAGTTCCGTCAACCATTCTGAGGCAGCAATACGTACCTCTTGTTTAGTGGACAATAAAGCTTGTTCAACTTGATTATGTATATTGGGGATCCGTTTTAAGACATGTTGCGCCGCAAAACGTACTGGCTTATTTTCACCTAAAGCTAATTCAATTAGATAAGCAACATATTTAGCTGGAATCGTTGGAAAAAGCTGTAATATCTTTATGGCACTAACTTTATCAAGACGATTATAAGCAAACTGTACGTTTTGCTGAGGAGCAAACCCCAATGCTTGATCAATTAAAAAGTCATTTTCAGCAAAAAAGGCCCATAATTTATAGGGTTCATTTTCATAAACATCATGATAAAAATCACTGGCTAAAAACGGCAAAGCTATTGCATGTTCAACATATGGATAGCAATTGAGTTTGATCATGACATCTGCTATTTGTCTCAGATCGAAGTTTTTAACCATGTCATAGTTATCATATATCCTTTTCAAAAAAGTAATACTATCTGACTGCTCAATTAATCGTCTTATTCTGAATAAATGAAATAAAGAAAATTCAGGTAAATTTGCTAGTCGATTTTTAGTAAGTAAAAATCCAAAATCAATTTTCTTATTAAGTTCTTTGAATAATGCTGCACGATCGATTTTACCATTCAAATAATCAAAGATATTATCCAGAGACTTTGATGTTACTGTTTTTAACTTTATATAACGGTTTTGATGATCTGTAGATGATCCTTTGTTTTTTTGTTTTTCCTCTAGCTCATATTGCATCCATTTTTTACATTCGATAAGGAACTCGTCAAAATTTTGCTGTAAAACATCACGTGCAATTGGTGGTAATGGTGTATCAATAAGTGGTTCAAAATCAGGAATAACCAAATCAGCTTGTTGCTTGGCTTCAGTGGCAGCCAATCTCGATAACGCATTTTCAAGAGCTGCAATAACTGTTTTATTAGTTTCGTTAGCTAAAGCTTGTTGTAAAATTGTCGGTTCGGCAATAATTTGAGAGAGCAAAATTGTTGCATTAGCACGTTGCTTAGCCGAACCTGAAGTTAAAAAGTGTTGTAATTGAGGTTGAATCAACTCATGTGGTAAGTTAAATAGTATTTCTGTCGCTAATTGGCTCACCTGTTTAGATGTATTTAACGCCTGCATGGCAATAAAATCAACCAGTTGCAACTGAAGTTCTGGATATCTTTTGATGTATTTAAGTTGTTCGACCTGTCCCAAAAGTGCTAAACCGAGTGAGGGAAGTTGCTTAAATAATTCAATCCTATCTTGAATATAACTCAATAATCCATTCAATCGAGTAAAATATTGAAAGAAATGACACTGATCAACAGCAATATTTTGACGGTCAAAAATCACCAACAGCAACTTTTCACCTAATCCCGTTTGTTCAATTTCAAGAAATTGGTCTAATTGTTGAATTGACCAATTCTCACGTTCCTCAATTTTGTCTTGATTTTCACTATACGAGGGTAACGTAGTAATCAGTCCATCATATAATAAATAGATAAACCATGATGGGATTTGCTGATTTATATGTTTAATAAAATGTAAATGATCAAATAGAGTGGCTAACACTCGGGCAAATCGAATTATCTGTTCAGGAGTATAAGCGTCAGTCCAAGATTTATAAATATTAATACGAGCTTTTAACGACAAATGAATTCCGTAATTTATACTAGAATAATAATGACGAGCACAATATAACTCAGATGGATTTTGTAATAATTTATAAAACTTAATTGCATTATTAGGTATTTGACATAATTTATCAAAATCAACTAACACAGTAAGTTCATCACCATCCAAGATATATTGTATGATCCGTGCAGGCAAAGATTTATCCAGTTCACTTAATGGTTTAAAGATAGTAGTGATTAACTGTTTAGATACACTTGAGTTTATTGATAATTCTTCTGTTTTTTTCATATTTCGTTATTCTCTATTTAAAGATCAAACCATTGGCATACCTTTGCAAGCGTATAGTTTGCATAGTTTGTTGTAATAGTTACTCGTTAATAATCTTGATTCAATTTTGCCATTTAAATCATTATAAATATTATCAATATAATTCATTCCTTCATCATCAATAAGCTAGCTGTATTTAGTCAAAAGTCTTGGTTATTTTGTTAAACTATTTTTCAGCCTTTCTCCTTGCCCTATGACCTCTGGCAAAATTTTGTCATTTTACAAATATAATGATTATCAAATTCGCTTCTCTAATAACCTAATAAATAGAATAATCAACCACCTATTATCAGATTAGCCATATCTTTATCACAATCCTTTTAGTTGGTAAAAAATTACCTATGTGATAGTGATATCGCATCAAACAATATTATCTTTAATTTATGCTAATTAGTGTTCTATACGAACCAATAAAAAATTTATC
Organism: Gilliamella sp. N-G2; assembly: GCF_002142215.1. Lineage (GTDB taxonomy): Bacteria > Pseudomonadota > Gammaproteobacteria > Enterobacterales > Orbaceae > Gilliamella. Next base: position 122,532 of record NZ_NAST01000004.1, read on the forward strand.
ACCATGATTTATTTTATATTATTTATAATTAATTGACCAATATATAATTTACAATAATTCATTATTAGTAATGTAGAAAATCCATCATATTTTCATGACCAATTATGATTTGTAAGCTAAAAATTGAAGAAAGATTTGATTATCGAATGAGTTTTAATAATTAGGAAGTAAAAAATAAAGCTACGGCTGTAATCAGATAAGTATCATAATTAATTTCGCTGAATTTATAGCTAGCTTGATAATAGTGAGTAATTTATTATATAGATAAATGGAAAACTATTTTCATTGGTTTAACTTCCATGGTTTTCATTACAAATGTTTGTTCTAAGCACCTAGTTTTAGCAAAACATTCTTTTTGTTTGAAGATTATTTAATATACTATTAATACCGATATCAATTTAGTTATCGCTAGCAAAAAAGTCTATCAGCATATTTAATAATATTAGTTCAAACCAACATGACTGTATAAAGCTAAAACTAGGTTGTAATATATAAACTAGTTAGTTATCTGTTTTCTTGCTCTTTTAACCATGCTATTTCTTGTGCCCAAATATCTGGGTTAATCGTTTCAAGAATAAGTGGTATTTCATCAATCCTTGAGTCTTGCATAATAAATTTAAATGCGATTTCACCAATGGTACCTTTACCTAAGCTGTCATGACGGTCAACATGGCTGGCGAGTTCACTTTTGGCGTCGTTTAAATGCATACCACGTAAATATTTAAAACCAACAATTTTTTCAAATTCATCAAAAGTTTCTTTGCAGGCTTTTTCACTGCGCAAATCATAACCGGCAGCAAAAGCGTGACAAGTATCAATACAAACGCCAACACGGCGTTTGTCTTCTACTTTATCGATAATTTGCGCAAGATGTTCAAATTTATAACCTAAGTTAGAACCTTGTCCAGCAGTGTTTTCGATAACCGCAACGACATCTTTAGTTTTATCTAAGGTAATATTGATTGACTCAGAAATGCGGGATAAACATTCATCAACTGAAATTTTTTGTAAATGACTACCTGGATGAAAATTGAGTAACGTTAAACCTAATTGTTCACAACGTTGCATCTCATCTAAAAAAGCAGTACGAGATTTTGCCAATTGTTCACTATCTGGGCTACCTAAATTAATTAGATAACTATCATGTGGTAGAATTTGTTTACTGGTGAATCCATATCGTTCACAACGTTTTTTGAAATTATCAATCACTGCAGTTTCAAGCGGTTTTGCATGCCATTGTCGCTGATTTTTAGTAAATAGAGCGAAAGCTGTAGCGCCAATTTGATAAGCATTTATTGGCGCATTATCCACACCGCCAGCTGCACTCACATGCGCACCAATGTATTTCATATTTTTCCCCTAATTATTCGTTTGAGCCACTATTTCGTTGAAGTTGATCACGTAAATTAGGTGGAACGCCCTTAATAACGAGTGAATCAGTTTGTGGGTCCCATTTTATACGTTCACCTAATAGGTCAGAGTTAAAACTTATGGTTAGTCCACCACCACTGCCTGAGAATTTTTTCAATTGACGTAAGGCACTACGATCAACTGGAAATGTATCTTCTAAATCATATTCGCTATTTTTTACAAATGCCATAAAGTTATTTTCGTCACTTGTTGGTAATTCATTAGCAAGATTTTTCAGCTCGATCTCTTCCCCTGCTTGTAATTGAGCTTGACAATAGTTATAAACATTTTCACGAGCACTAGTTTTATCTTGTTTGTCAAATTGCATCTCTTGACAGTAATCATCTACCGCTTTAACAAGGGTTTTATTTTGCGCTTTTGCGTCTAATCCTTCACTGGCACCTAAGTAGTCCATGAAAAAATCAGATACTTTCCGCCCTACTCGGCCTTTTAAGAAAGTTAAATAACGTTTTGATTCTGGTGCGGTTTCCCATTCAGTAATATCAATACGGGCAATAATATCAGCATGATCGATATCTAGATATTGCGTTTCAGAGATATTAAGCTCCTCATTAACTAACATGCTTAAGCAACTATTTAATACAGCAATAATTAGATATTCAACTGCAAGGTATCGATAGTGGCAAAAAACAACTGTGCCACCTTCTGCAAATGGATATTTGGCTAATTCATTACGCAGCTGTTTGGTTGATTCTTGACTAAAATTAAGAAAATCTTGATTACCTAAACGTAACTCTTTAAGTGATTGTTCAAAAAGACTTTCACTACTAAATAAACCATATGCTTTACTTTTATTGTTGTAAATTCTATTAATATCTTCAATCAAGTTAGCAACAGCTTGTTCATTACCGAGAAGTGAATCACGAAGTTGTAGTTCAATTTCAGTATCACTTTTTCTAATTAATTTATGTAGAACTATATTCTCAATTTGTACGCTCATGGAGATTCCTATTTGGATCGACAATTTAATGGGGTATATTTTAACAAAGCACTAAAAAAGTGCTATCATCAATTTATAACTCTGCTAAACTAAGCAATATTGTTGTAGTCAATTTTATACTTTTACGTATCCTTGTTCTAAAACTTCTTTATAACTTTTAACCTGTTATCAATGTGAATCAAAATGACAAACTCACACGATATTTATGATGATTTTAAACATAAAAAAATCAGCTTATTGTTTTGGCAATATGCGCTTCCATCTATTATCGGCACAACAGTGAATACGCTGTATAACATTATTGATGGAATTTTTATCGGCCATTGGATTGGTCGTGAAGCACTAAGTGGCGCTGGTATTATTTTACCAGTTATGAATCTTGCTGCGGGTATTGGCATGCTGGTAGGTATTGGTTCTGCCAGCCGAATATCTATATTTTTAGGCCGAGGTGAAATAGATAAAGCAGAAAAAGTAGCGGGAACATCTTTTATGTTAACTGCGGTACTTAGTGGTATCACTTTAGCCTTACTACTCTATTTTATCGATCCTGTTTTGCACTTTATTGGTTCAAGCCCAACCAACCATATTTATGCTCGTGAGTTTTTAGAAGTATTTTTACCGGGTAGTATTTTTATCACATTAACATTCAATTATAACAATATGATGCGCGCAAGCGGTTACCCATTTAAAGCAATGGTAACCATGTTTATTAGTGTGATCGCCAACATTATTTTAGCGCCAATTTTTATTATAGTTTTAGGTTGGGGAATGAGAGGAGCTGCTTTTGCCACCACACTCTCAATGTTCATAAGCTTTTTATTTGTGATGCAACATTTTATTAGCAAAAACAGTAATATAAAACTATATCATCGTAACTTTAGGCTTAATTTTAGTTACATTAAAGCAATTTTATCCATTGGCATGTCACCATTTGCTATGCAAGTTGCCGCCTCAGTGGTGGTTGTTTTTATAAACTGGCAGTTAACCCGTTATGCCCCCATTTCACATGTTTCTAGTGATGATGCGATCGCCGGTTATTCTAATGCTAACCGATTGATTACACTGATTATCATGATTGTCATTGGTGTAAATCAAGGTATGCAACCGATTATTGGTTATAATTACGGCTCTAAAAATTATGTCCGGGTGAAAGAAACGTTTATCTATGCAGTTAAAATTGCCACAGTTATCACCAGTGTTGGCTTCATATTTGGTTGCTTTATTCCTGAGGTGCTAGTTAGAGCGTTTAGTTCTGATGTCGATTTAGTGGCGATATCGGCTATTGCACTACGTTATACTACGTTTTCATTTGCATTCGTCGGCTTTCAGATGGTAACAACTAGTTTTTTCCAATGTATCGGGATGGCAAAGATTTCTATTTTGTTAAGCCTTTCAAGACAACTTTTAATTTTACTACCAACACTTTATATTCTACCATTATTCTTCGATTTAGATGGCGTTTGGGCAGCATCACCAACTGCAGACCTTTTATCAACAGGTATCGCTTATGCCGCATTATATTGGTATTTTAAATCGGTAAAAAGAAGACATCGATTAGCTTAAGCAGGTTTATATTAAGCAATTAGTTGATGAAGATTGATTTTATAACTCTAAAAAATGAAAAAGGCGGACTTCGTCCGCCTTTTTCATTTGAATTTAACTGTAGTTTAGTTAATTCTCGCTAAAACTAAATTTTAATTAATTAAAAATTATTGACAAATTGGATGCTCCACACCGCCTTCACAAGCTTTTTCAAATAAATCCATCGCTTTATTGTGATCTTTTTTTAGGCCAGCCATACCATTTTCATACATGACAGCTAAATTAAACTGAGCTTCAGGTATACCTTGTTCAGCTGCTTTTTCATACCAGTATCGAGCTTTATTTGCATCTTTTTCAATACCTTGACCAAAAAAATACATATCACCTAAAAAAGATTGAGCATAAGACAAACCTTGTTCTGCTGATTTTTCAAGTAGTTCTTTTGCTTTTAATGGATCTTTTTCAACACCTCGTCCTTCTTTATACATGCCACCTAAATTTAATTGCGCATACATATCATTTTTTGCAACACCTTTTTCATACCACTCTTTCGCTTTAGCATAGTCTTGTTCAACGCCATTACCCTTATCATACATAGTACCTACATTGGATTCGGCTCTTCCATTGCCTAGTGCAATAGCTTTATCAAACCATTCTCTCGCTTTAACATAGTCTTTTTCAACACCATCTACCCCATTGAGGTATCTATAGCCTAACTCATTTAGTGCAACTGGATCTTTTTGCTCGGTGGCAATTTTTAGCACTTCATCATATGGTACATTATCATATTTAGCTGCATTAACCGAACATGCAAAAAATAAAATTAATAAACCACTTGTAAGCATTTTTTTCATATTAGTTATTCCTTTTCATCCTTTAATATTTTTAAATATTTACAACAAAAATAATATCATTATATTAGCAACATTTAATTGATTTTCAAGTAGAAGAAAAAATAGATCTTAGAGGCTTAAAATAGGAATAAAGACAGTCAAATTAGAAAATTAATCTATTCTTAGTTATCAGCAAATCAATGATCAGATTAGTGAAATTATTGTCTTTAGTTCAATAATTCAATCGTTCAATTAAATTCAATTAATAATATCGTTTTTAATTATTAATTACGCTTGATAATGTAACTATAATCAAACAGATAAAGATAAATAACATACCAATCCAAGCTATTAATGATAGCGATTCGCCAACAATTAACATAGCGAGAATTGCAGCAATAACCGGTTCCAATAGGCTAATAGTAGTTGCTAAACTGGCAGATATTTTCGATAATCCATATCCATAGCATAGATATCCCAAAAACATTGGAATCAATGCCATATAACAGCCAACTGCAATATTATTCCATGCTGCAAAAAATGTCGTTCCCGTTATTAACATCACTGGAATCAGTAATAAACCACCACAACCAAATGTAGCACCCATGGCCGCTTTGCTATCTATACCTTTTAACATTAATTGTCTTGCTGACCATGAGTAAAGAGCATAAGTAAAACCAGCAATAAGTCCTAATAAAATTCCCAAACCAACATGATTATATTCAATTGTGGTCGTAGTATTTTCAGAAAATGCTAACATAGTCATGCCAATAATACCCAGTAAAGCACCAATAACCCACTGTTTAGTCACTTGAAAATCACGACTAATATATTCAATTATAGCTGATAAGATTGGCGCTGATCCTATCGAAACAACCGTACCGATAGTAACGCCAGATAAGCGCATCGATGAATAAAATGCCAAAGGATAGATAGCCACTGCTAAGGTACCTACAACTAAAAAACGGCTATGAGTTGTTAATAATGAGTGGTTTTGCTTGATATTATAAATAGCTAATCCACATTGCAATATCCCTCCAATGCCCATTGCGAAAGAACCAATAAATAAAGGAGATAAAGTAGGGGCAAAAGTGGCTGCTGTGCCAGTTGTGCCCCATAATAGCGATGCCAAAATAACAGCAAAAATACCGAGATACTGATTCATCAACAAGTAAATTATTCGATATTTTGCACTTGCTCACGAATTTGCTCAATCAACACTTTGAGTTCAATCGCGCTAGCGGTTACATCAGCATTAATCGATTTTGAAGCAATAGTATTTGATTCACGGTTGAACTCTTGCATCATAAAATCGAGTCGACGACCTACTGCCTCATTTTTCTTTAAGATCGAATATGTTTCGTTAACATGCGTCATTAACCGATCTAGTTCTTCAGCGACATCAATTTTTTGGGCAACCATAACAATTTCTTGTTCTAAACGTGAATTATCCAGATCAATATTAGCTTCTTCAAGCTTACTTTTTAGTCGTTCTTTTTGCCATTCTAAAATCTGCGGCATCCAAGTACGAATTTTATCAACTTCCACGGTTATCGCTTGTAAACGCTGAGTAATTAATTCACAAAGCGCTTTACCTTCACGCTCCCGAACTGTGATAAATTCATCAATTGCGGTTTCAAGTAAAACCAAAATCTCTTGCGAAATAGTATCCAAATTTTGTTCTTTGCTTGACATGACACCTGGCCAACGTAAAACATCAAGCGGATTTATTTGTCCTGTTTGATATTCGCGTTTTATCCAGTCACCAGCTGTTAATATTTGCTTAGCCAGTTCAATGTTTAATGATAGTTCTTGATGCTGTGCGGCTGGATCTAATTCGAAACGTAAATTACATTCGACTTTTCCGCGCGTTAATCGAGCACGAAGACGTTCACGAATAATCGGCTCAAGAGAACGAAACTGTTCGGGTAAACGAATATAGGTTTCTAAGTAGCGTTGATTGACCGAACGTAACTCCCAAGAAGCACTACCCCATGATTGGTTTAACTCTTTTCGCGCATATGCGGTCATACTAGAAATCATAATAGGTCCTAAATTTATAAAAAACTTGCTGGGCATTGTATCACAAATTCTGTATAATGTGCTCTTAGCTTAGGCTAAACATCAACGCTTTCTTGTTGATGTCCTCCTAAATGATTTAATAAGTTCAAAGATAAATTTTAAAATAAAACTGCTGGAGAATTGCATGCGCCCGTCTGGTCGATCCGCGGAACAAGTCCGCCCAATCAAAATAACCCGTCATTACACTAAGCATGCAGAAGGTTCTGTATTAGTCGAGTTTGGTGAAACAAAAGTACTTTGTAATGCAACAATTGAAGAATCTGTACCTCGCTTTTTAAAAGGTCAAAATCAAGGTTGGGTAACCGCTGAATATGGTATGTTGCCGCGAGCAACCAATTCAAGAACTCAACGTGAAGCAGCAAAAGGAAAACAAACTGGCCGTACGATGGAAATCCAACGCCTTATTGCCCGTTCATTACGCGCAATGATTGACCTAAAATTATTAGGGGAATATACCATTACATTAGATTGTGATGTTATCCAAGCTGATGGAGGCACTAGAACTGCATCAATAACAGGCGCTAGTGTAGCATTAGTTGACGCTATAAACATGATGTTAACAAGTGGTAAAATCAAACAAAACCCAATTAAATCTTTAGTGGCTGCCGTATCGGTAGGCATTGTTAATGGTGAAGCGGTATGCGACTTAGAATATATTGAAGATTCTAATGCCGAAACCGATATGAATGTGGTAATGACTGATGATGGTCGCATCATTGAAGTTCAAGGTACTGCTGAAGGTGAACCATTTAGTCATGAAGAATTATTAACTTTATTAGAACTGGCAAAAAATGGCATTACAACCATTATAGAAGCACAAAAACAAGCTTTAAAAGATTAATTGGAGAGGATCGATGAAATCATATAAGAGTGAATTTATAGAATTTGCTTTAGATAGGCAAGCATTAAAATTTGGTGAGTTTACCCTAAAATCAGGGCGGAAAAGTCCCTATTTTTTTAATGCAGGACTATTTAATACCGGAAAAGATTTGGCGTTATTAGGTCGTTTTTATGCCGCTGCATTAATGGATGCAAATTTAAAATATGATGTCATCTTTGGTCCTGCCTATAAAGGTATCCCAATTGTCTCATCTACAGTTGTGGCTTTATCCGAGCACCACAATGTTGATGTACCTTATTGCTTTAACCGAAAAGAAGCTAAAGATCATGGTGAAGGTGGTAATTTAGTTGGTAGTTCTATTTATCAACAACGCGTCATGTTAGTTGATGATGTAATTACCGCTGGTACTGCAATTCGTGAATCAATGCGAATTTTAGAAGATAATCAATCTAAACTTGCTGGCGTATTAATCTGTCTTGATCGTCAGGAAAAAGGTCGAGGTGAATTATCCGCTATTCAAGAAATCAAACAAACTTATAATTGTGACGTAATTTCGATTATCACTTTAGATGATTTGATCCAATATCTTTATCGTGATCCATCACGTAAAGACCAAGTAGTCCAAGTCGAAGCTTATCGTTCTGAATATGGCATTAAATAACTAAGCGTCGTAAGACGCTTTTTTATATTTGCAAACTTTTACAATTATTTGACAACTTTTCAATTAAATTAATTACTATTTTCTTATCTTTCTACATTGAATTTACTTAAGCCCATTTCTCTAGACTGAATTAAATTAAGGAAATAAAATGAAAAAAACATTTATATTAATTCTGTTACTCAATATAAGCACCATATTTCCATCTCAGGCAAACTATAACGAGTTAAACGTCAGTAATTCTTATTTAGAACTGCAACAATTAAAATATGGCAAAGATCTCATTCCAGTGGGGCAAATTAATTCAAGTATTATTGATAGCATTAAATTAAAACCTGATACAGTTGAATTTTCTATTACTTTAGAAACAGAAGGAGCAACACCTACTGAAGCTTCAGATCTTAACGTTGAGACAATGAAGGAATTAAAAAATTACCTAAGCACACTTAATATCACCGATGATAATTTAGTCACTATAGACTACAAAAACATAGTCAAAACAATTACGAAAGAAAACAATCAAGAAAATAGCCATTATCAAGCTTCTCTTAATGTTGTATTAACTATTGATGATAATGACAATTTTATCAATCTGAATAAAACCCTTGATAAATATAATATAAATGATATTTCTCAGCTTGAAGAAGATAAATTAACTAACTATTATCTATTCCAAATTGCTTCAGTCGCTAATAGTGAAAGTAAAGCAAAAGAAGATCTATACCAAAAATATACTAATATCGAGAATGATTTAAAAAATATCGGTTTAACTAATGTTTCAATTAAGAGTTCGTCTGTCGGACAAATTGATACAGGTAAAATTAATGAGCAACGTTATTTTGTTAATAACACTTTAAAAATAAAAATAAATAAACTCGATCTTATCGGTAAGATTATTGCCAAAGCACAAGAGTTAAAAATGCAAGTCAATAATGACATCTCTTATAGCGTATCACCAGAAACCATTCAAACCGCAGTAAAAGAGCATGAAACTCTTTTATTAAACCAATTAACCACTAAAGTTGAACGCTTAATGGCTAAACAATATGTCGTTGGTGCACCTATTTCACTTGAACTTCAATCAAGATATCCTGAAACAATTTATGAAAAAAATAACTTTAGCAGTAATCAAATGATGTTTAAAATGGTTTCAATGAACTATAGTGATGTTGATATTTATACACCACCTGAATATGAAATCACCTTAACCTTATCAGGCTCATTCGAAACTCTTAAAAAGGTTGAGCAAAACTAATTTGCTGTAAGTTTATATAAATTACTTTAGATTGATTAGATTTCATTTGGTTAATAATTTATTAACTAAATGAAATCTTGCTGACTATTTTGAATGACTTTGAACGAAGAATTTCGCATTATCGTAATGATAGATAATTTGTGAAAAATCGAAAGGTTCACCAGAAGAAGTATAAAAGATCTCTTCAACACATAAAGCTGGATCGCCAGCATTTAAACCTAAATAAGGGGCGATATTTTGATCCAATTTTATGGCTTTAAAATATTTGTCTGAAAAACCGATATTGACCTTACAAATATCTTTTACATAACTAAAGATTGAGTTTTCAGCAATTTCTCTATTTAGATAAGAAACAATTTTTTTTCGATAATAAGATTGTTCAAAACCATATACTCTATCTTCAACCAGGCGTAATCGCTTTATATAATAAACATATTCATCATCTTCACACTGGAGGTTTTCTTTAACTTTGGTATTAGGTTGCATAACATCAACATTAAATACTTGCGATGAGCCAGGTAAATCATTGAGATCGACACTAAACCCATGACTTTCTAAAAAATTTAGATAACCTTGTTTTTTGGGTTGCCGAACAAAAATACCACTACCTTGAATTTGATAAATTACGCCATGTCTTTCAAGGCGATTTAGAGCTTTAATAATAGTGGTTCGGCTTACTTGATATTGCTGAATTAAACCTTCAATATTAGGCAATTGGGTACCTTTAGGCAAATTTTGCTGATAAATCGCTTGCTGAATTTTTTTCGCTACATCTTGATATTTTAACATTTGTTATTCTTTATTATTGTTATAAATAGCTTTTATTTTATACCTGTAAATTAATTATTAAATCAAAATTGCGAGAAAACGGGATCTAGATCACAAACAATAAAATTGGTCATTAACAATTTTTAATTTAAGGATAATATAAGCACTCCTACCTGTTGAAAGGAGCATAATTAATGTCATCTAAAATTAGAGATTATAATAAATTGGCAGTTGATATATTAAATGAGTTAGGTGGTGAAGATAATATTGTTACCGTAGCTCGTTGTGCCACTCGCTTGCGTTTAGTCACGCAACATACGCCTGAACACGCTAAAGAAAATATTGCAAAATTCCCTGGCGTTATCACTGTGGTTGAAAAAGGTGGTCAAATTCAGATTGTTATCGGTACTAATGTAGATAAAGTCTATAATGCCTTTACCCAATTAATGAAAAGTGGTAATAAAGTAGATGTAAATAGTAAAAGTAGCATTTTAAACCGTGTTATTGCCACTATGTCAGCCGTTTTTGCCCCATTTGTTTATGTATTAGCTGGTGCAGGGATATTACAAGGTATCTTGATTTTAATTAATCTGGCCTTCCCAGGTTTTGAAAAAACGAGCACTTGTCAAGTATTTAGTTTTATCTCTTGGGCACCATTCACTTTTTTACCTATATTTATTGCCATTACCGCATCGCAACATTTTCGTTGTAATATCTATATTGCCGTAGCGTGTTGTGCTGCACTACTTTCACCAACCTGGGCAGAGATAGCAAAATTTATTAAGGACGGTGGAACATTTGATTTATTTGGTTTACCGCTGTCTGAAACCACTTATATGTCAACCGTATTACCACCACTATTTTTAGTTTGGTTGCTGTCTTATTTAGAGCGTTTCTTAGAGCCTAGATTACATAGCATTATTAAACCTATATTAATGCCATTAATCAGTCTAGTGATTATGGTACCATTGACTTTAGTTGCGATTGGTCCAATTACTGCTGGTGCTGCACATTATATTGCTAGTGGTTACAATTGGATTGTTAATCTTGCTCCATGGGTTGCCGGTGGTATTATTGGTGCATTTTGGCAAGTATTTGTTATTTTCGGCGTTCATTGGGGTATTACACCAGTGATTATCGAAAATATTCACACATATGGTAAAGACTCTTTCCAAGCTTATCAAACTATTGCCGTAATCGGTCAAGTTGGTGCTGCACTTGGTTTCTATATCAAAACGCGTTCTAAAGAAATGAAAGGTGTCTCTTTATCAGCATTTATCACTGGTCTATTTGGTATCACTGAGCCGGCTATTTACGGGGTTAACTTACGATTCAAAACGCCATTTATCTATGGTTGTGTGTGTGGTTCCCTTGGTGGTATTGCTGCAGGCTTCTTTACACCTTACTACTATACTTATGCTGCATTACCTGGACCATTAACCATTGTTAATGCAATTAATCCAGAACATTATGGTTCATTCATCGGTGTCGCACTTGGTTCAGCTATTGCGTTATTTGGCCCAGTCCTTCTTTTACAAATTTTGGGAACTAATGAAATAAAAGCAAATAATATACATTTAGAAGACGATACACCAAAAATCGTTATCGACGAAATCGATGTAACAAGTCCAATGATTGGTAAAGTATATCCATTAAGTGAAGTTCCAGATCCTGCATTTGCTCAAAAATTGATGGGTGAAGGTATTGCGATAGAACCAACTGAGAACCATGTCTATGCACCTTATAATGGTAAAGTGACCGCCGTTTTTGAAAGTTCAAAACATGCTATCGGTTTAACTTTAGATAATGGCGTAGAATTATTAATTCACGTTGGTATTGATACTGTTAATCTGACTAACAATGAATTTAGTTACCATGTGAGTATGGGACAACAAGTTAAAACGGGTGATTTATTAATTAGCTTTGATCCGCAAGCAATTAAACAAGCTGGTTACCCATTAATTACACCGATTATTATTGTTAATACTGATCAATACCAATTGATCACATTAACTGATAAAACTGAAGTAAATCTTAACGATATCTTATTTGAAATTAAGCAATAACAAGGAACCAAAAATGACTAAAAAACCATTTTTATGGGGTGGTGCATTAGCAGCCCACCAATTTGAAGGCGGCTGGAATGAAGGGGGCAAAGGACCAAGCGTGGTTGATGTCATGACCGCTGGTGCTCATGGCGTTGCAAGACAAATCACTCAAGATATCGAAGCTGGTAAATTTTATCCAAATCACACTGCAATTGATTTTTATCATCATTATAAAGAGGATATTAAATTATTTGCTGAATTAGGTTTAAAATGTTTACGTACTTCAATTGCTTGGACACGAATCTTTCCTAATGGTGATGAGTTAGAACCAAATGAAGCTGGCCTACAGTTTTATGATGATGTGTTTGATGAACTTATTGCTAATGGAATTGAGCCGGTTATCACCCTTTCACACTTTGAAATTCCATTACATATTGCTCGTCATTATGGTGGATTCAGAAATCGTAAAACGGTTGAGTTTTTCGAACGTTTCGCAATTAGTTGTTTTGAACGCTATAAAAATAAAGTCAAATATTGGATGACGTTCAACGAAATTAACAATCAAATGGATACTAGTAATCCAATCTTCTTTTGGACTAATTCAGGTGTACAAGTTAAACCGGGTGAAAATCCACAAAAAGTACTTTATCAAGTGGCACACTATGAATTATTAGCCAGTGCTAAAGCGGTAATTGCTGGTAAGAAAATTAATCCTGATTTTGAAATTGGTTGTATGATTTCGCATGTGCCAATCTATCCATATTCTTGTAATCCTGAAGATATGATGGCATCAGAAATCGCTATGCATCAACGCTTCTTCTTCCCTGATGTACATGTACGTGGTTATTACCCAGCTTATGCATTAAAAGAGTTTGAACGAGAAGGTTACAAACTTGACATCACTGAAGATGATTTAGCCTGTTTAAAACAAGGAACAGTTGACTACATTGGCTTTAGTTATTACATGTCAACAGTGGTAAAAGCTGATGCTAAAAATGACCATCGTGACAATATCGTCAATGGTGCGCTTCCAAATGCGGTTGAAAATCCATACATTAAAAGCAGTGACTGGGGATGGCCAATCGATCCGGAAGGATTACGTTATACTCTTAACCGTTTATATGATCGTTATCAATTACCACTATTCATTGTTGAAAATGGTTTTGGTGCGATAGATGAACTAGAACACGATAACCAAATTCATGATAAACCACGTATTGAATACCTTGGCGCTCATATCAAAGCGATGCAAAAAGCGATGGATTACGATGGTGTTGATGTGATTGGTTATACAGCATGGGGAATTATCGACGTAGTATCTTTCACTACTGGTGAAATGAAAAAACGTTATGGCGTAATTTATGTTGATCGTGACAATGAAGGTAAAGGCAGCATGAAACGCTATAAAAAAGAATCATTTGAATGGTATAAAAATGTAATTAAGACTAATGGTCAAAATTTAAAATAATCATTTAGCTATATATTCAAAATAACAATCAAGGATCTGATTTATCAACATTAAATCAGATCCTTAATCATTAACAAATCTCACCATGATCTAACAGTAAAAAATAACTATTTGATCGTCAGTTAGCAATCAAAATTGAAAAATTAGCTGTTTTTCAACTTGAGGATCAATCAAAGTGACATGAAAACCAATTAATCTTATACCTCGATTATTTCGTCTTTCTGTCCACACTTTATAAGCCTGCTCAATCAGATCATCCTTATCCAATTTTGACCATACATGCTCTTGGGTTGTCAGTTGAAAATCATCAAATTTAAATTTGACACCTTGCCTTGCAATCGATAAATCAGCACGAACTTTGCTTAATCTTTTTTCGAGTTCATCAAATAACGGATCAAATTGAACTAAACACTCATCCCAACTATGAATATCATCAACTAAAGTACGCTCTACGCCCACGGATTTACGTTGTCTATCATTACAAACTTCACGTTCATCTATACCTTGACAACGTTCATATAAAATTCGACCAAATTTACCAAACTGATTAAGCAATTTTGTTAAGTCATAATTGACCACATCTTTGCAAGTATATAAACCCAATTCAGTTAGCTTTTTCTCAGTTACTTTACCCACACCAGGAATTTTTTTTAGCGGTAACTGCTCAATAAAACTCCCTACTTGTTCAGGTGTAATTACATACTGCCCGTTAGGCTTATTCATGTCAGAAGCTATTTTAGCTAAGAACTTAAGTGGTGCAACACCAGCCGAAGCAGTGAGTTCAAGTTCTTTATATATCGCTTGACGGATATCTTGAGCAATTAAAGTAGCTGAGCCGTGAAAAAGCTTACAATCAGTCACATCTAGATAAGCTTCATCAAGGGAGAGTGTTTCAATAGCTTTCGTATATCGTTTAAAGATTTGCTGAATTTGATTAGAAACTTCTTTATAAACAGCATGCCGACCGGGGATAACTTTAAGATTAGGACATAGCTTAATTGCCTGTGCCATGGACATAGCACTATGGACACCAAATTGACGAGCTAAGTAATTTGCAGTTGATACCACACCTCGCTTACGCGGATCACCCCCTACCGCAATAGGAATATTACGATAACGAGGATTGTCTCTCATTTCGACTGCGGCATAAAAACAATCCATATCGACATGAATAATTTTTCGCATAATAGATGTAATAGCATTTTAAAATAACTGTATAAATATACAATACCATACCTTTACTTTATCTGCAAATTACTACTATTATTTAGCTAACTTATCAAAATCAGTTAAACCTTTTTTATCATGAGGATCGCCAATCCAACGAATCGGTTGCTCAAATTTCGGATTTACTATACTTTTTTCTGGAGCATAGGAATTATAACTAAGCCCAGCTAAATCAGACCAAGTATGAATCAAGTCTTGAGTACTGAATTTTCTATTCACATAGGACTGATAGTTATTGGGATGACTAGCTAGCCATTTTGGTGACTGCCATAGCATGAATGGTACGGTATACATCACCTTAGTAGGCGCTTTTTCATTACGACCTAAAACATCATGCGGAGAAGTTTGATAAACGTCTTCACCATGATCAGAAAAATACAACATAAAACCATTTGGTTGACTATCTTTAAATAAATTAAATAGCTTAGTTGTTACAAAATCATTATAGATTATCGCATTATCATAACTGTTATAAACCTTTAACTTATCATCATCCAGTTTAAACGCTAAATCTGATCTATCATTAAAACGCTGATAATCTGCACTTTGAGGATAGCGCAATTCATATTTCATATGCGTACCCAGCAAATGAATAACGATAAATTTCTTTTCAGCAGGATCATGTAATACTTTTTTAAATGGTTCAAATACCGATGAGTCATATTGGCGTGAACTCTGATTACGATCATTATTCATATAAAACTGTTCATCAGCTTGTTGAGAAAACATGGTCAACATCGTATTACGTTTTGTCATCGTCTGTTGATTAGTGATCCAAAACGTTTTATAACCAGCCTGCTTCATAAGGTGAATAAGCGAGGGTTTGCTAAGATATAAATCTGGATTTTGTTCATCTGCTAAAGTTAGGGCTTGCTGTAATATTTCAATAGTATAAGGCCTTGATGAAACCACATCATTAAACACAATAAAATTAGGATTATCTTGCTTAAATTGTTCAATCAATGGAGTAGTGTTACGTTTATAGCCATAAATACCCATACGAGTACGTGTGGTCGATTCACCAATCACTAACACTAATGTTCTTGGCGTATCACCATTAGCATCAGTTAAATTTTCAAACTTAGGCAATGTTTGCAGATGATTTAAAATATCCTCCATATTTGAAAGTTGCGAACGATAAGCTAAATAACTATTGATTAATTGCCACGGAACCGTGGTTTCCATACGCGTTAGCAAATGCTGAGTTGCTTGTTGAAACGACATTTTTTTTATTACAACACTAATACAAAGCGGCATTAATGCATAAATAACAATGATTATCGACACTAACCATTTAGTCATATTTTTAACATAAATAGGTTTAACTTTAAGCCATAGAAAAAAACCAAGCAATATATAGATCAGCAATACTATAACTAACTTAATGCTTAAATATTGAGAGATAAACTCATGTGATTCATTATAATTCGACTCGGCCATTACAAAAAAGACACTCTGTGAAAACTCTTGCCGATATATGGTAAAATAACCAATAGAAATTAAAGATAATCCCCCAATTATAATGCCATAAACAGTAGCAATTTTTTTTGTATAACGAGGGAAAAATAATACCGGTACTAACCAAATCATGCTGTAAATAATTGAATCACGTAAGCCAATAAAATTAGCATGTCCAGACAAAGCAATATAGAGTTGCAAACTACAAGAAAAGTAACAAAAAAATAAAATTACATAGAGCAATGAATGCCAATTAAAATCTGGAGAATTATCTAATTTTTGCATAGCGACCATTATTCACAATTAATAATGGTCACTAAACTAACAAAAACAGATTAACAAAACCTTAAGAGCAAATAATAAACCCCAAAAAGTGGTTGAAAAATGTGTTAATAATCTGAATTGATTGCATTTATATTAATAATCAATATCACCATTTTTAGTTCTAAAATTAAGCTTATTTTTTAAACTTTGAATAAATTTATAATCTACCTCAAGCGAATAACAGCCTTGTTGCCAATTTAAAAGATAATTAATTTGTTTTTGATTTAATTTTATATAAATACTGTTGGTATTTTTCTCTATAGTGCATTTTTTAATCGCTAGCGCCGACGCCCGCCGATCGCGCGTTTTCAACGGCTCACTGCTGGCTATTGCCTTTTCGTTCGCAAAGCTCTCTTCATGGCAATGTCGCTGAAACCACAAACTATAACTTTCATGATTATAGGCATATGGATAACTTACCCCAAGTTCAGTTAAATTAGCGTTAGACAGCCTTTTTGCTAGTGTATTGAGTGGAAATGCACAGGTCGTTATCGATTTATTTTTAAGTGTTTTTAATTTTATCACCCGTACTTTAAATGGATAACCTAGCAATTCAGTTAATATATACACGCCTTGATTATATGCACGTAAAAACACACCTTCTTTAAATAATAAAACACCTTCAAATTGTGATTGTTCTTCTAATTTTTGAATAAAATTCACTATATTCCTACTTTTTTACAAGAAATTATAAATAGACTTCCTAACAATATTCAGCTACTGCTTACACACTGCTCGTAAAAGTTTATTTTTTGCCCAGACTTGTATTTGTCCTATCCATGCGTCAGCAGCAAACCGATCAGACAAACCTGCAGCTATATCTGATGATACATCATATTGATCTCTTGTATAAAACCAAAGTAATCCACTTCCTGCCCAGTCAGAATCCGGGTAACTATACTTAGTTGACATTCCCCATTCACTTAACAATCCCTCACCTATCGTCCGAGTAAATGTATCCCATGCCAGTGGGTATTTCGTCCATGAAGCTGGTGCATTCGGGGAATTTGTCATTTCTGCACGTGAAGGTATATTTTGTTCCCCTCCACACAAATGTACTATTTGTTCATATGTATAATGATTATCTCCTTGCCCATGTGGTACAACCCAAACTCCTGATAAGTTGAAGGAATAGACTTGCTCGGGTATCTGTTCACTATGTTTAAACTTTGCCCTTATAGTCACCAGTCCTACTGGTTTTTTTTTCAACATAACATTACCCGCTTTATCAACAACCACACTATCTTGCGGATTTGCCGAAACGCTATAGTCAAAATCCTCCTGATGACCGGTCATGACTAATTGAAATTTCGCACCTGGAAAACCAGTGGTAGGAAAATGAGGAGAAGCTGACACTTTAAAACCATTAACTGGATCAAAAACATCAGCATCATAGCCACCACCACAATAGCTATTTCTTACCCTTGAATTATCAAAATTCCATCCTCTTGTCACTCTAAGACCTGCAAAGTCTTCATCCATAGATAATTCAAATTCATTATCAGTATATCCCATCAAAATACAATTTTGTTTACTTTGATATTTAATTGTACGAACACTAGCCCATGTCATAGTAGGGTAAGTTATCATCTGATTTGGTTTAGCATAACAAATTTGCGACTTTGCCATTATTTTATAATTTTTTGTTATTGGCACAATATCACTTTCTTTAGGTATTCCATATTCTGAAAATGTTTGCGCTTGAAGGCTTATTTGTAAGTTCAAAGGCATAGCATAACCACTACCACAACCAATTATTTTATCTTTATCACTATCAGAAATTTTAACACCGTTAGCATCAAACCATTGATAACTCATATGTGTCAATATAAATGGTCGAGTAGGATCAGCAACATCACCATCAGTATCTTGATAATTAATTTTGGTATCCAGTAAATCATCATTTACTAGTTTTACCACAAACTGACTAAACGTTAAGTTGCCATCAAACTCTTTTATCTCACCTTCTTTTATATTACTACTTGATTCGCTATAAAATACTTCATTAACAGTAAAACCATATTTATCAGCTGCTATTTTGGTGTTAATCAATTCTGGTGAATTTCCTCTGATTGCATTTAATGTATGAGCAGTTAAACCATATACAATATGACTGTTTAATAATATGAAAAAAGGGACAACGATAATAAGTTGTTTGAAAGCTTGCGATAAAATAAAAAATAATTTTATATAAAAAGAAACAGTTAAATTAAGAAAAAAATAAGGATAAGGATAAGGATAAGGATAAGGATAAGGATAAGGATAAGGATAAAAAGCGCTTAATGAAGAGGATGTGGATAGTAAGTTAGGTATTAAATATTGGCTGGCTGGCTGGCTGGCTGGCTGGCTGGCTGGCTGGCTGGCTGGCTGGCTTCCAAACATCTATATTTTAACATATTTTTATATCCTATGTAATATATTTTTGTGTTATTTAAAAAATAAAACTACAACTTGGCACTTGGAAAGTATAAAGAAGTTCTCACAATTTGACAAACGCTACCCAAAGATATTTTGTTAAGATATGTAAGCTGTAAAGAGTAACATTACATCAAGTCGATTAAATAAAAAGTGGTTAATCAAATGGAAAACATCTTCTTTTTAGCTACATTAGTATTAGATAGGCATTTTTCTAATATATTCAGTGGAAATGTACAGATCGTTATCCATTTATTTTTAAGTGTCTTTAAATGGATATAACATAACAATTCAATTAAAATATACACACTTTAATTATAAGCACGTAAAAAACACTATCGTTAAATAACAATATACTTTTAAGTATTAATGTTTAACTATTCTGGATTTTTATTAGTTGATTAATTTATTACCTAAAGTAGATATAAAATAATTCCTAATACTAAATAACATCTTTTTTAATAGATTTTTACTTATAGATAATTTATAGCCAATCAATCCAATCAGGAGTAAAACATAATGTCGGATATCCCCTAGTATCACCTATTTCTGCGGATATATTTCCATCTAAAGGACGGACAATATTATAAACCCAATCTGTAACACTTTGTTGTTTTACACGTTTTCCTGTCCAATAATATGTATTTGGATTAATATTCAAACCATAATCCACTAAATTACCCCATTCACTAAATAATCCTCCACCAATATGACGCCAATAACGACCTCCATCAGAGAAAGAGTTTTTATTAGGAAAATTTAAACCTGTAATATTGTATACAAAATTATCATAAGTAAAAGTTCCTGATGCAGAAGTAAGATCTACTGGATCAGGCAATCGGTATTCATCAGCATTTACATCTTCAGTTCTACCCGGTACTCCATCTAATGCTAAACACCAATTTGTATGTTCTCGACTATTATGTGAAATTATATTTTTATCACGCACAACAAACCATTTTTGTAGAACAAACCCATATTTAGCAACAATATCACCTTTGCTATTCATTCCAGATAAAGTAAATTTGGCTGGTAATATTGATGGTTTCTTTGCTATAGCTCCATCATTATTAGATGTTGGTATAGGACCAGTTATAGTTACTAATACACGATTTATTCCTTCACTTTTCATCGTCGCAGTAATATCACCAACTTTTACTGTAGGCCATGTCAGTACTTCTTTTGCTCCATCGATCAATAGATAAAAATAGAGGCTATCACCTGCTAAAGTTGGAAAATTTTGAGCGTAATCTCGACCAAGAGCAGATTGAACTAAAAACCCTTTATTCGTATCCCAAATATTTGTTGGTCCTGAAAATATACCAGTATTATTAGACATACTTCCTGGCATTGCATAGCATATAGATGGTTGATCATCATGTGGATATATAATATATTTTGCAATTCCGCTACCATATATTTTTGATGATGGATCCCCATATTTAGTACTCAATTGTGCATTATCTGCTTTTAAAGTTAATGTATAAGGGCCAAAACAATGAGTAGGTAATTCGTTCAAATCCCCCAATATTAGATTATTCTTACTGTCTTTCCATTGTCCTATAATATTACCATTCAAAATGAAATCATTATCTCCATCATCATCTGCAATTAAGCTATTATCAATCATACTAAATGAATAATTATTGTTATCCGGTACTATTATTGATTTTACACTTGAAAATGTATCTCCTGGCTTTGATAAAGATATATTCGTTACGGAGACTAAATTACCATCAGAATTTTTTTTGTACATATTTCCAGCTTCATCGCTTATATAAACAGTATTCCCTACTTTAATACTCAATAATTCAGAGATATCTTTTATGCGAGTGTTATTATATTCAATATATGGTAATGACCCTTTAATTGTCAAAGATGTATGAGTAGATAAACTATATGCAAACTGAGAAAAACTAGTTATAAATAATGAAATAACTATCTTTAATAATAAATTATCAAAAATAAAACTAGATTTTTTAGATCTTTTCAATGATGAGACATCATAAAAAACTGTCGTTTTCAGATCGTTACTATCTGAAAAAACATTTACAACATGAAATTTATGTCGAATTGAACACAACTTTGATTTATTTGTTTTTGGGATAACTTTACATTGATTAACGTTTGATGTTCGTTTTGATATTTTTTGAAAAAATAAACGATAAAGAGATACGAAACTTTGGTTGCTAAAATAAGCAGAACTTAAACTATAGGTTGGGCAGGTTTGGTGTTTGGTGTTTGGTGTTTTAAATTATATCGCATTCCCAAAGTCATGTCAAGTAACCTTATGTTTTATTTGTTATTTTTTCTATTTTATCGAATGAATAACAATCAATTGTTATAACTAATTTATACTGAAATTATAGTGACTGTAAATAAACAGAGCAACTGCTTTTTAATTTTAAATTGTTAGCTTTTGTAAACGCCGTTGTTGAGTTAAACTGAAAAAGAATAGTTTTAACGCTTCAAAAACCCCGTTACTTAACTCTTTTAACCTCTAACTTTTAATCCTTAATAACTTCGCTATTTTCAGGTTTTCTGCAAGTTGTTTCGGTACTTCGTTGAAGATAATTTTACCTTTTTCGATAACCAAGCAGCGTGAGAAGTGGTAAAGAGAATCATCTAAGTAATGAGATACCATCATTAGCGTGAGATTAAATTCGGAACAGATTTGGTTTACTAATGCTAACATTTCAAAACGTAGAGCTTGATCTAGGGATGAAAATGGCTCATCTAATAGCAATATTGGGCGATGTTGTATAAGGCAGCGAGCTAATGCTACTCGTTGGCGTTGTCCGCCTGATAGTTGTTCGGGATAACGTTGGTTAAACCCATCTAATCCAACACGAGCAAGTATGTCGCCGACGGTGTTTTTTTCGGTTTGACTAAGTTTTAATGCAGGTTTGATACCTAAGGCAATATTTTGTTCAACCGTAAGATGGCTAAATAAGTTGTTATGTTGAAATAGCATTGATACAGGACGATTACCTGGTAAAGTTGTGGTGACGTTTTGATGATTTAGGATAATTTGCCCTGAATGAGGAAAAATAAATCCTGCAATTAAGCTCAGTAAAGTGCTTTTACCTGCGCCACTCGGACCAACAATGACAACTCGCTCTTTAGCAGTAAGATTTAGCGCAAATTGCATATTGAAGTTGTCGTATTGATATTCAATTTTTTGAAGTTCGATCATAATCCATCACAACCAATAAACTAAACGATAAAAGTAACAAAATTGCCGCTGTTACTATACTTTCTTGATAATGATAATGCGATATCTGTTGGTATAAATAATAAGGTAAGGTGATAACTGATTGCCCACCAAATAATGCTATTACCCCAAAATCCCCCATTGATAATACAGTAGCAAAAGCAAAACTCATTAATATTATTCTACTTAACCCTCTAAAATCAATTAAATAAAAGTGAGTTAAACCATTAATATTCAGTAATTGGGTAAGTCGCCAATATCGAGCTGTAATATCATACATTGGAACGGCAAGATTTTTTATAATAAATGGTAACGCCATCAGTCCATTACAAACCATCATCAATAAGCAGATAAAAACGGCATTATTACTATAGTCAAATAGTAATAAAAATAATCCTGATGCCAATACCATACTTGGTATGGCTAGTATCAGTGATGCAATTAATAATAATCCATTACTCAATCGTGGTTGTCTATTTATCAGTAGTCGACTATTGGTCCAAAGTAGTAGTAATCCCAGTATCATGGCAAAAATTGATGAACCAAAAGCAATAATGATTGAAAAAAGTAAAGCTTGCTGTAATGAGAAGGTCAACATTGAAAATTGAAAGAAATAGATACCTTGAAACATGATGGTCAGCATCGGTAAAAGTATAAATAATTCACCGATCAAAACTAGCACTGAACTAACAATTTTTAATCCTTTGGGTAAAGGTAAACGATAGTCTGTTTGAGTAAATTTTACTGTTAATTTTTTATCGATTCTGTTTATCTTTTGCATTAATCCAATGAAGGCAATACAACAAACTAATTGTAAACATGCAAGTAATGCTGCTTGCAGTAGATCAAAGTCGCGCACAGCTTGATAAATTGCAACTTCAAGCGTAGTATATTTGGGACCACCACCGAGAGCAAGCACAATGGCAAAACTCGAAAAGCACAGCATAAAAATGAGTGACGCCATAGGTAAGATTTGTCTACGAAGTAATGGCCACTCAAGTAATTTAAAATAGGTGAATGTTGAAAAGTTAAGTTGCGCAGCTAACTGTTTTTGTTCAATAGGAACACTGTTTAGTGTTTTGTAAAATAGCGAGCAAGCATAAGGAAAATTTAAAAATATATGCGCCAATAAAATACCTTGCAATCCATATATGTGAAATGGAAATGGAATATGTAGTAATTGGCAAACATAAGCGAGTAAACCTTGTTGACCATATACTGATAAAAGTCCAGTTACAACCACTAAAGCTGGCAAAATAAAGGTAATTGGCATTATTTTTATCAATAATAATTTACCTTTAAAATCAATTAAGGAAAGTGCTTTAGCCATTAGGATAGCTGATGATAGCGAGAATATTGTCGATAATATCGCTTGATAAAAGGTGACCCAAACTATATGCAGTACATAGTTATCAATATAGATCTCTGTATTTCCTGATTGTAAAGCAAATCGCCAAATAGCGATAAGTGCCGAACTTAATACAATGAGAATTAAACTAGCAGCACTAATTCCTGGTAACAACGACTTGAGATTTAACATTAGCAATATCGGTCTATTTGCTGATCGACGTTTGCCATTCTCGAATCCATGCTTTTTGATGTTTTTCGATCTCTTCTGGTTTAAATTCTAGCGATTTATTTACCGAATTAATTTGTGCAAATGCATTAGGTAGATCGGTTTTAATAATTGGATACATTACATTTTTTTCAGCAAATTGGCGTTGCACTTCTGGCGTAAGTAAATAGCGTAAAAATTGGCGAGCTAAATCAATTTCTTGACTATATTTTATGATGCCAGCCACTTCTACTTGACGATAATGTCCTTCATCAAAAATAGCTGCTTGATAATGGTGATCATTTTCGTTCATGATATGCGCCACCGGTGATGTATTATAGCTGAGAACAAAATCGGCCTCGCCTTTTAAGAACATGCCATAAGCTTCACTCCAACCTTTAGTAACAGTTACAGTGTTTTTAGCTACTTGTTGCCATGCATCTACTGCATTGTCACTATACACTTTTTTCATCCAAAAGAGTAAACCGAGTCCTGGCGTACTGGTTCTTGGATCTTGATAGATGATCTTCCAACCAGCTTTATTGTTAACCAGTTCATGTAAGGAGTGTGGTGGATTTTTGACTTTGTCTATATTGTAGATAAAAGCAAAATATCCAAAATCATAAGGCATAAAGCTATCGTCCCACCAGTCAGTATTGAGGTTGTCTGGTTTAGGAATTTGATGAGGAATAAGTATATTTGCTTGTTTTGCTTGTTCTAATAAATTGTTATCTAGCCCTAAAATAACATCGGCATTAGTTTTGTCTCCTTCAAGACGAATACGATTCAAAACCGATACACCATCACCTAAAGTGACAACTTCAAGTTGGCAATTACACTGCGCTTCAAACCCTTTTTTTATAGCCTCGCCCGGCCCCCATTGAGACATAAATGAGTTGTAGGTATATAGCGTTAAGGTTGGAAGTTCGGCGTAAGCTATTTGACTAAATAGAGAAATAGAAAAAATAATAGGTAGTAAAAAGTTTTTACGAAACATTTTGCCTCCAAAGTAATGTGTAAAAGACAAAAGGTTTGAGTAGGTATAATAACTCAAATCCCTCCGCTGGCATTATCCAGTTCAGGTTCGACGAGTTATGTCAGTTTTTCTGACACTCTCAGCCCATTAGGGCACCCCGTTGAGAACGATGAGTAGTTTAGTGGTAACAAATAGAATTGTAAACAGGCGATGTGTTGATAAATACAAATTTATACAAATTAAACCAAGGTAAGATTATAGGCAATCAGTGACAATTGTTGTGTTTGTCGGTATTATATGCCTCATTTTATGATTATTGATTAGGTACAATGTGAACATTCAACAACTATTAACGCAACGAGTTTCGCAAGCAATGATTATGGCTGGTGCAGATAAAAACTGTGATGCTTTAATCAAGCAATCAGCCAAAGTTCAATTTGGTGACTATCAAGCAAATGGTATCATGGCTACCGCTAAAAAATTAGGTATGCCACCACGTGCATTGGCAGAAAAAGTATTACAACATCTGGATATTGAAGATATTGCCGATAAAGTAGAAATTGCTGGACCGGGTTTTATCAATATCTTTTTAAAAAATAGTTGGATTGCCGAGCAGAACGAAGTAGCGTTAAGTAGCGATAAATTGAATATCACCTTACCGGCTAAACCACAAACTATTGTAGTTGATTACTCAGCACCAAACGTAGCAAAAGAGATGCATGTTGGTCATTTACGTTCAACTATTATTGGTGATGCTAGTGTTAGAGTCTTAAATTTTCTTGGCCACAATGTGATTCGAGCTAATCACGTTGGTGATTGGGGAACCCAATTTGGTATGTTAATCGCTTACCTTGAAAAAATGCAAAACGAACAGGCCAACGATATGGATCTATCGGATCTAGAATCTTTTTATCGTGCAGCAAAAAAACATTATGACGAAGATGAGGTCTTTGCTGAAAAAGCCCGTAATTATGTCGTTAAGCTTCAAGGTGGTGATGAATATTGCCGTGACATGTGGCGAAAACTGGTTGATATTACCATGACGCAAAATATTGCCACATATAAACGACTCAATGTTACACTTTCACTAGAAGATACCATGGGTGAAAGTATCTATAACAGCATGCTACCGGGCATTGTTGCTGATCTCAAACAGAAAAAATTAGCCGTTGAAAGTGAAGGCGCTATCGTTGTGTTCTTAGATGAGTATAAAAATAAAGAAGGCGAACCAATGGGTGTTATCATCCAAAAACGAGATGGTGGTTATCTTTATGCAACAACCGATATTGCCTGTGCAAAATATCGTTATGAAACCTTGCACGCAGATCGTATTTTATATTATACCGATTCACGCCAACACCAGCATTTAGAACAAGTTTGGGCGATTGTGCATAAAGCAAAATATGTCCCAGAATCTTTAAAACTTGAACATCATATGTTTGGTATGATGTTAGGTAAAGATGGTAAACCATTTAAAACGCGTTCAGGTGATACCGTTAAGCTAAATGATCTACTCGATGAAGCAACAGAGCGAGCAGCAATATTAATTAAAAGCAAAAATCCTGATCTTTCTGATGCTGAGCTTGCTCAAGTGGTTGATGCAGTTGCCATTGGTGCGGTTAAATATGCTGATCTATCCAAAAATAGAACAACTGATTATGTATTTGATTGGGATAATATGCTGTCATTTGAAGGCAATACAGCACCGTATTTACAGTATGCCTATACCCGTGTACTTTCAGTATTTAAAAAATCAAATATCAATGAAGACAATCTAGATGGTCATATCGATTTAGGTACTGAAAAGGAACGAGCGTTAGCAATTCGTTTGAATCAATTTGATGAAACAATCACAACTGTTGCAGCAGAAGGTACTCCACATGTTCTTTGTGCGTATCTGTATGATATCGCTACCCTATTTTCAAGTTTTTATGAACACTGCCCTATTTTGGCTGCGGAAAATGAAAGTTTAAAAGTTAGCAGATTGAAACTTGCTTCTTTAACAGCGAAAACCCTTAAAACAGGTTTGGATATGCTTGGTATTAAAACCGTTGATAGGATGTAATATGATTTACCGCCGATACTATTATTGAGTATCGGTGGTATATCTTTATCAGATAGAATGATTAAAAACTCCATTTTAAAAAACTTACTTCAAATACCGTAATTTTATCATTAGTAAAAATCATATTTTCAATAAAAAATACAGTTACATTTAACCTCACTTTTCGAATATGAATCAAAACTTTTATTGCTTTTTGACTGGTTATAATCTACAAACATTAGTAAATTAAGGAAAATAACATATTAAAATGGTATAGGCTCTTCAATTATTTGTAATCTCTTTTTTTCGATTCCAGTTAATTATTATAAAATAAATAGTTACCTATAGCTAAACTATATAATTAAAAAGGATTAGCGATTTTATAATAAGTTTGATAGTTAAAAATCTCAAAAATAATAC
>NZ_NAST01000040.1 GCF_002142215.1 Gilliamella sp. N-G2
ATAATATATTTATATATAGTTATATTTTTTTCTTATAACAAAGTTAATAGTTGATATTAGTTATTCAAAAAATTTTGAGGAGTGCACTTTATTTAAACGAAAAAAGTTATGAAATAAGGGGTCTCATAATTGATATTTTTCTATCAAAGTAAACAAATAAATCTATATAACTTGACTTTATTCTACGTTAAAATAGTATCTTTATTGTTATGACATATTAAGGAATCAACCTAATGACAACTGAATTAACCACACTTGATAAGATTAAACGACAAATTGCCGAAAATCCGATTCTTCTTTATATGAAAGGGTCGCCAAAATTACCAAGTTGTGGATTTTCAGCACAAGCGGTTCAAGTATTATCACAATGTGGCGTACCTTTTGCCTATGTCGATATTTTACAAAATCCCGATATTCGAGCTGAATTACCAAAATATGCTAATTGGCCTACTTTCCCACAACTTTGGGTTGAAGGTGAATTAGTGGGTGGTTGTGACATTATGTTAGAAATGTTTCAGACTGGTGAATTGCAGACTTTGATCAAACAAACAGCCGAAAAACATAAATCATAATTGTTTATTTTGTATGTAAAAAAGCAGGATGTAAAAAAAGAGAGTTCGTAACTCTCTTTTTTATTTATAGTTTTGACTTTGTTTTTAATCTAATGGCTGCTTAGTTTCTGCTTTAGCTTGCTGATCGTTATGCGATAATGGCCAACCGCCAAGTCGTTTAAAGCGATTAACAATTTCACAAAATAAAATGGCTGTTTTTTCGGTATCATATAAGGCACTATGGGCTTGTTTATGATCGAATGGCATTTCAGCTGCTTCACACGCTTTAGCAAGGACGGTCTGACCAAACACTAATCCACTAAGCGAAGCAGTGTCAAAGGTAGCAAAAGGATGAAAAGGATTACGTTTGATGCCTGCTCGTTCAGATGAAGCCATTAAAAAACTATGGTCGAAATGAGCATTATGAGCCACAATAACTGCTCGGGTGCAGTCATTGGCCTTAATACCATTCCTCACAAGTTTAAATATCGCTTCTAATGCGATTTTTTCATCAACTGCATCACGTAACGGATTATCAGGATCAATACCATTAAATGCTAAAGCTGTCGGCTCCAAAATTGCATTTTCAAATGGTTTTACATTGAATTGTAACGTTTCATCTGGTGCTAAAAAGCCCTCTTCATCCATTTTCAATGTAATAGCTGCAATTTCTAAAATTGCATTTTGATTAGGATCAAAGCCTGATGTTTCAATATCAATTACAACAGGATAGAAACCACGAAAGCGTTCATATAATTTAGCGTTTGGCACAATAATTTGTCTTTTTTGCAAAATAATTGATTATTATGTCAGTTTTTGAATATTTCGACTAGGTTAATCGTAATTTTTAGACAATTTATTTAGATTAAAAAACTGAACTGTAATAAGATGAAACGCTATTTTATGAGATTTGTTTAAATTATTTTTATCTATTATTAAAATGTATACCTAAGGGATTTAAATAATGCATGATAATTTTAAACATTAATTAATTTTCTCAAAATTATACAATTTAAAGGTTATCTAGAATGATGAATTATAGACTAATTCATCATTAACCTATATTATTAATCACTATATTCAATCATAAAACGATCAGCATCTTCCACCATAGATTTTATACCAACAAAAAATGGTGTGCGTTGATGTAATTCTTCAGGTTCAATATCTAGTATTCTTTGGTATCCGTCGGTTGCTTTTCCACCAGCTTGTTCGGCTAAGAATGCGATAGGATTAGCTTCATAAAGTAAACGTAATTTTCCGTTAGGATATTGAGCAGTGTTTGGATAAATATAGATACCGCCTTTTAGTAAGTTCCGGTGAAAATCCGAAACGAGTGAACCAATATAGCGCGATGTATAAGGTCGATAAGTTTTAGCATCTTCTTCTTGACAATATTTGATGTATTTTTTTACACCAATAGGGAATTTTGAGTAATAACCTTCATTAATTGAATAGGTGGTTCCTTGTTTGGGAAAGCGGACATTTTCGTGGGATAAGCAAAAAACACCGATAGATGGATCATAAGTGAATGCATGTACACCACAACCTGTTGTATAAACCAACATTGTTGAAGAACCATAAATAATATACCCTGCGGCGACTTGTTTATAACCAGGTTGCAAAAAATCTTGTTCGGTAACAGGAGTGCCTATTTTAGTGGTTCGATGATATATCGAGAAAATAGTACCTACTGAAACATTAACATCAATATTAGATGAACCATCAAGAGGATCCATTAAAACTACATATTTTCCTTCTGTTGCACGATCTTTTCCAAAAATAACTAAGTTATCTTCCTCTTCAGATGCTATACCTGCTACAACACCACGAGCTTCAAGGGCATTTTTTAAAGTTTCGTTAGCAAATATATCTAGTTTCATTTGTTTTTCGCCTTGAATATTTTGGGCGCCACTTTCACCCAAAATATCAATTAATCCAGCTTTATTTATGTCTCGGTTAATAATTTTTGCACCTAGTTTAATGGCTGATAATAAAGCCGTTAGTTCACCAGTAGCGTGTGGAAACTCTGCTTGTTTTTCAATGATGAATTCACCTAGAGTTTTCATAATTTAATAAATCCTTTTAGTTAATAATTTTGTCGCTTTTAAACACAGTTAACTATGTTTTTTTATGTTGATTGGTATTAATATACGTGAGTTAATTTAAGAAAGCGACTATAATTGTTATCAGTTGAATTAGTTTTTGGCATAAAATAAGTTTATGTAATTCATGATATTTTTATAAATGTTTTATTCGGTTAAGCATAAACAGTGAGGGTATTTTGCATCAATTAGAATTACAACAAATTATTAACAATGAACTCCAAGTGACACGATATCGTGACTATGCACCGAATGGTATACAAGTTCAAGGACGACCAGAAATTAAAAAAATTGTGACAGGGGTAACAGCTTGCCAGTTGTTGTTAGATAAAGCAGTAGAGCATAATGCTGATGCGGTTTTGGTTCATCATGGTTACTTTTGGAAGAACGAACCTGAAACTATCACAGGTATTAAGTATCATCGCTTGAAGACTTTACTCAGTCATGATATTAACCTATATAGTTACCACCTTCCATTAGATGGTCATCCATTATTAGGTAATAATGTATTACTTGGACAAATGTTTGATATTACGATTGATACGCGTGATGATATTACTGATTTACTTTTTAAAGGAACGTTCAAAAATCCAATAACCGCACTTGAATTTAAGCAGCAACTTGAGCTAAAACTACATAATGGTCGCAGTTCAGTTTTATTTTGTGGTGATAATGCTCCAGCATTAATTAAGCGAGTAGCATGGTGTAGTGGTGGTGGGCAGGATTTTATTGAATCGGCTGCTCAACAAGGGGTTGATGCATTTTTTACCGGTGAAGTATCGGAAAGGACAATTCATATTGCGCGAGAATATGGTATTAATTTTTATGCAGCAGGTCATCACGCAACGGAACGTTATGGCATTAAAAAATTGGGTGAATGGTTAGCCAGTCATAATGACTTAGAAATTATTTTTGTTGATATTGATAATCCTGTATAACAAAAGTTGAATTTAAATAAGAAATATCGCATACTTATCAGAAGTTTTTTTAATCTTTAAGTTGTTTTATAACCAATCATATGAGAGGTCGTTTTATGTTTACAGGAAGTCTGGTCGCACTTGTTACTCCAATGGATTCAAAAGGAAATGTGGACCATGTAAGCTTAAAAAAATTGGTCGAATATCATATTGAAAATGGCACGTCTGCCATTGTATCAGTAGGAACAACCGGCGAATCAGCAACGCTTGATCATAATGAGCACATTGATGTTATCAAACGTACCATTGATTATGCGGATGGACGAATTGACATTATTGCCGGGACAGGTTCAAATGCTACCAAAGAAGCGATCGATTTAACTCGTCAAGTTGAAAATATTGGTGTAGTTGGTTGCTTAACTGTTGCACCATACTATAATAAACCAACTCAAGAAGGTTTATACCAACACTTTAAAGCTATTGCTGAAAGTTCACCATTACCTCAAATTCTTTACAACGTCCCTGGCCGTACTTGTAGCGATATTAAACCTGAAACCGTAGGTCGATTAGCTAAAGTTAAAAACATTGTTGCTTTAAAAGATGCTACAGGCGATTTATCTCGCGTTTATAAAACTCGTAAATTAGTTGGGGAAGACTTTAAGTTATTAAGTGGCGATGATGCAACTTTCTTAGACTTTATTATTTTAGGTGGTGATGGTGTTATTTCGGTAACGGCAAATGTGGCTGCAAAACAAGTTGCAACCGTTTGTGAATTAGCATTTAGTAACCAAATTCAACAGGCACGCACTTTAAACGATACTTTAATGGGACTTCATACTCATTTATTTATTGAACCCAACCCAACGCCAGCTAAATGGGCGTGTACTCGTTTAGGCTTAATGGCAAACGGCACTATTCGTTTACCATTAGTACAATTAAGTGATGCGGCCATTCCGGCAGTTGAGCAAGCATTAAAAGATGCTAATTTACTGTAATATTGACTATAACCCTTAATTTATAAGCAGGAATTTATGTTGAATAAAACTGTATTAAAAAGCAATGCCTTTAAAAGAATAGCTATTTTATCTGCATTTGCTTCTATATTTCTTGTTGGCTGTAGTAGTGACCAAAATTATAAACGAGAGGTTGATGGCAATGAAGATTACCTCAACTCGCCCGCTTTAAAATCGCTAGTTATTCCTGAAGGTGTTTCTGTACCAATTGAAGCTGGTGACTATTATGTTGATAAAAATAATATTGAAGGAATTGTTGGTAAACAATTAGATATTCGTCCGCCAACATTGCCTATTCCAACTATTTCTGAAGCTTTTGTTATTTATAACCATGGTATGGTTACCTTTAACGCACCAGTCAGTTATGGCGTTTGGAATAATATTCCAAGTAGTTTAAACAAACAAAATATTTTGCTTAGTTCAAGTGATAGTAAAACTATTAAAACCGATAACGCGGTTATTATCCGTCAAGATGAACAACAACCTGTTAGGGCATCGTTTGTAATTAATCGTCAAATTATAGGCGAAACTGAAACCATCACCATTGTATTAAATTCATTAACGCGCGGTGGCGAAGATCTTATGTCTCAACCGATTGAAGTTCAGCGTTATGTGGTTGGATTATTTAATCAAATAATGGATGACGTTGCACCCGAATCGCTAAGAACTGTTCCGATTAAAGAAAAAACAGAAGAAGACAAAAAAGATAGTAAGGAATCAGATCCAAACAAAGATTTGAAAGAAGATCTTAAAGATAGCATTAGAAAAGATCGCTAATTTAATGATCCTATAATCATCATTTAAACGTGTTAAAACAGTGCAAAGCCTATTTTAACTCCAATGGTGGATTAAGTTATCTTGGCTATGTTTTTATTATGAATGTTCATAACGGATAAAATATGGCAAGGTATATGATTTAAAATTGAGGGGCGAATAGCTCCTTAATTATTTATTGACATTTTGATATAAGGTTATGAACATGAAAAAGTTGGCTGAGCTTTATCGTGGTAAAGCAAAAACTGTTTACACGACTGACACCCCCGATCTACTAATCCTTGAATTTCGTAATGATACGTCGGCATTTGATGGACTGCGCATTGAACAGTTAGATCGTAAAGGGATGGTTAATAATAAATTTAACTATTTTATTATGACTAAGTTGCGTGAAGCAGGTATTCCAACTCAGGTTGAAGCCCTTTTATCAGATAATGAAGTATTGGTTAAAAAACTTGATATGGTACCAGTTGAATGTGTGGTACGTAACCGTACTGCTGGTTCATTAGTTAAACGTTTAGGTGTTGAAGAAGGTAGAATCCTTAACCCACCAACATTTGAATTATTTTTAAAAAATGATGAGCTACATGACCCAATGGTTAATGAATCACACTGTAAAGCCTTTGGTTGGGCAACTGATGAACAATTAGCAACCATGAAGGAACTTAGCTTTAAAATCAATACTGTTTTAACCGAGTTATTCAGTAAAGCAGGCTTAATTCTCGTTGATTATAAACTAGAATTTGGTTTATTTAAGGGTGAAATCACCTTAGGTGATGAATTTTCCCCAGATGGTTGTCGTTTGTGGGAAAAAGAGACTTTGAAAAAAATGGATAAAGATCGTTTCCGCCAAGGTTTAGGTGGTGTGATTGAGGCCTACGAAGAAGTTGCCAAACGTATTGGTGTTCCGCTTTAATGTTTGTCCAATTTGACATCTCATTTTTTCTTTTATTAGGTTTAGCGGCACTGTGTTATATCACGCATAATAATACAGTGACTTTTGCAGTGTTACTTCTGTTGTTATTTAAATTAACTCCACTAGCAACTTATTTTCCGTTCCTGAATCAATATGGCCTAACCATAGGGATAGTTATTTTAACTGCAGCTATGATGGTGCCGTTGGCTGATGGTTCATTAAAAATCACTGATATTTTAAAATCATTTACCACTTGGCAATCATCACTGGCTATTTTAGTCGGGATTTTAGTTTCTTGGCTTGGAACGCGTGGTATATCACTAATCGGGGCTCATCCAACCATAATAAATGGTTTAATAATTGGCACATTAATTGGTGTGACTTTTTTCAAAGGGATACCGGTCGGTCCATTAATTGCGGCGGGTATTTTGTCATTATTGATTGGAAAAAGTTAATTAATGGTTAATAACACCAGAAGACTTTGGGTGTTAAACGGTTCGCCAGCCCAATTATTTAATCGAGTCAGTTCTATTGTTCAACAGCAGCCGGGCGATTGGCTTACTGTTACTGCGCAAACCAATTTGCCAATAGCAATTAAAAATCATATTCAACCTAATCAAAGCAAGTCATTACTCGGGCGAGAGTTTAAGCATGCTATCTTTGATGCCACCGAAGGCTTTAATCTAGATGCGTTTGCGATGTTAGCCGGCACCTTAGTAAAAGACAGTGTACTAATATTATTTTTGCCGGACGATTTTGCGAATTGGGTTGACCAAGATAGTTTACGTTGGAATGAATCCCCTATACCGATTGGTGTGCCTAATTTTGTTCATCATTTACAACAAATCTTATTAGAATTTACCACAAAACAACCACTAATATTTGAACCATTACATGATAAACAATGCGATTTAACTGAGCAACAGTATGTTTTAGAACAACTATTACAAAGCAATAATCGCTTAAATATCGTAATTGCAAAACGTGGTCGCGGTAAATCAGCATTAGCTGGACAGTTTACTCATCATCATAATTGTTGGGTTACTGCACCCAATAAAAATGCACTAACGACGTTTTTTCAGTTTGCTAAACAAGAGACACCATTTTACGCACCCGATCAACTTATTGAAATGTCTGAATATCCACCTTTTGAATGGCTCATTATTGACGAAGCGGCGATGATCCCCGTACCAATGCTTGAGCAACTTTTACAACTTGCACCTAAAGTCTTATTAACTACTACAGTAGAAGGTTATGAAGGAACTGGACAGGGTTTTTTATTGAAATTATTAAACAATCAAACCACAAAGCGATTTTATCTTAATACGCCTATACGTTGGCAAGATAACGACCAGCTAGAGCAATTTTCCGATAAATTACTGCTTAATGGTGTAATGACGATAAAATCGCAAACTAATGAGCAAACTATTGCTTATTCACTTACCGAAAGGGCTGATATAGAGACACTTAAATCGATCTACTATTTATTAAAAAAAGCTCATTACCAAACAACTTTAGTTGATCTAAGAAGACTTTTTGACGCACAAAATCTGATGGTTTGGCAGGCAAAAAAAAGCGATCAACTGATTGCTGCTGCTATTACAATTGATGAAGGTAACTTATCAGATGAGCTAATTGAGGCAGTTTGGAAAGGTACACGTCGACCAAAAGGTAATCTTGTTGCACAATCATTGGTTGCACATGCTGGCGAAAAATTGGCGGCTAAACTCAAATCAGTCAGAATTAATCGCATTGCTGTTATCGAACCTTATCGACGTCAACAAATTGCCAAACAGTTGATTGAACTTATCTATCAACAAGCAATGAAAAATAATAAAGATTTTGTCTCGGTTAGTTTTGCTTATAGTGAGGACAATTACCAGTTTTGGCAAGCTTGTGGCTTTACCCTAGTGCATATTGCCAGTCATAAACAAGTCAATTCTGGTAGTTATTCAATGATGGCTATTAAGCCTATTACCCAGCAGGGTTACGAACTTTGCCAACGCTTAGGGCAAAATTTAAAGCGAAATAGTTACTGGCTTAACGTAATTATTGATTTACCATTTAGTAAGCTAATCACTATTGATCATCAACAAACATTAACACCTCAAGATTATCAAGAACTGCAAGGTTTTTGTTATTACCATCGACCGTTTGAAGCATCCTATCCAGCACTGTGCCGTCTTGAAAAGATCAGTAAAATGTCATTATTAACTGAATTATTACAAAATAACAGATTAGGATTAACTAACCAATTAACCAGTCGAAATGAGATGATTCAGGCCATTAAACAAGAAGTAAAAACATGGTTTGAAAATCAGCAAACATAAAGAGTGATTAGTTTACGATCAAAAAGTGAAAAGCAAGTTGCCGCCTGATTTAATCTGCGTTTAAAATGATGACAATATTAAGTAAAAGGAACCCATTGTGACAGCGTCCAAGTTAGAAAATCAATCACAGCATCAATATATCCATAAGCGTTCAAAATCAGGTATTGATTACTTTATTCAAGGTTGGTCATTAGCG
Source organism: Gilliamella sp. N-G2 (assembly GCF_002142215.1). Classification (GTDB taxonomy): domain Bacteria; phylum Pseudomonadota; class Gammaproteobacteria; order Enterobacterales; family Orbaceae; genus Gilliamella. Next base: position 8,803 of record NZ_NAST01000040.1, read on the forward strand.
TTTAGTCCTGGCTTAAAACGTTTTGTATTTCTACCATTGCTTGCTAATATCGTTATTATGTCGATGTTATTTTATTGGTTTTTTGTTTCGATTACAGGTATGGTGGATTGGGGATTATCATTTATTCCGAGTTGGTTGCATTGGTTGGGTTATATTATTAGTGCTGTTGTGATTTTAACTTTAGCGATCTTATTCTGTTACTTCTTTAGCACCATCACTAACATAATAGCAGCGCCATTTAACGGCTTGCTAGCCGAACAGGTAGAAGCGCAACTAACAGGCGTGAATGCACCCAATACGTCTTGTATGGGCCTATTAAAAGACTTACCACGCATATTAAAGCGTGAATTACAAAAATTTGGTTATTATTTGTTATGGGCGATTCCTATTTTGCTAACTTATCTAATTCCGGTCATCGGACAATCGGTTACCCCGATAGTGTGGTTATTATTTACTGCTTGGCAAATCAACATACAATATGCAGATTATGCATTTGATAACCATAAAGTCTCTTTTGAACGTATGCGCCAATTATTAAAACAAGATCGCGCTGATAATCTCATGTTTGGTATGTTAATCAGTTTTTTTACTATGGTACCTTTGTTGAATTTAATTGTTATGCCAATAGCGGTTTGTGGTTCAACTGCGATGTGGGTTGATCGCTATCGTCATCAAGCTATTTTTGCCAATAAAAGTGATAATTTTAAATAATTGATCAATTATTCTTGCAAAGGGTGGTTTGGCCAATCATCGTCTTCATCATCAGTATAAGGGATAGGTTTTATCCCTTTCTTTTTTTCTAAATAGTGTTTATAGCTTAATTTATTTAGTGCTTTAATCGTATTAATAAAGATTCCAACTAAAATAATCAGAATCACCCACCAATAATCTCTAAGCCATTCCATCCCAATCCCCCCTTAAGAATGAGTACTTAACACATAGTGTGATAAAATCTATCCTAGTAACAACCTCTCTAAAATATCGATATAGATAGCTTGTAATGTAATAATATCTTGGCAATTCACATTTTCATTAACTTTATGAATGGTATTATTTAATACACCAAGTTCAATCACTTGACAACCCAACTTAGCAATAAAACGCCCATCAGACGTACCACCACTTGTCGATAATTTGGTATCAAGCTGCGTAAAGGTCTTAATCGCACTTGTCGCCGCATCGGTTAGTTCACCTTGTGGTGTTAAAAATGGATGACCAGACAATCGCCAATTCAAGGTATATTTTAAATCGTGTTTTTGCAAAATCGCCTCGACTTTCGCTTTGATCATCTCGTCGGTCAATTCACTACTATAACGGAAGTTAAACTGAACCGACAAGTCACCAGGCACCACATTTTCAGCACCTGTACCGCCATTAATATTAGCTATTTGCATCGTGGTTTGAGGAAAATACTCATTGCCATTATCCCACACTGTGGTCACCAGTTCATTTAATGCGGGGGCAAATTTATGAATCGGATTATCAACAAGATGAGGATAAGCAACATGGCCTTGAATTCCATGAACCACAAGATTGGCAGTTAAAGAACCACGACGACCATTCTTAATTTGATCACCCAGTACGATATCACTGGAAGGCTCGCCGACAATGCAATAGTCGATCTGTTCTTGCCGTTGAATCAGTAAATCAACCACTTTTACTGTACCATCAGTCGCATCAGCTTCTTCATCAGATGTAAGCAAGAACGCTATTCTTCCTGTATGATCAGGATATTTTTTAACAAACGACTCAGCAGCGCAAACCATTGCCGCCACGCCACTTTTCATATCCGCTGCACCACGGCCATAAAGAACGCCATTCTCATCAATAGTCGGCACAAAAGGTGGATAGTTCCACTTATTCTCATCACCAGCCGGCACCACATCAGTATGACCGGCAAACATTAATGTTTTACCAATACCATGATAAGCCCAAAGGTTTTTCGTCTTATTAATATTCACTTCTTCAATTACAAAGCCTAATCGCTTTAAACGATCGATGATCATATTTTGGCAGTTTTTATCATCGGGGCTTATCGATTTTTCGGCAATCAATGCCTTAGTTAGTTCAATAACTGATTCAGTCATAATGGTCTCAATTTTATTAATTAGAGTTAACAAATTGCGAATAACTCTCGTCAGAGAAACCCAACAGAGCTCGCTTGCCATCAACAAGTAATGGGCGCTTTAAAATAGATGGATTGGCTAACATAATCTCCATAGCGGCATCTTGATTATTAATTTGATTGCGCACAGATTCTTCCAGTTTACGCCATGTGGTACCGCGGGTATTTAACAATCTTTGCCAATCAACAACATCTAATAATCGAGTTAACAACTCTGCCGACAAACCATCAGTTTTATAATTATGAAATTGATAATTAATATGATGATTATCAAGCCAAGTAAATGCCTTTTTCATAGTATCGCAATTCTTAATTCCGTAAATAACATACATAACTATTTTCCTAAAAAATAGAAAAACTGATTATAACAGCTAACCTAAAAAGACAGCAAACAGAGGAAAACAAGATGTAGT
>NZ_NAST01000041.1 GCF_002142215.1 Gilliamella sp. N-G2
TCTATATTTAATTTAATTCTGAGATGGGTATTATGGATAATTTACGTACTGTTCTAATTGTTGTTGCGTCCTTAGTCATTATTGCTTTATTGATTCATGGGCTTTGGATCAATAAAAAGGAACGTTCTTCATTATTTAAGACAAGTAAAAAAAATAAATTTGAACCAAATTCTCAGCAATTTGAAGATATCTACGGTGAAGAAGATGATGTGATTTTACTCACACCCAAAAATAATCATAAAGAAAAAAAGGATCCAATTGAGACAGTAGCAGTTGCAGAAAAGGAAGAGAATCAACCGCTTCAAGAAGATCTGTTCTCAAACGAAGATCAACAAAAAATTGACGATGAAGAAAATAACGAGCCAATCATCAATTTCCAACAAGATATTTTTGCTGATGAACCAGTAATTCAAAAAACGGAAACTAAATCACCTTCAAAAACGGTGAAAACTTCATCAGAAAATCAAAACAACAAAAAAGAAAAACTAAATCTCAGCGATGAAAATCAAACTGAAATCATTGTCCTAAACGTAACCGGTATCAATGGAAAATCATTACAAGGTGAAGTACTTTTAGCTAGCATAATTCAATCTGGATTTCAATTTGGTGATATGCAAATTTTCCACCGCCATGTTGACCCTGCCGGCAATGGACCAATATTATTTAGTTTAGCCAATATGATTAGTCCGGGGTATCTAGATCCCGAAACAATGCACGAATTTACAACACCTGGTGTATCAATTTTTATGGTTGCACCAACTCATGGAAACAATCAACAAAATTTCAAATTAATGCTACAAACAGCACAACGTATCGCCGATGATGTTAATGGTGTTGTTTTGGATGACGAACATCATATGATGACACCACAAAAAATCGATAGTTATAAAGAACGTATAAAAAAAGCTTGTAACGAAATTTAGGCTAGCTGTTCAAAATTCCTCATTTTTGCTACTATTCCACTAAAAAATTAGTGGAATAGTCTAACTTATATTATGTAATTGACTATATTTAGTAAAATCTGTTGTTCTAAATACAGTTAAATACTATTTTAGTAATAAATTTAAAAACCTTCGTGATAAATTAAGAGTTTAAAATCATGCCACAATCAAATATAACTGAACATTCAGTAGCGCCATCTAGCTCTAAGCAAGATGTAATAACACAGATCTCTAGTTTACGTGATCTGATAAGACATCATGAATACTGTTATTATGTGTTAGATGCTCCCGAAATACCCGATGTGGAATATGATAAATTAATTAAACAGCTGCAAAATCTGGAGTTGGCTCATCCTGAACTTATTACCCCTGACTCACCAACCCAACGTGTTGGAGGAGCTCCATTATCACAATTTTCGTCGATCAGACATCAATTACCTATGTTATCATTGGATAATGTTTTTGATGAATCGAGTTTTATCGCTTTTAATAAAAGAATAAAAGATCGCTTAGAGCTTGATGAAGATCAAGCCGTTGAATACTGTTGCGAGTTAAAACTTGATGGCTTGGCGGTAAGTCTGTTATATGAAAATGGTCAATTAATTCAAGCTGCTACACGAGGAGATGGAACGACTGGTGAAGATATTACTGCCAACGTTCGAACCATAAAAACTATTCCACTCGTATTGCAGGGTGAGAATATTCCTTCTCGCCTAGAAGTTAGAGGTGAAGTTTTCATGACACATAAAGGTTTCGCTAAATTAAATGCAGAAGCTGAAAAACGTAACGAAAAAATATTTGCTAACCCTCGTAATGCTGCTGCCGGTTCATTAAGACAGTTAGATCCAAAAATCACGGCTAAAAGACCACTTACTTTTTTCTGTTATGGCGTTGGTATTAATGAAGGAGCAGACTTACCCAATACTCACTATGCAAGACTAATGCAATTTAAAGCTTGGGGACTACCAGTAAGTAACAAAGTTCAAATTCGCCATGGCGCACAAGAAGCACTAGATTATTTTAAGCAAATTGGTGATCAAAGAATGTCATTAGACTTTGATATCGATGGTGTTGTAATCAAAGTCAATAGCATTACAGAACAAGAACAACTTGGTTTCGTTGCTCGTGCGCCTCGTTGGGCTACTGCATTCAAATTTCCAGCACAAGAAGAAGTAACAAAGTTAAATAAAGTTGACTTTCAAGTCGGGCGTACTGGTGCGATAACACCAGTAGCCAGATTAGAGCCAGTATCAGTTGCCGGGGTAATTGTCAGCAATGCCACACTGCATAACAGCGATGAAATCATCCGGTTAGGTATTCGTGAGGGTGATTATGTCACCGTTCGTCGAGCTGGCGATGTTATTCCACAAATTGTCGCAGTAATTAAAGATCGAAGACCCGCAGATACTAAAGAAGTTATTTTTCCAACTCACTGCCCGATTTGTGGTTCAATCATTGTCCGTGATGAAGGACAAGCGATATCTCGTTGCGCGGGAGGATTAATTTGTCAAGCACAACGCAAAGAAGCTTTAAAACATTTTGTTTCTCGTCGAGCAATGAATGTCGAAGGTTTAGGAGATAAAATAATTGAACAACTAGTTGATAAAGATTATGTTAAAACGCCAGCTGATCTTTATAAGCTCACTTTACCAATGCTATGCTCATTGGATAAAGTTGGGGAAAAATTAGCTAATAATTTATTGAGCGCATTAGATATATCTAAAAATACGAGTTTGAATCGATTTATTTTTGCGCTTGGTATTCCTAATGTTGGTGAAGTCACTGCGGAAAATTTAGTTAATCAATTAGGAAATTTAACCGCAATTGAAAACGCATCTTTGGAACAATTACAATCGGTAAATGATATTGGTGCTGTTATTGCAGAAAGTATTATCGACTTCTTTCAAGAACCTCATAACCGCACAGTAATTGATCAGTTAATTAGTGAGGAAATTGGTATACACTGGCCAGATGTTGAAGCTCAACTGCTAACAACAGACTCACCATTTTCAGATAAAACCGTAGTGTTAACAGGAACTTTATCAATATTAACGCGCGATGAAGCAAAAGCTAAATTAAAACAACTTGGTGCTAAAGTAACAGGTAGTGTTTCAAAAAAAACCGACTTAGTCATTGCAGGAGAAGCAGCTGGCTCAAAATTAACCAAAGCACAAGAACTTGGAATAAAAGTGATTGATGAACAAGAATTGATAAACTTATTAAATCAATGAATATAAAATAGTGGAGTATATTAAGCTAATCAAGCAAAATGGCTTAATCCCAAATTCAAGGAGAAAATTATGCCTTTATTAGACAGTTTTAAAGTTGACCATACCAAAATGAAAGCGCCTTTTGTACGAATAGCCAAAACCATGGCAACCCCAAAAGGTGATGACATTACCGTATTTGATCTTCGCTTTACCATTCCTAATAAAGCACTATTACCTGAAAAAGGTATTCATACCTTAGAGCATTTATTTGCAGGCTTTATGCGTGACCATTTAAACAGTGATAAAGTTGAAATCATTGATATCTCACCAATGGGTTGCCGAACTGGTTTTTATATGAGTTTAATTGGCAAACCAGAAGAGTCTTCAGTTGTTAATGCTTGGTTGCAAGCTATGCATGATGTTATGAATGTAAAATCTCAATCAGAAATTCCTGAATTAAATGAATACCAATGCGGAACCTACACCATGCACTCATTAGATGAAGCCAAAGCCATTGCCGAAAAAATCATCCAATCAGGTATTGGTATTTGCCATAATCAAGACATTGCATTAACGGATGCACAAATTGCCAGCATTAATCACTAGGAGATATTTATGCCAAATGTAGTTATCGACTTCTTAGAAGGACGTACCATCGAACAAAAACGTGAAATGGCTAAACGAGTAACTGATGCCATTGTTGAAACGCTTAATTGTAAACCTGAAGCAGTACAAATTATTATGCATGAAGTCTCAAAAGATCAAATTGCTAATGGTGGTGTACTAAGATACGATAAAGATTAATAAATTTTTTTATTAACAGATAAAAATTAACCTCAAAACCGCTGATAGATTTTGAGGTTAAACGATTAAATAATTATTTTAACTAAATTAAAAATACGGCAACTTCGTAAAACTCACATTTCAAAGAGTTAATGATTACAGTGGTGTAAATGTAATAAATGCCCCAATTTATTAGCTTTAGTCGCTAAATAATACTCGTTGCTTGGGTTTTCTCCCACTTCCAAAGGTACTCGTTCAGTAACATTAATACCTGCTTGTTCAAGAACTTTTATCTTTTCTGGATTATTCGTTAATAATCGAATTTGAGAAACATTTAATAACCTTAGCATATCAGCACACAAAGTAAAATCACGCTCATCAGGTGCAAAACCTAGTTGCTCATTGGCTTCAACTGTATCTAAACCTTGATCTTGAAGGGCATAAGCTCTGATCTTATTTAATAATCCAATATTACGCCCTTCTTGACGATGATAAATTAAAATCCCTTTTCCTTCTTTAGCGATTTGCTTTAATGCGGCTTCTAATTGAAAACCACAATCACAACGTAAACTAAATAATGCATCGCCCGTCAAACATTCTGAATGAACACGTGTTAATATGGATGAATGATCATTAATGTCACCTAATACTAATGCCACATGATCCTTACCTGTTGCAATTTCTTCAAAACCAACAATAGTAAAACATCCCCATGGTGTTGGCAGTTTGGCTTGTGCAACACGTTTTAATTGCATTATTATCTCCAAATTCAGTAATAACATAGAAGATTTTATAAAAATAAATCGTGCATCCATGTTAAAATAAGTCAAATTTTACGCTTAATTGAGTTTCTAAATGAGGTTAGTAATAAAAAAAACAATAGCGGTATTAACAATATTTCTAATTATACCGTTATCTGTAACAGCCGTAAATTGGCAGTGGCAGCCGACGTCAATAAATAGTACATCTGAATATTTTTTTTGGTTAACCGAAACAGCTAGCTTTCCTTGGGCAATCATCACATCAGGTTTGTTGTTTCTATTATTTTGTTTACTACTAGCCAATAAAACTAAAAAAACAATCTTATTATTGTTAATTTTAGTCAGTGCGATGTTAGGAGGTCAAATTATTAAAAGCCTTATCAAACAACAAACAGCTGAATCAAGACCATACGTTTTATGGCTAGCTAAAGAATATCATTTTAATGATAAACAATTTTATTCCCAAACACGAGCAGAACGAAAAGCCACTATTGAACAATTACTTGCTAATTCAAACACTATTCCAAATTGGTTGGCTCAACATTGGCAAAACGAAACAGGTTACGCTTTTCCTTCAGGACATACATTGTTTGCTGCAACTTGGGCTTTTTTAGCAATAGCACTACTCAGCTTTAAAAGACATTTTTTAATAGTCAACGCCATTATTATATGGTCATTACTGATTGAAACTAGTCGGCTTTTATTAGGCATGCATTCCGCTTATGATCTAATATTAGGTATTGTTCTTGCTTGGGTAATTTCATTAATCTGCTGTTTTTATGCTAGAAAATGGCATATAGTATAGTTGTTAGATGAATTTATAAGCAATAAGTTTTATAATAAAGTTCAATAAATATTTTTTAATAAAATAATAAGGTTAAAATTATGAAATTAGTGATATCAATTTTATTGATAATTCTTATTTTCGCCATATCAATAACCATAGGTTCAGCTAATAATCAATTAGTTATATTTAACTACTTAATTGCTAAAATTGAAGTTAGGTTGTCTGTACTACTTGCTATTTTGTTTGGTTCTGGCTTTTTGGTCGGTTGGTTATTAACAGGTATATATTTCCTAAAATCAAAATTCCAATACTCATCCACAAAACGTAAACTAAATAAGTTACAAAAAAAATATGATGAAAAAAATCATCAAAATTTAACCAACTAAAAATAGGTAATTATGTTTGAATTGTTATTTCTACTACTCCCAATAGCTGCCGGATATGGTTGGTATATGGGGGGGAGAAATGCCAAACAAAAATATTTAAATGAATCTAACCGACTATCTCGGGAATATGTAGATGGTCTTAATTTTCTTTTGTCCAATCAAAAAGATAAAGCGGTTGATCTTTTCCTTGATATGCTTAAAGAAGATGACGGTACACTAGAAGCACATTTAACTCTAGGCAATCTATTCCGTTCACGCGGTGAAGTTGACCGAGCAATACGTATTCATCAAGCATTAATGGAAAGTTCATCCTTAACTTTTGAACAACGACTATTAGCCATTCAACAACTTGGTCGAGATTACATGGTGGCAGGTTTTTATGATCGTGCAGAAGAGATGTTTTTACAGCTTATTGATGAAGAAGAGTTTCAGCAACATGCCTTGCAGCAACTACTAATTATTTATCAATCAACTAGCGAATGGAATAACGCGATTAACGCTGCTAGCAGATTAGTTAAACTTGGCAAAGAAAAATATAAAATGGAAATTGCCCAATTTTATTGTGAACTTGCCACCACTGCTATCAGCAATAATGATTTAGATCAAGCTTATAACTTATTAAAAAAATCAGCGGCTGCAGATAATAATTGTGCTCGAACATCGCTAATGCTGGGACGAGTACTTATGTCGCAAGATAAATGTGAACAAGCAATTGAGTGTTTTGAAAAAATATTAAACCAAGACAAAGCCTTTATTGGTGAAGCACTACCACTGTTAAAAACCTGTTATGCAAAACTCAATCAGCCACAACGATTTAAGCAATTCCTCGAAATTTGTGTCCAACAAGACACCGGAAACGTTGCCGAACTGATGCTTGCTGATATGGTTGAAAAAGATAACGGACTTGATGCGGCGCAATATTATCTTTATCGTGAATTACTAAAACACCCTAATCTAAAAGGATTTTATCGCTTAATGGATTACCATGTTGCCGATGCCGAACAGGGAAAAGCCAAAGAAAGTTTATTATTACTTCGCAATATGGTCGGTGAACAGATAAAATCGGTTCCCAATTACCGTTGCCAAAAATGTGGATTTACGGTTAATACCCTCTACTGGTTGTGTCCGGGCTGTCGCTCATGGTCAACCATAAAACCAGTTCGTGATTTCGAACATCATTGAAATAATTAAAAAGAGTTAAATATGTTTCTAATTGATTCACACTGTCATTTAAACAGTTTGGACTATACTAATAAAACGCTTAATAGCGTTCTGCAACAAGCACTACACAACGATGTAAAGCATTGTCTAAGTGTTGCCACTACATTGTCAGATTATGAGTCAATGAAAACAATGTTAACACCATATAAAAAACAGTGCTCATTTTCTTGTGGGATCCATCCGCTTAATTTGGATGATGAACCCTATGATGCCGACCGTTTTGTTCGCCTTGCTCAAGAAGACAATGTTGTCGCGCTTGGAGAAACTGGTCTTGATTATTACTATCAACAAGACAACATCGAATTACAACAAGCCAACTTTATCGAACATATAAAATTAGGCAAACAATTAAAAAAACCTATCATTGTTCACACCCGTAACGCCAAAGAAGATACACTTAAACTTTTAAAAAAAGAGCAGGCTTATTCTGGTGTGTTACATTGCTTCACCGAAGACATTGATACAGCCAAAGCACTATTAGATATCGGTTTTTATATCTCATTTTCAGGCATTATCACCTTCAAAAATGCGGAATCTTTACGTGAAGTAGCTAGATATGTACCTTTAGATCGTATCCTGATTGAAACTGACTCGCCTTATTTAGCGCCAGTCCCTTATCGTGGAAAAGAAAACCAACCAGCTTATGTTCGCGAAGTGGCCAACTACTTAGCCACATTAAAAAGCGTCTCGTTGGAGACCATTGCACAACAAACGACAACCAACTTTTGTCAATTATTTAATTTACAAGGGGCATTTAATGAGTAACAAATTAACCATCGATTGGAATGATTTTTTAACCAATTATTGGCAAAAAAAACCCGTCATTTTACGCGATGCTTTTAGCAATTTTATCGACCCTATCTCCCCTGAAGAACTGGCTGGCCTTGCCATGGAAGAAGAAATTGAAAGCCGAATCGTTACCAATAAAAATGGGATATGGGACGCTAATTACGGACCATTTATTGATTACAGCCACTTAGGTGAGGAGAATTGGAGTCTTCTTGTACAAGCAGTAGACCATTGGCACGAACAAGCGGCAACCTTAGTGGAACCATTTAAATGTATTCCTCAATGGCAGTTTGAAGACCTTATGATCTCCTACGCTACTCAGGGCGCTGGCGTTGGGCCACACATTGATAATTATGATGTATTTATTATCCAAGGTAAAGGTTGTCGTCGATGGCAAGTTGGCGATCGTAATCCTAATTATAAACAGTTTAGTGCCCACAAAGCACTACTGCATGTAGAAGATTATCTGCCAATTATCGATGAAGAAATCACCGCAGGTGATATTTTATATATTCCAATCGGCTTTCCGCATAATGGCATATCAATTGGTGAATCGCTAAGTTATTCTGTTGGTTTTAGAACCCAAACATCACAAGAACTACTTAGTGGCTTTGCTGATTATGTAATTGATAACTTACCCAATGGCATTTTCTATCAAGACCCTGACTTAAAGTTACCTAGCGATCCGTATCGAATCCAACCATACGAACTTGAAAAGCTAAAAGGGCAAATGATCGACCTCATTAAAAACCCAGCCCTATTCAATGATTGGTTTGGTAAACACATCACCATGCCGATGCATGAACTTAACATCATCCCAGTCGATCCTGCTTATGACTTAGATGAATTTGAAGAAATATTGCAATCTGGAGCTGAACTATTTCGTGTGCCAAGCATACGTATTGTAAAAATAGACGATACCGCATACATCAATGGTAACAAAATACCATTACCAATAGAAACCATCGATCTTTTATGCGAATCGGAAGTACTTTACTACGAACAATTGCAGGATGAACAAACCCTAAACGTTATGCTAGAATTCGTTAATCTGGGTTATTGGTATTTTGACGAAGAATAACTTTTTACACCAAGACTATTGAGTAAAAATTCGAGGATAAATTGTCACGATATGGTGGAATTATCGGTTAATTTGTCTCAAAAATGAGATATTTAACAAGACTAACTGAATAATTTTGCCAAATCGATAAAAAATAAAATAAAACCGGCCAATTTCGCCTTTTCATTTGGATTTTTCCCACTTTTAAGTATATACTTGCCCCGCTCCAAACTCCCCCTTAATTTAACAATATGAAGAAAATTGTTAAATAAGAGACGCAGATCCACTATAAATGACTTGAGGTAAACATGAACATTGACGTTACCAAGCAAAATGAACAAATCACCCCTTACCAAAAACGTACCCTATTTGCATCAACGGTAGGTTATGCATTAGATGGTTTAGATATGATGATTTTAGGTGTCTGTTTCAGTCTAATTGCTACCAGTTTTAACCTAACCAAAGCCGATCTTGGCACTTTAACTTCAGCCACATTATTAGGTGCCGTATTAGGAGGAATATTTTTTGGTATCCTTGCCGATAAATATGGGCGAGTTAGAGTATTTTCATGGACAATTTTAATCTTCTCAGTATTCACGGGTTTTTGTGCAATTTCACCCAATTATGAGTGCTTCCTTATTTTTCGTTTTCTAAGTGGACTTGGCCTTGGTGGTGAATTTGGTATCGGCATGACTTTAGTATCAGAAAGTTGGCCAAAACATAAACGTTCACGAGCAACCTCAATTGTGGCACTAGGCTTTCAAGTGGGTATAATTCTTGCCGCTTTAACAGTTAATTTTATTGGTGAAGTGCATGGCTGGCGTTGGGCATTTGCCATGGGTGTATTACCAGCACTATTCGTTGCATGGACACGTAAAGGATTAAAAGAGCCTGAAATTTGGCAGAATCTAAAAGATCAGAAACAAAATAATATCGCCATTAGTAAACTCTTTAAAAATCCGAGAATCACTGCAACCACTATCGGCTTAACCATTGCCTGCGCTGTACAGAATTTTGGCTTTTATGGCATAATGGTTTGGATGCCGAATATGATTGCCTCTGAATATCATCTACCTTTCAAAAATACCATGTTTTGGACTATCTCAACCACTATTGGCATGTCATTGGGGATCTTAATTTTTGGTTGGTTATGTGACAAATTCGGACGCCGTCCTTCTTACATCGTATTTTTATTTGTCTCAGCAGTTTCAATATGGTTCTATTTCCAACAAAAAGAGGTCACCATTCTAATTCTATTTGGCTCAGTGATAGGCTTTTTTGTTAATGGCATGATGGGGGGATATGGAGCATTATTGGCTGAGCACTATACCACCGATGCGCGCTCAAGTGCTGAGAATATCATCTTTAACATCGGTCGTGGTATTGCTGGCATATCGCAAGTATTGATTGCTTATTTAGCAACAATTTATTCGATCAGCTATGCATTAGCATTACTATCAGGAGCATACCTACTATCCGCAGCAGCCTTTATATTCTTAATTCCAGAAACCAAAGGTAAAGCACTAGAATAACGATAAAAACAGGGCAAATTGCCCTGTTTAATAATTCAATCTCCGAAATGATTAGTTTTGGTTATTACAATCAGTAGGTTTTAACGGAATACTAAATACCATTTCATCTTTTATGTAGTAGTTATGGATAGCGCCATCTGGAAATGCAGTTTTGAAAGCTTTCATTTCACTATTGTCCATACAATAAAGACTTTTTAACGCTTCTGCAGTAGTTTTTTTACTTTGTTCAATATCCATCTCATCTTTAGATATATTCATTTCATACTTATAATTAATCGTATTATTATCTTTATAAAGATCAACTAAGTTAACATTACCACTCACTTTTGCTGGCAAAAAGCGTTTAGCTTCATTGATATAATTATCTTGATCTTTACTTAAATCTGGTTTACTTGCAGCGGTATCATTTGAAGCTGTTACTGTTTTTGCTGGATCACTATTAGCAGTGTTATCAGCCGGTTTAGATTTTGAATCATCACAACCGAATAGAGCGGCAACCATTAGGAACAATGCCGAATATTTTAAACCTTTCATATAAATTCCTTATTATAAAATTAATTAATGATTTAATCAGATTAAAAAGACTATTAAATTTTAAAATATAACCATAAAAAAATACACAACTTTTCACATTGAAAAAGAAAGAAAAAATTAATTATATATAATATAAAAAAAGGGCCAATACAGCCCTTTAAAATATTATAATTATTAAAATTAATTAATATGCATACCACCAGTTACACCATATACTTCCGCGGTGGTATAGCT
>NZ_NAST01000042.1 GCF_002142215.1 Gilliamella sp. N-G2
AAATTGGCACAATACATACGGAAAGTACTTAAAGAAAAATCTCTAAAGTTTATCTATAGTAAATAAATTCGATTTTTAGTATTGATGAAAATTCATTAATAACATTTTTATAATATTTATTGTAATTGAAATGTTTATAACAGAATTACCCTTGAAATCACTTATTTATAAATAATAATTCATCATAACAGAAATATTTTTTCCAAAGTGGAAACGTATTTTATTTTAACTCAATTTATTTCCAAAATTATTTTTTCTGCTGAGTTATTAATATTATAAGTCCTATTATTATAGCAACTTTGTAATTGTAAAGTTTTATCAAATAATAACGGGACTTTTTTTATAATGTTTTCTTTTCTAGCATAAATTATGAGCTGTAATTCGTAGATTCCAATCTCTAGAGTATCTAGTTTTACCCCCTCATGTTTCAGAGTAGTCACCCAAGCTTTATCATAAATAACAAAATCACCATTGTAATATTTTTTAGTTAAATCTGGGCGATTAGCTTTAGCCAGTTTGAGATCTGTAAAATTCTTTGAATTAACGTTAAAACATCTAAGAATATAATCTACATCACTAAAATTGTTAAACTCAATTCCTCTTAACAATGCAACTCCACCAATAAAAAAAAGATTATTTATTAGATTGATAAATTCAATATGAACCAAAGGAGTTGCCGTTTTATCCTTAATTGTTGCTCCTTTTTTTCCTTCCAAGATTTTATAACCCATATGAGGAGATATGTTATTAGTTAATATGAATAATAATCCTAAAATAAATTGTGCATGATGTGATGTTACTTGATTATGAGCACGAACAAATATTGATTCTGATAAAAAAAAATTCATATTAGAATATTTGAATAATTCATCCATTACTGGAACTATCTCATTATTATATTGAATATCTTGTTTAGAGGTTAATAAATAAATATTTTTTTCTTTTATATGATCTAACATAAATAAATTAAAAATAAGAGAATCTAGTTTTTCAATTTGCTCACTAGTATAATTTTCTCCCATCATATGTTTTGCTACAATTTTCCAATTTTTATCAATATAACTTCCAATCTTTGTTTGAGGTACTGTAATTAATATATTTTTAAAATTATATTTTAATCCATAATATAAAGCAGCAGAGCCACCTTTTGAAAACCCGATAATGGAACATTTATCATTAGTTAATTGAAGTTCAGAAATCTTATTGTTGATAAAAGTAATGACTGCTTCTTCAATTATAAAATTCATTTTATTACAAAGATAATAACAACAGTGGCCGTCAAAATCATCTTTAATCCACAGAACGTTAGCATAAGATAAATGTAATAAATTATCAAAGTCATAAGTAAATTCTGAAGAAGAACCAAAACCAGAAAATACAATGATTAAATGGTCACAATCATATTTTTGAGCTTTGAACTTATATTTAATCTTTATACCCAGTATTTCTAATTCTGATTCCTTCATTACCTTTCCTATAATTGGTAAATAAAATAATATATATCATTTTGTTCAGTACAATAATATAATAGATATTTTCAATTATAATACTACAATTATGATATTTTATCTAACTCCCATTCAGCGGCTATCGGAAATGCTTTAATCATAAAATCCGTGACTTTTGAAATTTGCTCCTTTGTAATAGTTCTATGATCATTTAAACAGAACACTTCACATTTGCCTTCTTTTATTTTTGTCAATAAATTTGATAATTTTGTGTCTAAATTGGGATCATCAGAGCTAACATATTCATATCTAATTGTAGACAATACACTATTTCCTTCAATGTATGAGAAATATGATGACATAAGATATAAAGGAGAAATAGTTTCAGTTTCTCTAAATCTAGAACGACTTGTTTTATCTATTTGTTTTTTAAAATTATTAATCATTTTATCTATGACATGAATATTTTTAATCATTGGAGCATGTAAAGGCCAGAATGAAGGCCATTTATTAAACTTCTCATAAAAACATTGTGCAGTATATAAAGATAATTGGTTAGTTGGTTCGCTATCTTCAAAGACTTCGCCATAAGCATTAGGAACAGACTCAAGAAATAACTTTGCAACACCATTAGGATGAATAAAATGCTGCTTATTTACCGGTGAACCAAAAAAATAATCATCATTTGCATATATGAAATTCTCTGATAATCCTTTTATTTTATGAATCCAGGATTCAATCGCTACAGAATTGAATACTGGTAAGCAACTTTGATCCTCAAATATATCGCAATGATTAATCATTACGATTTTATCATGATCTGTATCTAACCAATAAGGAACTTGGTTATCAGTTACTATAAAGATTTTTCTGATGAATTTTGCATAAGCAGCAACACTACGTAAAGAATATCTCAATTGTTCATAATCAATAAAACGTGTATTTTGATCACTCAAAGGTACTCTAGAATAATAATTCTTTTTTTCTATCCATTCTGGATCATCGTCACTGACCCAAGTATATACTATATCTATAGGCCCCTCATATTCATCAAAAAGAAATGAATTTATTCCTAACATAGATTTAGCATCATCAATACATTTAATATTCTTTCCTAATCTAATAGGTGCAAATGAATGAACCGATTTATTAACATGTGCTTTTGGTATAAATTGTAGTTGACAATTTTTATTTCTTGTCATAACACCATGAGGTGTCATATACCAAGGATCAAATTGAAATATTGTATCTTTATAAACATAAGTATCATCATGGAAATACAATTTAACTAGGTCATATCGATTATTTCCCTCAACAATATAGACTTTCTTAGTGAATTCTTCGCTATTTTTAATTAGTTCAATTATATTTTTAACAAATGCATCTTGTATTGCAATTCTAATAATATGATTCCAACCAGTATCGACAATATGATAATTAATGCCAGTTCTATCGAGCAAGTTAAAAAGTATTTCTTCTTGATTATGAGGTGTAATAAAGTCTTCAATTAATTTTGATAATTTTACAGTATTAACATTATTTTTGATGTTTTTTGAAGCGTTCATATCTATTACGTTGTTATTTTGAATTTGTGGTTTAATAATATTATCAGATGGTTTCGATTTTAATTCGATTTTTTCTGAAGATTTTTTGATATCTAAATTAGATATTACTTCAACATTTTGTTTTCTTTTTATCTTTCGAAATATAAACGAATCTTTAAAAAATTCTTTAGGTTTTTTTATTAATTTTTTTGTTTTTCTAATTAGCTTAGACATTATAGTTATCCTCAATATTGTTCCTTTTAATCATATCGGATTCAATATTCTTAGAAGCATATGCTAAATCAAGTTGGCATATAGCATTAGACAGTGAATATTTTTCTATGATCTTTTTGTCAACAACTCCTAATGAAGAATTATTAGTATATTCTTTTATTTTATTTGATAATGAATTGACTGATTCATTATCAAATAAATAACTATCAGATCTAAGTATTTCTTTGAATGAAGGTATATTTGTAGCAATAATACGACAACCTGAATTTATTGCTTCTAATAAAACAAGACCAAAAGATTCAAAACGAGAAGGAATGACACATATGTCAGCAATATCTAACATACATGCTGCATTAAATATTTTGCCAGTAAATATAATATTTTTTGAAGCAATTTTTTTTAAATATGAACTTTCAGCACCATCACCAACAATGATTAACTTATATCCCTTGGGATTTGCTTTATTGAAAGCCCTAATAAGTATATCAGCCCCTTTAACCAAATCTAATCGACCAATATATATAATATATTTGCAGTTATCTCTTATATAAAATTTTCTCTTTAATAAAAATAATTTTTTCCTAAATGAATCAGTTACATTACAAATAAAATTCTCTATTGTATATACTTCTCCTGAATAATCGTTAGGAACTTCTTGTTTCTGCCAGTTTGCAACAGTAAATAACTTATCAGCTAAATAATATAATGGATGAAAACGAACATGCATAGTTACACAAATTTCAAATTTTATTCCAAGTTTTTCTTTTATAAGTTTCCCAAGCAAACATCCATAAGGCAAATGAGCATGTAATATATCAATTTTTGTAATATTACTAACAAATAACTTATTATTCATTAAATTTTTCATTTGATTATCTGGATGGGTTTCATTTTGTTCGACCCAAAAAACACTTACCAAAGGAGAAAATTTGTTCAAAATATCTTTATCTTTAAAGGAGTTGTGACGTCTTAGTAGAACTGTAACATTATCTCCTCTAGTTGCTTGTTCATTAGCTATACAAGCAGCAATTGATTCCGAACCTGCCCATCCACCGTGTGTTATAATATGAAGTATATTCATAAATTGTAATTCCAAAAAAATTGTTTTAAGTATAAAATTGTTTCAAAAATAATACTAGATTATTCTTATATTTCAGTGAGCTATCATCTTGTGATAAAAAATCATTTGCGCAAAAAGAATGAGGTAATGATTGATTTTTCTTTTTTATATTAAGAAAATTATAATTAGTATTTGAAAACGCCGAACGTATATTGAAATAATAGCAAATATCTCTTGCTAGCACTGATTGCTGTTCAAAATACATAATCCAAGGGACTAGAAAAGTGGCCAAATTAAGATCGTTTTCACTCCTGAAGCGATTACTAATAAAAGAATGAATTTCAAAATTAAAATGTGACCATGCAAAAGTAAAATATGATTTTTTTAATGGGATATAAGTATGAACCAGTGGAATACTTACATTTTTTTTATACTTTTTAAATAGCAGTTTCCTTGAATTCAAACAAGCTGATAATGTAGGAGTCATTACACCTTTCCGCAACATATCATCTAAATTTCTTTTATTCAAAAAAAGTGATGATATATTATTTCCAGTAAAAAAATGAGATTTTGGTAAATTTCTCGCTACAAAAACATCATCATTAAAATAAATAAAATTTTCTGATAATTTAGAAATGTTATGTAAATGAGCTTCAATAACATGAGAATTAAAAGTTGGAAGAAATTTTTTATCGATTATTTGGCAATGATTAATAATTTGAACTTCCTTTGGTAGTTCAAACTCTGGTTTTTGATTATCTGTAACTAAAAAGATATTTCTTACCCATGGCATATATAATTGAATACTTCTAATTACATAATATAATTCTCCATGTTCCTCAAATCTTGCATTATCAACAGCAATAGGACTGATGGCATTAACTTTATCTTTTTTATAAAATTCGAATTTTTCTATCCAATTGGGATCTTTATTATTTACCCAAGTTATAACAACATCAATCGGCTGAGTAATATCATTAACTGTAATATCATATAATCTGAAATCATTTTCAATTAAAACTTTTTCATCCAGAAAATTATGATTTTGTTCATCTAAATATAAAGGATATTTTTTTATAAAATAGTCCCTAAAAAATATACCTGGATTTCTAACAAATTTACTAAATTTACTCATGCTATCAATTTAAAATTTACTCATAATAAAAAAACTTATTTTAATTTTTCACTTACTTTCTCAAAATAAACAGAATGTTTATCACAATATAACTTTAAAATAATTTTGAATCTTGAAAAACTGACTCTTTCAAATTTTCAATTTTTAGATCACTGTAATATTCCAATTCGTTAAAAGTTGACTTCACCCCTAATTTATAAATACCATCAGGAATATCATCAATTAATAAACCTTCATTTTTAAATGTAAGCATTCCAGCTTTATCATAACTAATATAATCTCCATTAAATAATTTCCGACTAATATTTGGATCAGAAAATTTTGCTAACTGTTTTTGATAATATGAATTCTCTTTACTAAATAATAAGAAATTTTTTATACAAGGAGTATAATCAGGGCAAGGAATGCCAATAATAGCAGCGATTCCTTTTAAACATATCTTATTGTTTTTTAATAAGATATTGTGCAATTCAACATAATGATGACATTTTTTTTCATCAATAGAGTCTTTTATAGGTGAGAGTTTATAGATATTATGAAATACTCCTTGACCTACATATATTGGCTTATTTTTAATTGTCTTATTCCAATAACGCTTTTGCGCATTTATTTGACTAGCATGTGTTCTAATCCAGGGCTCAGTTAACATGATATTTTGCCGTTCCCAAGCAATATCTTTTTTAGTGGTCCTAGCAGGAGTTCCAACAATTACACAGTTGTTTGGATATTTTCCTTTTACAACGCTGGCAAAACCAATTACAGAACCTTCATCGATTTGACTACCAGATAAAACGACAGAATTAAAAGCAAACCTTACATGCTCACCTATAATAATATCTTTTGATTTATTTACTCGATCTCCTGTATTAACATCATAAATTGCATGAGCATCATCCGAACGAATTTGATTACCTGTTGCGAACATGCAGTCATCTCCAACTACAATTTTCGTTTTTTCTGCTGATGTTATATATATTTTATTAGTACAAGTTACATTATCACCAATGTTAATATTACAACAATAACCAGCTCTTATTTGTCCTGACAAGTTTCCATTTTCACCAATTATAATAACTGCATTATGTGATGGAAAATCAAAATTAAGATTACGAATTTTACTTGTATCTGCAATGATTAATTTATTGTTTCCGCCAACAAAATTCACTGTAACATTATGTAAATTTTTAGGCGCGAAAACCAAATTTCCATTATTGTCTGAATAATTTCCAGTTATAGTTATAATTGCCATTCTCGTTTTCCCAGTAATATTTTTTAGATTAATTAATATTTAACCTAAAGTCACGATAATACACAGATCCCTTTATTTGGGATTTAGAACAGAGATAACTACGATATCTTTCAAATAATTCAGCATCAGGCTTTTCTCCTTCTTTCCAAAAACGATCTAGCCCCTTTTGAAAAGTTAGTCCTTCAATATCATAATGAGCATTACCTAATGTTACTACTGGTAACCCGTGAATAAGAGCAGAAAGCCCGCAAGTACTATTTACAGTAACTAATCCTTTCGCTTTTCTTAATAATATTGGCATAGGAACACCATGTATATATATCACTCTTTCAGTAACACCATAACGACGTGCTAACTTTTTAATCAAATGACTATAATTGTTAAAACCTTCATCCATTGGATGATGTTTAATTAATAGATAGCTTTTATCATCAGCAAATAATGAAAATGAGCGAATTACTCTGAAAATATATGATTTCATGGAATGGTAATTACTATGAACTTGAATTTGAAAATCTTGATTACACTGTAATGGGAAAATATAAAAGGGTTTATATTCATTATTAATTATTTTCTTTATGAATTTAGGCTGGATTAACTTAGCCTTGATTTTTCTTATCAAAGCTAAGCTCCATTTTGAAGCATAAAAAATTAATGAAGTTTTTCTATGATGTATATAGTTAGAATATTTATTTCTTTTTAAAAACATAAATAAATAATAGACAATACTGTAATAAATCATATAGTAATAATGAGATTTTTCTTTATTTTCATCAATTGGTATGATTTCAACTTTCTGATAAAAATCGTGATTCTTAGGAATTAGAGAAAAACCATTAACCCCATCCTTTTCAAAAGTAATGTAATGAGGTCTTAAATAACCTTCCTCAAAAACCCAAAATGTCAAATCGGTTCTAGAATCAACTAGTGTTTTAGCAATTTTATGGTAAATCCTACAATCGCCAAAAACAACAATAGCATCAATATGATTTTTTAAAATATAAGATTCAAGAAACTGATGGAATAAACTAACGTTATCATTGAAAGAAACACTGTTACGAGGATAAAATTTTTCATCGCCACCATTAAAATTGATTTTGTGGACTTTACAACCTGACTCTTCTAACCATATAGCAACATTCCTAAAAAATGGACCTATTGGGCCTTGTAAAAGTAATATATTTTTTGTAGGTTTAACTAGTTCGTAAAAATAGTGATTCATTGACTTATTAACATTAAAAATTACTAATAAAACTAATGGTTTCTATTTATATAGAAAAATTTTAAAAGTAGTTAATGTTTTCCTTTATCTTTTAATAAAATTCCCTTTTCTGAGCAATGCTTAATTGAATCTGGAATTTTGAACAAATGAATTAATTTGTTGACTCATAAAACTGTGTAAAAATAGCATTAACAAAATTATTTTTGTATATAATATGCCAATTCTTTTTATGCATGTATTACGTAAAATGATATGGTATTATGATAATTTATTATTAATTTATTGTAAATATCATCAATGTATATAGTTAGTGTTTTGTTATGTTTTTTTTTTAAAAATTAAA
>NZ_NAST01000043.1 GCF_002142215.1 Gilliamella sp. N-G2
ACGTATTATTAATATTGTATATTGTACAGATGCGAATTATTTAGAACATGTTGGTGTATCTATTACTTCAATCATACTTAATAATAAAAATCATAATATTCATTTTCATATTTTTTTATATGATGTTTCGGAAGAAGATAAAAACAAGCTCAAGGAAATTAGTCCTTTAATTAATCTTTATTCTATCCCAACAGATGAGTTAGATAAATATTCTGAAATTCAGAATGATAAGATAAAGCATATAAATCGCTCAATGTATATTCGCTTATCTGTACCAAGATTATTACCTGATTATGTTGATAAGTTTATTTATTTAGATGCAGATATACTATGCTTTAGTGATATATCTTCTATTTTGAATATCGATATTGATTCGGTAGTTTGTGCTGTGACGGCCGACTCTTTAGACGTAAATAATATGTTACAAAATAGAAACCGTTTAGGTTTAGCATCTGAAAAATATTTTAACTCTGGTTTTTTATATATAAATACTCAAAATTGGAAAAAATTTGATACCGAAGATAAAGCTAACCAAATATTATTATCTCCGCAAAATTATAATCTTATATACCCAGATCAAGATGCATTAAACATTGTTTTGCAAAAACAAATTAGTTTTATTAATGTAAAATGGAATTATTTATTTACTTGGATGAATGATCAAGAAAAAGAATCTTTTTTCCATAATAAACAATCATTACCATGTTTTGTGCATTTCACTGGCGCAAGAAAGATATGGTATCAAGAACATACAGGTCTTGCCCAAAATATTTATTGTTTTTATAAACATTTTACCCCATGGGCTAACTATAATTTAAAAAGTTATAAATCTAAAATGAGAGTAAATGATTATCGAATTTATTCTATATCTTTTTTCAAACAGAAAAAATTTAAAGAAAGCGCAAAATATTTCTTACATTATATTAAATTAAAACTATTCAAAAAGTAATTAATTTACTTTTCTTAGTAAATATAAATAATAAAATTTTATAGCCGACATATAATGTTTTTCTTTAAAACAATACTTTGCATAATTACGTAACCAAGATTTTTTTAATGCTAATGGACGTTCTAAATCTTTCCAAGGAGATAATTGATAATATTTCTTAAATAATAGAGAATTAAACGTTTGATACCATGGTTTATACCCTGTCACATAATGTAACAAAACGGTATATTTCGCTATTTTTTTCTCTTCACTACAAGGTATGGTGATATGAATTTTTGTATTATATTTAATAGGTAAAAGAATAGTTTTGTTTTCTAATAAAATATTAAGAACATCTTGATCAGCAAAACGATAAATATTCCCATCATTTACTTTTTTAATACATTTATTTGTTAGATCATTTTCCATCCACTTTTCAGTATTAATTAATAACACACCAGAATTAAAATATTTCTCTGCGTCAATAGAATATAAAGTTTTTATTTCATTTTGCATTGGTTTATCATCAGGAATAACTCCTGCAACACAATTTGATATATCCGTATTATATAATTCTGAAATTGATTTCAAACAAAGAATATCACTGTCAAGATATAAAATTTTTTTTACCTGAGAATGTAATAGAGCAGGTAGAATAAAACGAACACAAGAAACAGCGGATAAATAACCTAATACTAAGGTATCTGGATTAATATCAAAATTACCATTTAAATAGTATATTTTTATACTGACATTATATTGAACAAGTTCTTTTAGCTTAGCTATATTAGCAATAGAGACGTTATCAACAAGAAGATGAAAACAAAAATGTAAACTATCATTATTTTCAATTACTGAAGTTATAGTTACCCCTGCAGGCATTGCATATTTATCATCAAATGCAAGTGCAATATGCACTATCTCATTATCTTCAGTATTTGTTAGTGCAAATCTTTCAATTTTACTTATATATTTTTCTGAATTAAACATTGATTATTTCACTTTATAAATTTTTTCTATTCTAAATAAATACATTAAATGTGTAAATTCATTTGATAAATTAAAAACTTTGAATTTACCAGATTTTTATTTATATTAAAATTTTTACCTATATTTTGTTAACAATCGAATATATAATTAGCTACATCTTTTGTTAGAAAAATAAGAATTAGAATTAATTAAATGTATAACGTTAATAACTTTATTGACCAGATTGAACCGATAAGTAATAATCATAGTCAACAGTTTCCAACTCTTCACATTGCTTTAGGTTTTGATGATAATTATGCAATGCCAGCAGGCGTAACAATATCATCAGTTATCCAAAACACTCCGAATTACAATCTTCATTTCCACTTATTTGTTGATAATGTTTCACCAATAAACATTGATAAGTTTAAAAAAATTAACTCTTCTAATGTATCAATTACATTATATTACTTGAATAATAATTTTATCATTAATCCCAAAACATTGGTTTTGCATATTTCAACTGTATCAACTTGTATTCGTTTTATTATGCCAAAGCTCCTAGTCTCAGTGACTGACAAATTAATTTACCTTGATAGTGATGTAATTTGCTTAAAATCATTAGCTAAATTAGCTGAATTCAATATTGACGATTATATAGCAGGTGTTGTTAGTGATACTAAAGATATGCAACAAGCTATTAGTAAAATGTATAATATTGATTCGATAAAATACTTTAATGCTGGAGTTTTATTGATAAATACCAAGAAATGGTGT
Source organism: Gilliamella sp. N-G2 (assembly GCF_002142215.1). Classification (GTDB taxonomy): domain Bacteria; phylum Pseudomonadota; class Gammaproteobacteria; order Enterobacterales; family Orbaceae; genus Gilliamella. The sequence goes on from NZ_NAST01000043.1 coordinate 2,675, forward strand.
GAAGAAAAGATTTCTGAAAAAGCATTAACATTAATTAATGATGGTAATATTTATAAATTTGCAGATCAGGATGTTTTAAATATTCTATTGGAAAATAAAACGCTATTATTGCCTATAAAATTTAATACTAAAATAAAAATTTCAATCGACGCACATCAAGAAAAAGAAATCAGGCCATATACTGTCATTTTACACTATATTTCGCAAAACAAGCCTTGGTTTAAAGTCTATCTTTCTAAAATTTTTGAGTATTATTTAGCTTTATCTCCTTGGAAAGATGAACAGTTGCCTTTAAGTGGTAATAGTTCATCTATAAGAAATTATGCTAAATATTTATTTAAACAAAAATACTATTATAAATCTATTTATTACTATATTATTTATTTAAAATATAAATTATTCCTCAAAAAGTAATTATCTAATTAAAATTTTATGATAAATAACACCGTTTGTCTTTCTATAATTATACCCTGTTATAATGTTGAAAACTACATTATAGATTGTCTAGATTCTGTAACAAAATATAACTCTAATTCAATTGAGATCATATGTATTGATGATGGTTCAACCGATAATACACAGCACATACTTGAACAATATCGTTATAAATTCGAAAATATCAGAATAATCAAGCAACAAAATCAAGGAGTTAGTCAAGCTAGAAATAAAGGCATTGAGTATTCCAATGGTAAGTACATTTTATTCATTGATTCAGATGATATTATAAATTCTGATTTACTCAAAAAATTCTTAGACAGTTTAAGTATTATGCCTCAATTAGATTGTTTTTATTTTGATTATACATCTTTTAAAGAGACAGAAATAATCTCTTATGCAACTAATTTGGAGACAATAAAAACAAAAAGTTTCACTACAGGAATAGAGTTATTAAATTATTTACTAGAAAAAAGAAATTATTCTGGCGTTGTATGGCGATTAATTTTTAACCGAAAATTGTTATCAGAAAAATTCATTGAGAAAAATCACGAAGATCATAATATTTCGCTTTCTATTATCTCAAAAGCGAAATTAACTTATTATTTCATTGATAAAAATTGTTACTTTCATCGAGTTCGCTCTTCCTCTTTATCAGAACAATATATTGATGATTTAAATTTAAAAACTTTAATAAAAGTTTTAAATCAGTGCATAACAAAAATTAATAAACTACCATTATCCGATAAAGCAAAATGCAATTACATTTTTGCCATGAATATAACCTATTTAGAATCACTATTAAGATCAGATAAAATATTTACAACAAAAATAAAGGATAATATTGTAAAAGAACTCGGTTTCCTGAAATTAATGATACGTATCATTAATAATAAGAAATCGAATGCTATAAGAAATATTTTTTATATACTCAAATTTACAAAAAAGAACCCTTGTTCATTTTCTGTAAAAAAAGCACTGCTAAAATGTGCTATAACTAAAAAATATCCTGATTTAAATATCAAAAAAGATTACAAATCCTATTCATCTTTAAATAAATTTTAAAAATATATTAAGCATATTTATTACACAATCAATAAATTATTATTCATTAAAATTACTTTTATATAATTTTGTATATGCGCCATCTTTTTTCAATAACTCGGTATGTGTACCTTGCTCAATAATACTTCCCTCATTCATTACTAATATTTGATCAGCATTTTCAATAGTAGATAATCTGTGAGCGATAACAATAGATGTTCTTCCCTTTTGTAATATATCTAATGCTTTCTGTATTTCTTTTTCTGACTCGGTATCTAATGCAGATGTGGCTTCATCTAAAATCAGAATAGGGTTATCCCTTAATAGTGCTCTTGCAATAGCTATACGTTGGCGTTGACCACCTGATAATAAAACACCATTTTCACCAACAACTGTATCAAAACCTTTATCGAATTGTTTTATAAAATCATAAGCATTTGCTTTTTTAGCAGCTTCTTCTATTTGCTCCAGAGAAAATTCACCAATTTTTCCATATGCTATATTATTTGCAATAGTGTCATTAAATAAATGCACATGCTGTGATACTAATCCTATTTGATTCCTTAAACAGTACAATGTGTAATTACTAAGATTAATTCCATCAATAGTTATTTCTCCATCAGAGATATCATAGAAACGAGTTAATAGATTCGCAATTGTCGTTTTCCCTGATCCTGACTTTCCAACTAAAGCCACTGTTTTACCAGCAGCCACAGAAAAACTAATATTGTTTAATGCTAAATCTTGTCTTGTGGCATATTTAAACGAAACATTTTTAAAAATAATATTTCCTTTAACTTTATCAATATTGACATTACCATTATCTTGTTCAATTGGTTGTTCTAATAGAGAAAACAATGTTTGGCAGGCAGCCATACCCTTTTGGAATCCTGCATTTACACTAGTTAGACTTTTGATCGGTTGCATTAAAGCAACTAATGATGAAAAAACGACAGTAAACTCACCAGGGGTAATATTTAAATCAGGATTACTTGCTGTAAGTAATACAAAAGCTATAGCAAATGAAATAACAACTTGAACAATAGGTGTTGATAATGCTGAAATAGAAACTAATCGCATGTTATCACGACGAAATTTATTACTTACTTTTTCAAAGTTTCTATTTTCTTCCTCTTGTGCCCCGAATATAATAATTTCTCGATGACCTTTTAACATTTGCTCAACAGACATTGTCACATTGCCCATTGAATTTTGCATATTTTTTGCCAATCTTCTAAATCTAATTGAGATAAAAGTAATAAGACTTATCACTATAGGTGTAATAATGATTAAAGAAAGAGATAATTGCCAGCTATTATAAAACATTGTATAAAATAGACCGCAAATAAATGCTGTTTCACGTATTATAGTTATTAAAGCGTCTGATGAAGATGCTGCGACTTGGTCTGTATCATAAGTAATACGTGACAACAACCGTCCTGTTGAATTTTGATCATAATAACTAACTGGAGCATCAACAAAATGACTAAATAATCTCTGACGTATTTTCATCACAATCTTTCCAGAAATTAATGACAAAAATACAGAATAACCATAGTTTGCAATTCCACGCAATAAGACTAATCCAAAAATGTAAAAAGGAGCCATTAGTAAAAAATCTTGATCATTCATAGAAAAACCACGATCCAATAAAGGCCGTAATAATGCTATCAATGAGGTATCAGCAAATGCACTTGCTATAAGCAAAATAACAGATAAAAATAAAAAGAATTTATGTTCCATAATGAATGGAAACAACTTTAAAAAAGTCTTCCATGTAGAAAAATCTTTATCTATATCATTAATATTGTATTGGCTATTTTGTTGATTCATATTTATTATTTACTTTGTTTATTTTGAGTATTAAATTGCATTTCATACATTTGTGCATAAATTCCATTTAAATTGATCAATGACTGATGATCGCCATCTTCGATTACTTTTCCATCATCAATAACTAGAATACGATCCGCTTTTTCAATTGTAGACAAACGATGAGCAATAATAATAGAAGTTCTATCCTTCTGTAATATGTCTATTGCCTCTTGTACTAATCTTTCTGATTCGTTATCTAATGCAGAAGTTGCTTCATCAAAAATTAATATAGGATTATCACGTAACAAAACACGCGCTATTGCAATTCTTTGTCTTTGTCCACCAGATAATAAAATCCCATTATCACCTATTTGAGTATTGATACCATGTTCCAACTTATTAATAAATTCAATAGCATTTGCTTGCTTAGCAGCTCTTATAATGTCATCCTCACTATGGAATTCTTGTTCACCATATGCAATATTTTCTGCAATTGAACCATTAAATAAATGAACATTTTGCGACACGTAACCAATTTGCTTACGTAAAGATTTCAATGTGTATTCTTTAATATTTATAGAATCTAATAAAATTTCGCCTTCTGATACATCATAAAAACGTGGTAATAAGTTAGCAATTGTTGATTTACCTGCACCTGAGCGTCCGACAAGTGCTATCATTTGACCTGCTTCTATTTTTAAACAGAAATCATTAAGCACTGGAGTATTTCTTGTTGGATAAGCATAAGTGACATTCTTAAATTCAATGTTTCCTTTTACTCTATCAGCTAGTATAGTTCCATTATCATCTTCTAATGGAGAATCTAAAAGAGCAAACAGTGATTCACAAGCAATAGTACCTTTTTGAAGCTCAACATGTAAGCTTGTTAATTCACGCAATGGACGCATCACGGCAACCATTGCCGAAAAAACAACAGTAAATGAACCTGGCGTAATATTTAAATTTTGGCTTGCGACTAAATAAAGTATAAATCCTAAGCCAATCGTTGCAATTAACTGAATTATAGGAGTTGATAATCTCGAAACTATTTCAATTTTCAACATACCTCGCCGAAAATTATCTGTTATACAATCAAAATTACGTTTTTCATACTCCTTTGCATTAAAAATTAAAACTTCTTTATGACCTTTTAACATTTCGTCACTTGCTATAGTAATTTGTCCCATTCCAGCTTGCATTGAAGCTATTGTCTCTCTAAATTTTTTAGCAATAAACTGGGCAACAAAAATAATTAATGGAACTAAAATAATCAATATTGAAGCTAATTTCCAACTTCCATATAACATAACAAGACATAAGCCCACAGCATAAGTTATTTCACGAATAATTATAATTAAAGCGTCAGATGAGGCTTTGGATAACATCTGAGTATTAAAAGTAATAACAGAAACCAGATCTCCTATAGATTGTTTATCATGAAAACTAATGGGACTTTTAACCAAATGATTGAAAATCATTTGTCTAAACTTAGTTACAACTTTTCCTGATAACCAAGAAAGGCAATATGTTGAAATATAATTCGATAATCCTCTAAGTAAAATTAATCCAATAATAGCAATTGCGATTATAATCAGAAGAGAATAATTTTTATCCATTAACCCATGGTCAAGTAAAGGTTTAGTAAGCGATATTAACGTAGCATCAGTAGCTGCATTCAATAACAACCCAAACACGGCAACAATTAATGCTTTTTTATATGGTTTAATAAATGGCCAAAGTTTTTTCAACGAAGTAATTGAGTTTAATTTTTGAGGCATAATAGAATATTAAAATAGTAATTTAGGTACAATTATACACTATATAAGACTTTCTCGTTAATTTAATTGTGTTATGATTAAGGAATAATTCATCATAAAATATTAATA
>NZ_NAST01000044.1 GCF_002142215.1 Gilliamella sp. N-G2
GGTTAATAAATAGCTAATGTGCTTTTTATCTTATTTTATATAATATTTGTTGTTATTAACTAATCGTCTAAATTTATTTTATTTGTATTAGTATTGAACAAAGAGTTTAGAATCTTAAGAACAATTAATTTGGATGAATAATTATGTTATTAGTTTATCTTCAAGATGATGTAGTGATTGATGGAAATATAAAATTATTTCATTTTATTTTTACCGAGATTAAAGTATCAGATGATGTCGTCAGTATCGAATTTGTTCCTGATCTTATTGAAAAAAATGAACAAACTTCAGATGTTGATAAGCGAAATAAAGGTATAGCTCACTACTTTGGTTTTTATTTCGAAGAAGACGATGATAAGGAATTAATACATACTTATTTTGATTCAGCTATAGAAGCACATGTTGATAGAAGTTTTTATGATATATTTATACGTTTAAGACCGTTTATGATTGAGCACTATAAAGGGAATGATGTTAATCTTGTTGATTTAGCTGAAGATGGATTTAATATAAAAATAACCCATATCAAAAAATAGATTTATCATTATTTATATAAAAATTGTATGAAAACTAAAAGCTATAGACGACAGCAAGAACAACGTTCGATATTGAATTATCAGGAAAGCCTTTTATAAGCCTTTTTATTGTCTTTAAAGAAATTATTCGCCTCTACCGACTTGGTCGGCTCCTGACATATCAATAGCAGTTTGTTTGATCACTGCTATTTTATCGATACTTAATTTAAATCTTTTATTTTTATACTACAATTTTCGCTACTATGTAGATTTATTTTAGCTCTAATTAAAACCAATTAAACTATCTTGATTTTTTAGTTAAATTATTGTTATAATTAAATTAAATTTATAAAAAAACAACCTTTTGGCTATATTGTAAGCTATCAAGCTTACTAATTAGTAGCAGATAGTAGCAGAATTAAAATAATTATTTAACGGTGAGTCTTCTTAAGTCGATATCTAAAAAATAGTGTGATGTTATCAGCCATCTTGTTGATGATTATGCTTTTGAGCTAGCTTACATGGAATGTAAATAATTTATTATTTTAACATTGGTATTTTGAAATGGATTTCGCAAAAAAAATTAGTCTAGCTTTAGCTATTTGTTTCGTTTTGAGCGCAAATTGTTATGCTAAAAACTGTAAAAAGGGCATACCTTGTGGTAACTCATGTATATCAGCCAACAAAACATGTAGGATTGATTCTTATGCTGTTTTCGGTAAATCGCAACCAAAATCTGCTTTAGCTTCTGCTGAAGTTGAATCTTCAATAGTTGCAATTAGTAAGCAAAATTTTAACACCGCCAAAACTCATTTAGTTAAAATCTATAAAGAAAACCCTGAGCAAACAACATTTTATTGCGGATGTAACTTTTCATTTGACGGTAAAAAAGGTTCTATAGATTTTAGTCAATGTGGTTATAAACCAAGAAAAAATGAACAAAGAGCATCTCGTATCGAATGGGAGCATGTTATGCCTGCTGAAAATTTTGGTCGTCATTTGCAATGTTGGCAAGAAGGGGGGCGTAAAGGGTGTAAGCAGGATGCTATATTTAATGCAATGGAAGGTGATCTGCATAATTTACAACCAGCTATTGGTGAGGTGAATGGTGACCGATCTAATTATAGATATTCACAATTTACCAAAGAATTTAGTCAATATGGCCAATGTCAATCTGCAGTTGATTTTAAAGCACGAGTTTTTCAACCTAGACAACAAATTCGAGGCGTAATAGCACGAACATATTTCTACATGCAGAATAAATACAATATAAATTTATCTGATTCTGATAATAAGTTGATGATAGCGTGGAATGAGATGTATCCACCTAAACAATGGGAATGTGATAGAAATCGACAAATAGAAAAAATTCAGGGTAATGACAACAAGTTTATTAGTGAACAGTGTAAATAATGAAAACAAAAATTATCTTAGTTTTGGTCTTTTTTATTACAGTTATACAAAATGCATATGGTGCTGCTCATTATAGAACATATGTTCCCCGTGTTCGTACTTATTCTTTTCATACTTTCCATTCTAGTAGAGGAACGGGCAACGAAACACCGTTAGATAATATTTTTTTAAGTATTTTTATCATTTTCTTTCTTGGTATATTTTTTCTATCAGCAATATCGGTAATTCAAGAGTGTAAAGAAGCTAAAGATAAATTATCAGCAGAAGAGAAAGAAAAGCGTAATGAACTTGAGCGAATAAAATTAGAGGAAGCTAGAGCAATTAAAAAAGCGATGGCTCCTAAAGTCGAAGTGTATAAACTTAAGAAATATAGAAAAAAAAGATAAAATGTCTTGATTACTATTGATGTTTTAAGGTCATTATTAGCTAATAAATCGCTATATGTTTTTATTCGACATTATGTCTGATAACTATAACTTGAATAAAATCACTTTATATTTTATTTTTAATTATCTATATCAAAAGGTATTGTTTGATCTTTCAATAAGACTATATTTGATATAGTTAAAACATGATGAAATTTATATTGTTACTTTATTATGTTTGTTTTTGAAAAGTTATATTATCTTTGCATTACTAATCAGAATATTAAAAGTGAATATTGGGATATATTCACCTTTAATCGTTGTTTTAATTTAGTAATAGGTTTCAATTTCTTTTAAAAATATTTTTAATTCCTCAATCCAAAAGTTTGCATTCATCGTTGTATTATGGCCACTTGTTTTGTCACTGGCAGGAATTAGATAATATTTTGCTGCTACAATTTCTTTTAACGCTTTTTGCATCACTCCTGTATTTGGAGGATTTCTTTCATCATCTTCTGAATTAATGACTAAAATAAAAGCTTTTATCTTAGTTAAATCTTGAGTTGGATCAAAGTTTCTTGCCGCATCCCATTGATATAAAAAGTCATTAGCATCCATGCTAACACGTTCTTTTAACTTGTCTGATAATATTTCTTCTGTTTTTGCCGTATTATAGGCTTTATTTTGCCAAGCAATATCGCCACCATTAGTTGCTATGTCATAATAATGATAAACAGTTTGAAATTTTTCTGGTTGTTTAGTATAAAAACCATTGTTCCAATCAGGATCTTCTTTAATTGAATTGATAAGCATTTTTCTCATAATCCAATTTCGACTAGACATTGGGGCAGGGGTTGCTGCCATTGGAATTGCAGCTGTCATATAGTCAGGATATTTAGTTATCCATAACCAGGTGTTCATGCCTCCCATTGAGTTACCAATAATAAGTTCAAGGTGATTTATGCCTAATCCATTTTTCAATAGTTGGTATTGAGCATTAACCATGTCACCATAATCATAATGAGGAAAATTTCCTTTTAGTTCATCAGAAGGTTTTGATGATTTTCCCGTACCAATTGCATCAGGTAATATAATAAAATATTTTTCAGCGTCTAACGGTTTTCCTTTATCAAATAGTGCATGTCCGAAACTATCATTAAGCATAGAATTACCATCACCAGTTGTGCCATGTAAAATTAAAACTGGTTTACCCTTAGGATTTCCGAGTGTGACATAATGTATTTTTAATTTTTTGATCGTATTACCATCGTTAAATCGAAAGTTATTGATAATATAATCACCTTCATTTCTATTGTAAAAATCAGCACAAAACCCTGGCATAGCAATGATAAAGGAAATAAAAAATAATAGTGCTTTTGTTAGATTACTCATAATAGGTTCTCTCCATTATATTTTTGCAAAGCTAACATTGTTTTAACGGTAAGAGATGGGGCAGGTAGAGAATAATTAACGAGGTAATGATCCATCGTTAATATGCATATTAATTTAATCAATACTAATTTTTCAATAAAAAAATGATTACTATTTACTCAAAATAATTAATATCTAAATAATATCAGTTAATAAAAAAGGGAATTTATTATTCCCTTTTTAGTGTGATTCAGTTTTTAGGTGCATTTTCAATAATATCTGCTAATTTTTCCAGTGTTATTCTTAAAAATTTCGGCATAGCTTCTATTTCAATTGAATCCATTAGGTTTTTTACATAAAGCCCTAATTCTGTATCACCTTCAACAATTAGTCGACGTTGGAAAAATAGTGTATCAGGATCTTGTCTTCGAGTCGCAATCATAATCAAATCGTTAGCATTACCAATGAAACTAACATCAGGAATTTCTTCACGACTCACAATTAGTTTGTTGTCAATTAAGCTAACAAACCAAACTAATTGCAAATCTGTTACTTGTATTTTAAGCCAACGATTTTCTAAAAAATCAAGATCACCATCTTCTAGCGAATTTTTGAATTGTAATTGCAATAATTGTTCAATCGTTCGTTTTTTCAAGTTGAAAGGTATACAACGTAAAGTTAAACCTAACACTTGTGGTGCTTTATCGACAAATTGAGAATGAATTTTGCCAAGTAATTGGTGTTTGTTGCCAATCATTTATGCATCTCCAGAAATCATCTTCTCATAAATATCTAAATCTGTGTTCAGATGTTCATATGTTTCTTCACTTACTTCATTGCGAATTTTCATTTGAAGTAATGCTGTACGTTCAGCTCCAATCGCCACCAAACGCATACGTCTTTCTAGGTTTTCAGCCTCAAGCGCTTTTTGTTCTAAATCTTTTAGTCCTGTTCTACGTCTTAATGAACCAATTACCCTCGATCCTACTTCATGAATAATCTCTTGATCTAAACCCGCGTCAGAAGTTTCTTGTAAAAGACTAGATTGCATTTTTTCTAAATTAACAATTGCTTCTTCCGCCATTCGACCTTTAACAGTTAAAATTTCATTATCTTGTTCTGAATTATCAAGAATCACACTACCTCGTAATAGAATAGGTAATATAATGACTGCTGCAATCAATGACACCAGTATAATGCCAGCGGCTATAAATACCAATTGATAGCGCCCTCCAATAGTCATTGGGATAGATAATACACCTGCCAAAGTGATAGCACCACGAACACCAGCAAAAGTAGAAATCCAAAGATCTCGATTCGTATATGATCTAAATGCTAAAGGGCGTTTTGTACCGAAAGGCATTGTTGGCATATGTTTCATCGCCCATAACCATGCAAATCGAGTGCCCATCAATACTACAAAAACAAATAGAACAATCAAACACAATTGCCATAATTCAATTGAAGCATCGGTCTGATTTTCTGTGAAGGTGGTTGATAAGATACTTGGTAATTGAATACCTAATAAAAGGAATACAAAACCATTAAATACGAAAGTTAACATTGACCATGTGCTATCAGATTGTAGACGAGCAGTTAATGGTGCATTGCGCATCATACCAGATTGGTTTACTGTCATACCTGCACTAACAGCAGCTAGAATTCCAGAACAATGACATTCTTCAGCTATGATATAAGCCGCAAATGGTAGCAAGAATAGTAATACTATTTGAATAGCGGGATCATTATGAGTCAGTTGGTTTATTTTACGTAAGATACGTGCATATAACCAAGTAAACAAAACCCCAACCGCAAGTCCACCAATTGCAACTATAAAAAAGGTAATACTGATTTGTATCAAATTAAATTGCAAAGCTCCAGCAGCTATAGCAATGGCAAATTTTAATGAAACAAGACCAGAAGCATCATTCATTAAAGCTTCACCTTCAATAATTTCCATTTTTTCTTTTTCAATTCTTCCTTTACCAACAATTCCACTAAGTGCCACAGCGTCAGTAGGAGATAAAACAGCAGCTAATGCCATTGCAGCAGGCAATTCTACATTTGGAAGCATCCAATAAAGCAGATATCCAAGTGCAATAATAGAAATTACTACTAATACTAATGCTAATCCGACAATTTCTCTAAAATTGTAAACAAAATCTTTCACTGAAGTTTTTCGACCATCAGCAAATAGTAAGGGCGGTATGAATAATACGAGAAAGAGTTCTGGATCAAATTTTAAATACACACCCAAAGCAGCTAGAAGGCAACCCAATAATATTTGCATTAAGGGCAAAGGGATTTGGATCGGCAACATTTTTATAACAACACCAGAAAGTGATACAATTAAGACCAGAAGTAATATTGTTGAAAATAGTTCCATAGTTACTCTTTTGTTATTATCTTATAATTAACTATTGATTATATCGGATTTTTAACAAAATTTCAGATTAAAAATTACCTAAATTATACAAATTTTAATCACTCTAATTTTTTGAATAAAAACAAGCATTTTTATTAACGGAAATCATTGATGGAAAACTGGCAAAGAGCATTCGTTCTTCATACTCGTACCTATAGCGAAAGTAGCTTATTAGTTGACTTATTTGTTGAGAATGTAGGAAAAGTAACTATTCTAGCTAAAGGGGCTAGACGTAAAAAATCAGTATTGAAGGGAATTTTACAACCTTTTACACCATTGATTGTTCAGTATTCAGGTCAAGGGGAAATTAAGAATTTGCGCCAGGTTGAAGCAATATCACTAACACTACCACTTTTATCGGTTTTTCTATACAGCGCTTTTTATTTAAATGAGCTATTACATAGAGTCTTATTGGCTGAAACCGAAACTAATACGCTATTTGATGATTATTTGATGAGCCTACAACAATTGGCACAACAAGTGCCGGCTGAAAATGTGTTGCGTGCTTTTGAATTGGCATTACTTGAGAATTTAGGCTATCACGTTGACTTTTTTCATTGCAGTGCAACGGGCGATGATATTGTTGAAACCATGTATTATCAATATCAATCAGAAAAAGGTTTTATTAGTAGTTTGCTACAAAATAGTACCAGTTTCACAGGCGAACAAGTCTTATCTTTGGGTAAAAGAGAGTTTCTAACTATTGATACACTTAAAGCTGCTAAACGTTTTACTCGAATGGCTTTAAAACCTTATGTAGGTACAAAACCTTTTAAGAGTAGAGAGTTATTCTTGAAAATTTAGATTTTTTATTTCACTATTCCACCAATGATTATTGGTGGAATAGTTTATTAACTTTAATTTACTCGATTAAACTTAGTATCTTGGTGGTTTAGCATATTTGCTATTATAACTATCGGCAGGGAAAGCGTTAGAATTCGGTGATTTCTTATATTGATTACCATTTTCCAATTGGAAAATCGCTGTACCAATCACCCCAATATTGTTCGCTGAACCTTCATCAGTATGATTCGCATAAGCTTTAGATGCTTGCGAAAATGTAAATGAGGCAACTTCACGCTCATTTTTTCGAAATCCTTTAATTGATAGCGTACTATACGGTCTTAAAATATAACCATTATTGTTCAATGAACCTGCTTTTCCGTTGATAACATCTAGTCCATCAACAGTTGTTACAATTTCATAAGTATTTCTTGAATAATTGACATAATAAAGTTGATAATTTTTGCCCGCTTCACCAGACATATTGATTTCATCATCCTGTTTAAAAAGCGACCATTTATTATTGTTATCATCAATTATTGACATACCAACATCGCCATTAAGCATAAGTTCTTGAACTTTTTTTCCATGCACAAATGCTTTCTTAGAATAATGAATTACTGCAACGTCTATTGGTGTGTTATTAATACGTGCTAATTTAACTTCTCGAACATGAGATTCGACCCCATCGCCCCATTGCGTTCCAATACCTCTATCATTTGAAGTATTATTTAAAGTATTATTTGTATTGATTGCCTGTTGACATCCACTTAAAAATAAACTGATTAAGCCAATCACTAATACATTATATATGTTATAAAATTTATTCATTAAGATTTCCTTTTCTAATTATGTTAAGTAATTATATATACATTATTATATATTTGAATATTATATAA
>NZ_NAST01000045.1 GCF_002142215.1 Gilliamella sp. N-G2
TTATTTAATTCCAAAAAGGTAAAAAGGATTATTTTAAATAATAAATATCCTAGCTTCATCATCAATATATCCTCGTCATTTTACTGTTACTCATCTAACCATACTGTACTAAAAATAAACATTAAATAAGAATAACAACTTGATTAATAAAATAAATATATTTAAAAAAATTAAGCAAAATCCCCGAAACATTTATTACTGGTGTTTATAAAAAAAGAGAGGTTAATCGAATAAGTAATTGAAATAAACAATACAAATGATATTGGATATATCATCAAAAGATATTATAAATTGACATATATCAGTTTTTAGCGTGGATCTTCCTGTATTTTGTTGTTAGCATGGCTTATATGTCTATTTTTATGTGATGTTATTTTGTAATTAATATGATGAATTTATCGATCAAAAAACATTTATTTTCCTGGGGTGTCATTATCATACCCTCGTTTGTTGCGTTAGCTGAACCACCGCCAAAAACGCAACAACTAAGTGACCAACAACTGCTCCGCCAACAAGAGCGTGATAGAGCCCTTCAAGATACACTAACGCCTTCGGCACCTGACATCCATTTATTACCACCTACTCATGAAAAAAGTGATATTCATTTTCCAACAGAGTCATTATGTTTCAATATTCATCAGGTGCAATTATTAGAGCGAGATAAATTGCCTTGGTTTATTCCTATCAATAAACTGGCTCGTCAAGCAGAGCACCGTTGTTTAGGTGTAGAAGGTGTCAATTTATTGATGACCAAAATACAAGACCGCTTAATTAGCTATGGATATATCACCACTCGCGTGGTGGCGCCTGAACAAGATTTAACGTCAGGCACATTAAAACTATTATTAGTGGAAGGTAAAGTGCGAAAACTCTACTACAGTGATGATAGTGATAAATATGCTCAATTGTATAGCGCAATGCCAGTAAGAGAAAATCAACTTCTTAACTTACGTGATATCGAACAAGGTCTGGAGAACCTACAGCGGTTACCGACAGTATCCAGCCAAATGAAACTGGTACCGGGTGATAAACCTGGGGAAAGTGATGTGGTTATCACGCGAGAGCAAAGCAAAATGTGGCGATTAGGGTTATCAGTTGATGATTCGGGCACAAAAGCGACTGGCCGAGACCAAGCTGGTGCGACTTTATATTTAGACAATCTATTATCCTTAAGCGATGCGTTTTATGTCTCGGGTGGTCACGATATTAATGGTAAAGGGAAATATGGCTCACGTAACTTCCTCTTATCTTATTCTATCCCTTATGGATATTGGTTACTGAGTGCATCATTATCCGGCAATAAATACCATCAAACGATAGCCGGTCAAAATGAGAATTTTGAGTATAGTGGTCGCAGCCGCAATTCTAATGTACAAATCAGCCGAGTAATTCATCGTAATGAATCACAAAAAACAACCTTAAGTTATGGCATTACCCTTCGTGAATCTCATAACTATATTAATGACACTGAAATGGAGCTCCAACAACGTAAAACTACGCATTGGCAATTAGGGTTACAACATCGACATTATATTGACGATATTACTTTAGATTTTGGTGTTAGCTATCAAAAAGGGGTTCGTTGGTTTAACGCCAAAAAAGCCCCCGAAGAAGACAATCCTAAAGATACCATCAGTGCATTGTCAAATATTTTTCTGGTTAATTTCTCCGCCAATGTGCCATTTAAAGTAAAAGAGCAGTCGTTTCGCTATCGTTTAGATTATCAAGGCCAATATACCCGTGGTGATGACTTAACTTCACCAGACCAATTTTCAATTGGTGGTCGTTGGTCTGTACGTGGTTTTGATGGGGAATTAACATTAAAAGCAGACCGTGGATGGTACTTGCGTAATGAGCTTTCTTGGCAAGGGCCATTTAATCATGAGCCATATCTAGGTATCGATACGGGTGAAGTGTCGGGCAATAAAAGTGAGTACCTACTAGGTCGACACTTAACTGGCGGTGTGTTCGGTATTCGTGGAAATAATTATGGTTTTTATTATGACCTCTTTGCCGGTAAACCAATCCGCAAACCAAAAGGTTTTAAAACCAACCCTTTAACATTAGGTTTTAATGTTAACTGGAACTATTAAAATAATTATTTAGTCATACAAAGCAATAAATACAAACAAAAGCAAGTCCTAACGTTGTACCGTAATAAATCTTAAACAAGAATAAGCAGTATTAAGTAAGGAATAGATGATGAATAAGAAGTTATATCGAGTTATTTTTAATAAAAAGCGTGGTCTACAAATGGTGGTGGCGGAAATCGCTAAAACATCAGGTGGTAAAGAAAAAACGGCTACGGATGAAAAAGTACCAGCACTCAAATCACTTTTTTATACACTTAAACCGATAACCTTATTCGTATCTCTTTCATTGGGTTTTGTCACTCTCAGTTCACCCGTCTATGGTGCCAGCGATATTGTTGCCGATAAACAAGCCGCGAAACATCAACAACCGCAAGTGATTAATACTGCTAACGGTATTACACAGGTCAATATTCAAACGCCAAATAATAAAGGGGTTTCCCACAATAAATATCAGCAATTTGATGTTGCACAGCAAGGAGCGATATTAAACAACAGTAGTAAAATCAGTCAAACTCAAATTGCGGGTCATGTACAAGGTAATGAATTTTTAAAAAACAGTGGACCGGCTAAAATCATTTTAAATGAGGTCAATTCTCGTAACCCAAGTCAACTTAATGGTGTACTTGAAGTCGCCGGTCAAAAGGCGCAGGTTATCATTGCCAACCCCTCAGGCATTACCTGTAATGGTTGTGGCTTTATTAATGCCAGTCGCTCAACGCTCACGACCGGTAAACCTATTCTACAAAATGGTGATTTAACCGGTTATCAGGTTGAGCAAGGTAAGATTACAGTCACCGGAAAAGGATTAGATAGTTCAGAGCAAAGTTATACCGATTTAATTTCCCATACTGTATCAGTCAACTCGGCTATTTGGGCAAATGAGCTTAATGTGGTAACGGGTAAAAATAAGGTTAGTCAAGACAGCCAAACCGTTGAGCCTTTAGATGATACTAATTCAAGTGAAAGACCAGAGGTATCTATTGATGTCTCACAATTTGGTGGGATGTATGCCGGCTCAATACGCATGGTGGGCACCGAAAAAGGGGTCGGTGTACATAATGCAGGTGAATTAGGTGCCAGTATCAACAATATTAGCATTAGTGCCGAGGGTAAAATAACTAACCGCGGAGCGATACAGGCGACAAAAGATATTCAAATCAGTAGCCGAGATAATATTGATAATCAAAAACAAATTTACAGTAAACAAAATATTAAACTCAATAGTGGTAAAACCATTAATAATGATGGAACGTTAATTGCACAAAAAGATATAAAACTTAGTGCCAATAATATCCATAGTCAGCAAAAGAGTGCCATCATTGCGGGTATTGATACACAAGGTAAACTGACGCAATCAGGTAATATTAACGCCGATGCTAATGTCATTGCCTTAAACGGTCAAAATAAAGCCGGTGACAAATTATCATTAAAGGCCAAGCAAGCCATTAATCTTGATGATAGCCAAACGTATGCCAATGAGATAAATCTGATTGGTGACCAACTTTCGATTAAATCTGCACATTTACAAACTGAGCAACAACTCAATTTGAATCATACCGTATCAATTGATACCTCCAACGCCACATTGCAAACCAAAAAAGGGATTGCCGTATCAACCGAGACATTAACCAATAACAATGGCACATTCATTGCTGAAGAAGATGTTGCAGTGAAGGCAAATCATGTGCAAAGTCAAGCTGCTAACATCTTAACGTATGGCAAATTGACCATTGATGCCGATGATATAGATATGCAAAAAGCCGCGTTAAGTGCTAAAGATGCTATTACTGTTTCCGCTGGCAACATCAATGCTGATGAGCTTGCACTTATCACTGAACAGGACCTAAAGATTAAGGCACAAGATTTATCGGCTAACCAAGCGGATTTACAAGCGAAGAAGTCAATTCATATCAATGCCAATAACCTTTATGCGCAATATCTTAAATTACTGACCACTGATGCCCTATCACTAAAGGCGAATAATTTAGTGTTAAATCATTCAGAAATCAGTGCGTTAGGTTATCTTGATGTTGCTGCTAAAACACTACAGAATAAACAATCACGTTGGATTGCTGACAAGGATATCAATGTTAAAGCCGAGGATATTGACAACCAATCAAGTCAATTAAAAGCAACGGGTTCAATTAATTATCTATTTACGCATTTAAATAACAACGATACCATCTTAGTTAGTGGTCAAGATTTAATCTTTACTGGTGATAAATTACAAAATATCAACGCAAAATGGCAAAGTGGTCATAACACCACCATCAATATAACAGGTTTATTTGATAATCAATCAAGCCTCATTATATCAAAAGGTGAATTAGCGATACGAGCGCTAACAATAAATAACGATAATGGTCAGTTAATTTCTGACCAGACGTTATCCATTGACAGCAAACAATTGAGTAGTCATAACGGGATATTACAAGCTGAGCAAGCACTGAATTTAAACGTAGCCGAGCAACTTGCTGCACACGCAGCTAGTTTATATTCAGGTCAGCAAATGGTTATTGACAGTGACAACATTGACCTGAGTGATGCCACTATCGGTGCTAAGGGGAACATTGCTTTAAGAGGTGCACAGCAGCAATTAAACCATAGTGAGATTTTATCTAACGGCCAAATTAAGCTATCGGCAACTAATATTAAGGCCGATGATGCAATTATCAAATCTGCCAACGATTTAACTATTCAAGCGCTAGCTTTTGCCGCATTTAACCGGGCTCAACTGGTGACTAATCAGATATTAACGATTGTGGCCGAGCAAGCTGAAAGCGCTAACTCGATGATGTATGCCAAATTGGGGATAGGCATGCATTTTAATGCGCTCAATAACCAAAACGGCAGTTGGTTAAGTGAAGGAGCTATTTCGCTGTTTGCTAAGCAGTTTAATAACCAAAATGCAACCATTGAAGCAAAACAAAATATCGATATTACTGCTGAGCAATTCAATAATCGTGACACAGCATGGTTAACTGAGGGTGGACTGATTATTGATGCTACTGACATTGATAATCACTCCGCGCAGATGCAGAGTAAAGCCGGCATAGACATTCATGCTCAACATCAATTAAACAATGATAATGCTTTGCTTATTAGTGAACAGGGTATCAATATTCAGGCTGATGAGATGAGCAATACCCATGCTCAGTTTTTCGGCAATCAATCTATTGATATCAATGCCAATCGTTTTGATAACCAATATAGTACCTTTTTTTCCGGCGGTAAAATAAACTTCATAAGCCAAATTTTCAATAATGAAGATAGTGAAATCAAAGCTAAACAAGGGATTGATATCCAAACGCAATCCGCCGCCAGTGACCGGGCCAATTATGTGACTGAAGGGGATTTCACTTTCAGCAGCCAACAAGCCGCCCTGAATAACGCGATCATTGCCAGCAAAGGCAAAATGAATATTACTGGTGACCAGCAATTATCATTGCAAGATGCTCAGTTAACATCACTGGGCCAGATGCAACTTAAAGCTGACACACTTAATAGCTCAGCATCAGACATTTACAGTTTGGGAAATATTGATATTACCGCACAAACCGTAAAGAATGATAACGCCTCACTCATCAGTGACCAAGACATCACCATACACGCTGACACGATAGATACAACTGAAAGTGAAATAGGCGCAGAGGGGAATATCAACGTCAACGCCATAACACTTAACAATAATAAAGCCAAATGGGTAGCTAAAAAAGCCATCAGCATTAATGCGCAGCAGTTAGCCAATACTGCCGCTCAATTAGCCAGCCACCAATCGCTTAACATCCATGCGAAACACATTGATAATCAACAAGCTATTTTTAGTACAAAAGAAAATATTGTGATTGATGCTGATGATCTGGATAACAGCCAAGCAAAACTATTTAGTGACCAATCCGTTATCATAGCGGCAAATCACTTAATTAACCGTGAAGGGGTGATTAAAGCAGCGGATGAGATTACGATTAACAGTCAAAACATTGATAATAATCAAGCTATTTTCGTTGCTGAAAAGGATATTCAGATCCATGCCAACACACTGAATAATACCAAAGCAGCACTTCAATCCCAATCACAAATAGTGTTAAAAGCCGATCAGCTAAATAATGAGTCAGCATTACTGCTCGCGGGTGATAAAGGGCTTAATATCACCAGCCAAAACCTGAATAATCAGCAAGCACAGCTTTATTCTAAAGGGGATTTAACAATCGACACCCAGAGCATGGATAATCAACATGCTAACATGATTGCTGAAAAAGCCTTGAATATTCATACTGACCAGTTAAACAATCAACATGCCGAATTACAGGCTAAAGGCAATATCACGATTGACGCAACTGAGCAAAATAATCAGCAAGCGACAATATTATCGGAAAACGATATCAAACTAAAAGCCACTGAAAGTTTAGATAATCGTGAAGCACAGTTCACCGCAAATGGGTTGATTGATATTCAATCAACTCATCATATCGACAATTCACAGGCTAATTTGCTCTCTAATAAGGGTATAGTTTTAAAATCAGCAAATGTGATAAATCAATCGGCGACATTAAAAACCAATGGACTGATAGATATCAAAGCAAACTCACTGGATAATCAAGCATCTGAATATCAGGCCAATAATATCGTGCTTGAAAGTGATGATTTAAACAACCAACAAGCCAAATTAACCGCCAATCAAAATCTGATAATCAATGCCCAAGATTTTGATAACCGTCATGGACACTTACTGGCCAATGATATCTATTTAAAAACTAAAGCATATCGTGGTGATGGCACCATGAAAAGCCAAAATAATTTATCACTGGATTTACAAGACAGTTTTATTAATGAAAGTGAATTGTCTGCAAATGGGCATTTAGCGATTCGCACACAAAAAGATATTGTTAATAAAAATAAAATCACCGCAGGTCAACAAGTTTCTTTAGAAAGCCAGCAGTTAACCAATGAACAACAGGCTGAAATTAGTGCTGAGTATCTCTCATTAAAACACCAAAACGTGACCAACCATGGATTAATTGATGCAACAACGGCGGTGATGCGAACCCATCAATTAGATAATTTAGCCGGTGGCCGAATTTATGCAGATAACTTAGCTATTCATGCCAATATATTAAATAATCTGGCAAACAATAACATGGCTCCGGTCATTGCAGCTCGGCAAAATTTCCATTTAGGTGTGGGTACGTTAAATAACTATGCCCATGCCCAATTACTTAGTTTAGGTAATTTTGTGATTGGCGGTGAACTGGATGAAAACTGGAGTGTGACTGGCTCTGCCAAGCAAATTAATAACCACTCAGCCACGATTGAAGCACAGGGTGATTTATATATAGCGACTAATGAACTTAATAATAT
>NZ_NAST01000046.1 GCF_002142215.1 Gilliamella sp. N-G2
GCCGTTTATTAAAATACTCAGCCACTTTTAAAGATGTGGTCATTACTTGATTACCTTGTAAAGTAACCATGTTTTCAAATTTAAATTGAGTTATAGTCATATTATGTCTCTCTATAGAATGAGCCTAAGTCACACAGAATAAACAGCCCAAGAGTTCAGACATTAGCTGTCATTCTCTTAGACCCATTCTGTAAAGCTCTTGGTTAATATTCGCCGTGTGATGGCATTATGATTGGTTGAAAAATGAATTGGGTTTGTGGTGTTTCAAACATTTCAGACATAAAAAAACCGCCGAAGCGGTTTATGACTTTTAAATAGCTTTAAGTTCTGATGCTAAATACCAGTCCTTGACTGCGCGACCATCCGCCGATTTATAGCTAATAAAGAACTGATTTGGAAGATCCACATATTGAGCTATACCAATAATTTCCCCTTCTTCGCCACTGACTTTAATTGCTACTTTTGTTTTTAATTTTAATTCAGACATTATGTCTCTCCTCTTTTGAATGCAAAAAACCGCAATTAAGCGGTTTGATTAAATATGCAGTTATTTTTTATAACTGCTCGGAAATTTTTATAGTTTATGCATTAGATGTGAATAATTATTTAAAAGACCCTGTCGTAAAAATACTCGATACCGAATACAAACAGAGGAACAGGGCACGGTTACTGTAGCTAGATGATTTTCAATGTACGGGCTCGCATCTAGCCCTGCTCTCGGCACATAACACAGAATGGGTTACGTTGTAGGTATGTGAGGCGAGCTTTACGCCAGCGGGAGTTGTTGTATACATTCATGATTTTATTTAAATATTTAAATATTATTGACACATTCGTCACATAATTGATTAATTTGACTATGCACCGCTACCTAATCCGAATAACATACCATCATTCATTCAAAAATTATTTATTGCGAGGTTTAAAATGATTAGTGACCATGAACATGTCAACTTTGATGAATATTATGAAATAAGAGATTGGTTAATTAAAAACAAATATAGCGGTAGCAAATCAAATCAAAAATATTTGAAGAATAACTTAGCTTCCAAGATAAAAAAACATTTTAATAAAGACAGTTCACAGCATTTAACATGGGAAGAACTTGATGAATATCATAAAGATTTTCCATCACATTTTGAAGGTTTGGAAAAAAAATTAGATAACAAATAAAAATATGTCATCAAATATGTTAGTTAATATTCATAATGTAGCTAAGCTCATTTGATGACTTCTTTAATCGCCTTTTTCCATATTGATACCTTAAGTTTTTAGATAATAAAAAACCACCCTGAGGTGGTTATTGAATGGCAGGTTTATTCATCATACAGTTCTCCCCTCTCCTTTAATAGCTGATATTCTTGAGGTGACATTTTTCTACTACTATATTTTTTATTTGATACTCTAGAATAATTAGTATTTGGTATATGATTTTCTTGAAAATCTAAATCAATATTATTCATTTCAGCTATCATCCTCACATAACCTCTTATTATGCTTTCGCTAAACTCATACCATCCTGGTCTTTTTCCATCTGCGTGACGAACAATGATTTCTCCATAATCTAATTTTGTTAAATTATTAATTTTTGAACTCAGTTTTTTATTGTCAACAGCTGAAATGTTTAGCTGTTTACATATTGATTGATAAGATGTATAAATATTAGTTTTATGTCGAAAAAAATCAGCACTATCTGCCATAGACCACAAAATATGATGATAAATAACATCCCGACATTCAGTAGCTGAAGAGTATTTATTTCTTAATGACTCAGCTACCGATCTAATCGCTTTATCTAATCCCAGTAAAAATAAATCAGAATCAATATTGGTGATATCTTTTGGCATGTTATACGCTGTATTTAGTATATGCTCTAATATTAAATGAATATAATGAGGAAACCCGTCACTAAGAGCTGATATTTTATATTCAATACTAGGGTCCATTGTTAATGAGAATCTATTTAATATATGCCGAATTAATGCAAACCTAGCATCCCAAGTGATAGGTTCTAATTTAACCTGAACAATATGCCTTTCACTGGATTGATGACCACCAATTAATTCCGTTAATGATTTGGATATTCCCGTAAATATTAATTTAATTCTGCTTTTATTATCACCCAATTGTTTTATGAGCATTCCAAATTTCTTTCTTTCCTCTAAATCTTGGATCTGATCAAACTCATCTATAACAATAAAGACATCAATACCACCATATAACTTTTCTATTTCTCTCAAAAGATCACAAGCTGAAGATGTGTTATTAATTTCCATCATTTTTTTTTCTTGTTCTTTATCTATGCTAATAGAAAAACTTAATCCGCTAAATCCTGCCGATATACTAAAACTATTTTTATTTTTAATTACATTCCCTTCGATGAAATTATAAACAATTCGTTTCACAACAGATACCAACCCATCATCTCCAGAACAACCTACAATAATAGGATCAGTTTTTTTTTGAAGTTTAAAGGCTAAAGTATGAGCAAGTGATGTTTTACCCACACCTCTATCACCATATATAAAAACATTGCGACCAGCTGGATATAAAGCACTTTCCAAGTCGTTAATTTGACTATCTCGCCCAAATAACAACTCAAGAGATTCTATCGGTTCAGATGGTTTGAGTGCTCCGTGAAGCTTTTCCAAAAAAGATTCTTTGCTTAATTTACCTATTGTCATTTAAATTCACCTAATCGGTTCTATACCCATGTTATTATACTTTTCAATCTATATTAAAACTATTTTAATTACACATAAAATCAGTACTATTCTTTGGCGCTATCTCCTGGCAATAATACTTTTGCCAGCCTTCGATTATTGCTCTGTTATAGTTGATGGCGTTGGTGAGATTGTAATAATCTTGTTGAGAAGATTTTGCAAGTCGTAAGGCTTGCTGAGCAGTATTGCTGGCGGTGGTACTATCTCGCTGGGCTGATTCGACTTTAACGAGCAGCTCACTAAGGCCATTATCAATATCGTTGCGCAAATTATCTGTATTAGTTTGACCATGATTTATAGCCTCTATGATGTTAGATTCTAGTTTTTTGATATTGATGCTATCCGCTTTATATTGTTTAATCTCGGCTTCGAGCGTGTCCGCACGAGCGCTAGCCATTTGGGCTTTATGTTTATAGTGGTTAGCTACGCCACCAACAATTACCAGTGAACACCATGCAACCGCTAAAACTATTGCAAACCATTTAGACATAGCGATCTCTCCTTTTCACGTCGAATTACTAATCCGTTTAAAACAACCCCGCCAGCTTTGTTCCAACGGGGGAACTCATTACATGCGGCTCGATAATTTCCGTTATTCAGATGTTTATACATTGTAGATGTGCGCATCTTTGAGCACCCAACATTGAACGTAATTGATACCGATGCATCAAAAACGGATTGCGGAAGATGAAAACCATTAGCATATCGATTAACACATTGTTCCGCTGTTTTGATATCATCAACCCAGCGCCTAGCGATTTCTTCGTCTGTATAGCGTTTTTGCTCTACGTTGCCAGTTGAACCAATGCCTACCGTTAGCACGTTAGCAGGACAATAATATGGCTCTCTAATGCACGATTCAGCGTTTCCAATTATTTCTAACCCTGCTTTACTAGTCCTGATTTCATCTGAGTAATTTGTTAGAACAATACCGATAATAGCTGAAACACTACAAATCGCAGTCGTCGCTATTTTTTTCATGTTTCGCATAGTATTGCTCTCTCAAATTTTTTTTATGATAAAAATCTCTGCGTTTGTAAATCCAATTAATGATAAATGTTGCTATTGATAAAATGATGCCGATAATAATAGCTATATCATTTAGACTAAGTGCGCCCAAAATGGTACATGTAGCTCCCCAGAAATAGGAGACGGGTGACGTATATTTATCCATTATGAATATCTATGATGTTAGTTAATAGAAATGACAGCGTACTAGCTAATGATTAGTAGTGTGTGTGTCTAGCGTTGCTGTCGATACCGTGAAACCTCAGAGCTGAGGATTTGATAAAAAAGACAATAAAAAACCCAGTAATAAATACTGGGTTAATTTAATGTTAATAAAAATTACTCATAAAAGTTTTTCTGTTTTTTTGTCACTTATTTGTTTATATAAATGATTAATGAAGCTTACACTTCTTTTAATTACTAAATAAACACAATAAATTTGAGTTATTGCTAAAAAATTGATATATGTAACTGAAATTATTTTAAAAAGTGCTTTATTATTAATGTATAAATTAGTATTTATCAAAAAAGCGCTTGCAATATAGAAAACAATTATACCTATCATCACCACTGCAGATACAATAACTATTCCTACAATAGATTCTATCTTTCTAGCTTTCGCTCGGTCATTTTCTAAGTTTACATTTTCACCCTTAACAAGCCCTGCGATAGCCTCTGGATATAAATACGCTAACCATATCCCTGAAATCGCAAACACCATTGCTGAAGTATTTTGAAGCGCTGATATAATATTATCTAGTTTTGAAAAAGTTGTATATTCAGAAAAAATATACCCTACTACTAGCGATATTGCTAGTGCTAGTAGTAGTTTTATCAGAAGCCAATGTAACTTTTTCATATTGTTATCTCATCAAATTTAAAATATTTTTATGATGCCTTAGTTTTTTGCTTGTTTTTTTTCTCAAAAGCTATTTCTTCAAGTTGCTTATTTTTTGATTCAAGTACATTGTGGAGTAACATTGTTCGATTTGAATTAATTATTGCACAGAGTTTTAAAGCAGATAAATGATTATCCGTAGCCTTATCCCCTAAATCGCAACTAATAAAATCTCTTGCTATAAACTCTTCACACCATTTAGTTGCAGATTCTCTTTTCTCCCTAAACCCTATATTACTCCACTCAGAAGTTCCCATATTTCTTGCATCATAGTACTCATAAATATCTTCAAGCGTAACGCTTTCTAGATCTGATGGCATGATAACTTCAATATCTTTAGTTTTAATATTTGGTTTTTTTTTCTTTAGTGGATTTACAAGAGAATTAAACCAGCATTGTTCATTGTTAGAGTCTATAGCGCTAATCCTATCTCTAATAACCACATAGTTATACTTATTTCCTATCAATTGAGAAAAATAATCTTTACCTGATTGTTTAATTAACTGCTTTGACTCTATTTTAAAACGAAATCGACCTAAGTCATCACCAAAAGTAACCTGATAATACTTATAATCACGTTTATTTATGCTCTCTCTGTCGTACAAAAATTCTTTTCTACCAGGTAATGACGTCATTCGGAACAAAACAAAATCTCTTATATATCGCTCAAAAAGTGATTTATCTGTACAAGAATGAGGAAATTTTATTGTTGCAAAAACATTTAATTCAGATATATACCAATAATATGAAGGCAAACCCCATATTAATTTTTTGTCCGCATCCTTCTCATTTAACAAAATTGTATTATTAGTTTCATCATTAACGCTAGAATCAGGTTTAACACCTTGGATATTACCATTACCGTCAGTTACAGACTTCCATAAGACAAAAAATAAATCTTTTGTTTCTGGGCATTTATATAAGCTTTTACAATATGTTATCGAGTCCAAACGACCGTCTGTTTTATCTAAAGGGGATGTGTTTTGAAAATCTCTTTCTGAATCTTTTAACCAATCATATAATTTATCTAAAATATCATTTAAATTGATTGTTTCAAAACTAGGTGATAATGGGTCAGATCCAAATGGAACAAATCCACTGTCTATAACGTTATAAAGTGTTACATACCCTTTTTCATTAGGTTTTATTGACATTCAAGAATCCTAAAATATATATGCATATTTATATATAT
>NZ_NAST01000047.1 GCF_002142215.1 Gilliamella sp. N-G2
TTATCAACCTATGGCTACAATTCGTTTTTTATAACCTATTCATTACAATATTCTGATAGTTAATGATATTTCATTCTAATTTATTATCTTTACATACTAATAATTATATCTAATAATTAATTACTAATAGTAAAAATATTATGGAGTATTAGAAATGAAAACAATTGGATTAATTGGTGGCATGAGTTGGGAAAGTACCGTTACTTATTATCAAGTGATTAATCAATTTATTGGCAAATCCCTTGGTGGATTACATTCAGCTAAAACTCTGTTATATAGTGTCGATTTTCAAGAAATAGAAAGCTGCCAAGCGAATAATGAATGGGATAAAAGCGCAATTATTTTAACTGATGCAGCCAAAAAATTAGAATTAGCCGGTGCTGATTTTATTATTATTTGTACTAATACGATGCATAAGGTTGCAGACCAAATTCAAAAAGCAATTACAATTCCTATCATTCATATCGCCGACGTGACCGCCAAACATTTGATCAAAGATAAAATAAAATCAGTTGCCTTACTTGGTACTAAGTACACCATGGAACAAGACTTTTACAAATCAAAATTAATTGAAAAAGGTTTAAATGTTTTAATCCCTAATGAACAAGATAGGATAATCATTAATAATATTATTTATGACGAACTTTGCCGTGGGCAAATTAAACTAGAATCTAAGCAAGCTTATCTCAATATTATTGATAAACTCGTTAAACAAGGTGCAGAAGCGGTGATTTTAGGTTGTACTGAGATCGGTTTATTAATATCCCAACAAGATTACGCCATTCCTTTCTTTGATACAGCCTTATTACATGCTCAAGAAGCTGCATGGTTAGCGATTCATTGATCGCAAAGCAGTATAGGCAGAATTACATTCTCTCCTAGTTGATTCGGGATTTTTTTCTATCAATTGTTTAAAATGATTTATAGTAGTTTCTAATGATTCTTCAGGATCAGCTGGGAGTTTAGATGATAATTGTAATTCGTGAACCAATTTTATATAGTGATCACATTCAATAACGCCAGTATTAATGGATACATCAGAAGATGTATTTTTAGCATTATCATTACAAGCAACTAAACTAACAGTAATTAGACTAAGTAAAATAACTCTCTGCAAATTATTTAACATTTTTATCCCTCGTATAAAAGCTAACTTCTTGGCGATTATCTATTTAATCTTAAACTATAGTGTATAAAAAAAGTTTAAATATAACTATTTTATTCAACTAGTTATTTTAATTCTTAACTTATTTATAAACTTACTTAAATTCAGTATATAAAAAAGCCCCACTTTAACTAAAGTAGGGCTTATATGTTATTAATAAAAGCAATTATGCTTCAATCGCTACACGTAATTTTTTCATTGCATTTTTTTCAAGTTGACGAATACGTTCAGCAGAAACGCTGTATTTATCGGCCAACACTTGCAATGTTGATTTACTGTCATCGGCATCTAACCACCGAGCTTTGATAATATCTTGGCTACGCTCGTCTAATTGAGACAAGGCATCATGTAACTTGTCAGTTGCGTCATTTTCCCAGTTATCGTTTTCGATCGATTTTGAAAAATCAGAATTACCATCCTCTAAATAAAGCGCTGGAGCGACAATTGAATTATCATCGTCATCATTATCAATATCAAATGACATATCTTGTGCTGACATACGTGATTCCATCTCTAAGACGTCTTTACGACTTACACCTAGTTCATCAGCAACCATATCGACTTCAGCGCTATTAAACCAACCTAAGCGTTGTTTATTCTTTCTTAAATTAAAGAATAATTTTCTTTGTGCTTTGGTTGTAGCAACTTTAACAATACGCCAATTTTTTAGTACATATTCATGAATTTCAGCTTTTATCCAATGTACTGCAAATGATACTAAACGAACACCCATTTCAGGATTGAAACGACGTACGGCTTTCATTAAACCAATATTACCTTCTTGAATCAAATCGGCTTGTGGTAGACCATAACCAGAATAACCACGCGCAATATGCGCAACAAAACGCAAATGAGACAAAATCAATTGTCTTGCTGCATCCACATCATCATGATAATAAAGACGTTCACCTAAAGACTTCTCTTCCTCTGCAGTTAGCATCGGATAAGTATTTATCATACGAAGATATGATTCAATATTTCCTTGTGGGATTAAAGCACCTGCTTGCATTTTTAAATCAGTACTCATTTAATTCCCCCTTAAATTAAACTAATTTTGCTACATTCTACATCAGTAACAATTTAAAATCTTTCTATAAACTTAGACCACCAAAATGTGATTTAGTTCACATTTTTATCATTATATTTGCAGTGAAGCTGCTTATAAAAATCGTAAATAATTAATCTACAATTATGAAGCTATTACCGTTTTATTCAAATACTTTTTAGTGGCAATAAATGCTGAAAACCAGCCAATAATCGTCGAAAATAAAACAATTAATAAACTTTCTTCCCATGAAAGTCCATTTATATTAATCATTTTTCCAAAAACATCTGATACATGCAACATGGTTGAATCTATTTGAAGAATAAATACTTTCGATAGAATCAATGCCAAAACCGCACTAATCAATCCAGTAAAAATACCATTATATAAAAATGGTCGTAAAATAAAGCCTTCAGTCGCACCAATCAATTGCATAACAATAATTGTTTGCCTACGGGCAAATATATTTAACCGAATACTATTACCAATAACCAATGATACGGCAATAACCATAAAAATTGAGATTGTCCACACTATCGATTTTACCATATTGGTCAATGCGGTTAATCGAGTAAACCAGCTATCATCAAGTTGCACATCATCAACACCCGCTATTGTTTTTAACTGTGTTTGCAGATCATGTAATTTATCTGTAGATTTGGCTTCTTCTATTGGAAAAACAATAGCAACTGCTGGTAATGGATTTTCATCGAGTAGGTCAAGAGCATCATCAAATCCAGACCAAGTTTTAAACTCTTCTCGTGTATCTTCGCGAGAAAGATAAGTTACATTTTCAACTTCAGCAATAGCCTTAAATTTATCAATTAAATCATTAGCTTGTTCCGAATTTAAAGTTTTATTAATATAAACTGTTAAATTGGGCGTCGGATACCACTGTTCCGCCGCTTGATTGGCGTTCTTCAATAATAAATAGCCTATAGTCGGCAAAGTAATTGATATAGCAATAACCAAAATTGTCAGCAAAGAAGCAAATATATTTTGGTAAAAATAGTTAAACACATTATGCCATGCGTAGCTGATCTGCCTTTGCCAGCGGCCCAAAAAGCTATTGTTGTTGGTTTTGTTTTTTTGTTTAGATGGTTTAACCTTCGCATTTATCATCAACTTTTAACCTCTAAACGTCCTTGATTCAAATTTAGTATTCGATGATGTTTTCGACGTATCAACCCCATGTTATGGGTTGCCATTAACACAGTTACACCGGCTTGATTAAACTCTTCAAATAATTTCAAAATATCTTTTGAGAGTTTGTCATCTAAATTACCAGTTGGTTCATCAGCAAGTAAAACCGTAGGTCGATTGACGATTGCTCGAGCTATCCCTACTCGTTGCTGTTCACCGCCAGATAGCTGTATTGGGTAAAATTTCATTTTATCAATCAAACCAACTTTATCTAATGCCGCAGAAACTCGTCTTTTAATTTCTTCAACAGGTTTACCTAAGATAATTAATGGAAAAGCAACATTATCATAAACAGTATGATCGAGTAATAGTTGATGATCTTGGAAAATCATACCAATGGTACGACGCAGAAAAGGCATTTGATTTTTTTTCAAACTGGAAACATCAACACCATTCAGTAATACCTTGCCGTCATTAGCTTTTTCTAATCCACAAATCAAACGCATTAATGTACTTTTACCCGCGCCGGAGTGACCGGTTAAAAAGGCCATTTCTCCTTGCGCTAAAGTAAATGTTATATTTTGTAAAGCTGGTTTACCACCCGAATAAACTTTACTAACACGTTGAAATTGGATCATGAGTTATCTCTATTCTTCCGTTTCGTCAAATAGGGCATTAATAAAATCATCAGCAATAAAAGGTCTTAAATCTTCAATTTTTTCACCTACGCCGATATAGCGGATCGGAATATTAAACTGATCAGCTATGCTAAATATAATGCCACCTTTTGCGGTACCATCTAACTTGGTTAATGTCATCCCTGTTACGCCAACCGCTTCATTAAACAGCTTTGTTTGACTAATTGCATTTTGTCCTGTCCCGGCATCTATAGTTAACATAATTTCATGCGGTGCTGTTTCATCTTGCTTTTTAATTACTCTGACTATTTTTTTCAATTCGTCCATTAAATGAGATTTATTTTGCAAACGACCAGCAGTATCGGCAATTAAAACATCGATATTTTTTGCTTTTGCAGCCTGAATAGCATCGAAGATTACCGATGCTGAGTCAGCATTAATATGCTGAGCAATGACAGGGATGTTATTACGTTCACCCCAGACTTGCAATTGTTCAACCGCGGCAGCACGAAAGGTATCGCCAGCGGCAAGCATCACTGATTTGCCTTGTTGTTGAAATTGACGGGCTAATTTACCAATGGTTGTCGTTTTCCCAACACCATTGACACCAACCATTAAGATAACAAAAGGTTTATGACTTTCTATATTAAGTGGTTGCTGAGCACCATCTAAAATAGATTTCATTTCATTTTTTAATAGATCATGTAATGCATCCGCATCTTTTAATTCTTTTCTTGACGCTTGTTGTGTTAACGAGCTAATCAATCTTTGTGTGGTATCGAAACCGACATCAGCAATGATCAACTGTTCTTCTAATTCTTCAAACAACTCATCATCGATCTTTTTGCCTTTAAATAAGCTTAGAAAACCAGATCCAATATTTTGTTTAGTTTTAAAAAGACCTTTCTTTAAACGAGAAAAAAAACCTTCTTTCTTTTGTTCAACCATAAATAATCTATCCTACGATCAATATTAATGATCATTTTATCTTATTTTACAATAAAGCCCAAAGGATTCGATCAAAGAGAATCATATAATTGATCCTTTTGATCTTTCAAAAAATATAATTCTTTTAGAATTGTCTGTTAAATGTAGTTAGCGGAGATAAAGATCACCAGTAGCAACCGATCGCCATTCGCCTAAAGGTAACTGATGAGTGAATAAATTATATTTGCCAATCTGAACACGAATTAAGCGTAAACAAGGGAATCCAACCGCAGCACACATTCTTCTAACCTGTCGATTTTTTCCTTCTGTTATGGTAATACTTATCCATGAAGTAGGAATAGTTTTGCGTTCTCTAATAGGGGGTATTCGTTGCCATAAATTAGTCGGCTCTGCAAGTGATGTCACGATTGCTGGAGCAGTATAAAACTCTTTCAATTGCACACCACTAGTTAATTTATCTATGGCTTGTCGATTTATTAATCCTTCTACCTGCACCCAATAAGTTTTAGGTAATTTAAATTTTGGTGAGCTAATTTTTGCTTGTAGTTTACCGTCATTAGTAAGCAGCAATAAACCTTCACTATCGGTGTCTAAACGACCAGAAGGGTAAAAACCAGGTAAAGCTATATAATCTTTTAATGTTTGATATTTTTCATGTGCAGAAAATTGTGTCACAACATTAAACGGTTTATTAAAAGCGATTAATGAACTCATCTCACCCTCAGAAGAATTTTTAAGTATTCTTAGAATGCAAAAAAGCCCAGCATCGCTGCTGGGCTCGTATATTTAAAAGTCTGGCGGCACCCTACTCTCACATGGGTAATACCCACACTACCATCGGCACTACGGCGTTTCACTTCTGAGTTCGGCATGG
>NZ_NAST01000048.1 GCF_002142215.1 Gilliamella sp. N-G2
GATCTTTTCTCAAGAAAAATATCAAACGTTCTTGCACCGTCATTCAGATTTTTTTTTGAAGAATATGTAAACTTACGGACGTAAA
Organism: Gilliamella sp. N-G2; assembly: GCF_002142215.1. GTDB lineage: Bacteria > Pseudomonadota > Gammaproteobacteria > Enterobacterales > Orbaceae > Gilliamella. The sequence continues at coordinate 86 of NZ_NAST01000048.1, forward strand.
TTAAGACTGTCGCAACCAGAGATACTGGGAAACCCTGCAATACGATACCGCTACCTCTATGACGCCCTTGGCCGGCGTATTGAAAAACATCAAATAGACCGCGAAGGAAAACCTTACAACCGTACCCGCTTCCTGTGGGACGGGTTAAGAATGATTCAGGAAACCGGCCCGAATCACCCTACCAGCCTGTATATCTATACAGATCAGAACAGCTACGAACCACTGGCGCGGATAGACACAGACGGCAATCAAGAACAACATATCCGCTACTTCCACACTGACCTGAACGGCTGTCCGGAAGAGCTGACCGACGAAAACGGTAAAATACTGTGGGAATGCAGCTTTCAGTTATGGGGGAAACGGATTCATGAAATTGAGCACGAATCAATAGAGCAAAACCTCAGATATCAGGGACAATATTTAGACAGAGAAACCGGCTTACATTACAATACTTTCAGGTATTATGATCCGGATATAGGTAGATTTACTCAGCCAGACCCGATTGGGTTGCTGGGTGGGTTTAATCTGTATCAGTATGCACCTAATGGGTTGACTTGGATTGATCCGTAGGGTTGGAGTTGTGGTTCTTTAAAACCAGAAAAGGGATATTTTAGAGGAAAAGAGCATGGTATTAAGTGGACGCAAAATGATGCTATTAATAGGGCTATAAGGCAATCACAGAGAACAGGCCAACCTCCTCGACCTCAGGGGAAGTGGGGAAATAAAGCTGATTTAGAATATGCAGGGCAGCAGGCTGCCAAGTTGAAACCGGGTGAAATGAAAGACTTTCCTATTAATCCTGATCATAAATCAGTTGTATATAATGTTGATGGGACAATAGATATTCCAGATATGATTAGAGTTCGAAATAATGGGAATGGTACTTTTCATGGTTTCCCTATAAACTCAAAAACAGCAGAGCCCATTTACTGAGAATATTAGCTATGTTTAGAATAAAAATAAATAACAATGTATTATTAGGTAAAATTGATTATGATGATGAAACTGTTGCTGAGGCAATACATTCAACATACTCTGATTATTCTTATGATATTTCATTATGGTGGAATGATTTTGTTATTCCCTTAGATAGACGTGGTGATATTAGTGAGATGTATAATGATATTATTTTTATGCTTACCGCATTAAAAAGAAATGAACAAGAGTTATCTATATCATTTCTTTCCAGTACGTTCACTGCTGAGTGGTTCATTCAAGTTGAATCTGAAAATTTAAGGATATTACCTAAATGGATCACTGTTGAATTTTCTAATCATCAACCTTGTGATAATAAAGAGGAAACTATTCTTATAGTTCCAACAGTAGAATTTATAAATGAATGGAATAATTTATTAAGGATAATAAAAAATGATTTGATTAAGGTTGGATATAGTGAAAATCTTGAAGGTTTTAATTATTTAAAAACACTATAGATTTATTATTTTAATAATTAAATCTATATAGCCATTTTGATTATAGTTAAATTAAGTTATTAATATAAATAAATAATAAAATATTCTAGCAAAAATTTAACACTTTAAATCCGATTCAATAATTAATTGTCAATATTGATATAATATACTAGTTATATTTCTTTGATATAAGCTATCAAATAATTTAAAAAATCTTTTCTAGTTTGATTATATGCATAATTGTACGCACAGATAATCAAGGAATAAGCAAATTACCAAGTACAGAACCTGAGGTATCAGAGACAGTATTTAAATACAGAAACCGGACTGCACTACAATACTTTGTGGTACTATGATCCTGATACAGCTCGCTTTATGTAAACTGATCCGATTGGATTTCTGGGTGGCTTTAATCTGTATCAGTATGCGCCCAATGCGCTGATTTGGTCTGATCCATGGGGATTGTCGAAGAGTAATCTTATAGATGGTGGTCCCCAAAAACCCCGAATAGTTCGTCGATTTATGTCAAGCAAAGAGTTCAAGAATTTTAAAAGACATGGATTTACATTTGATCCAAAAGACCCTATAGGGGGAATAAGTGCAACTTCAATACATCTAGAGGCAAGAAACCCAGATTATATAAGAAATGCAACCAGTGCCCTAGGAGCAGATTATTATATTGATAATCGTAATTTAGATGTGACATATAAATCACCGACAAAGAAAGGATGGCCAGAATGGAAAATTAGAAGTAGTTTTAATTTCGAATCTTAAGCAATCGTTGGGCATAGAAAGGAAAGAAAATGTTAATAGAAATTTTACAAAAATATTTCGAGGCAAAAGAAAAATTACGGCTAGAACTCAGAAATCACCAAGAGCAAAAATATTTTTTAGATAATATCAGTATTTCTGAAGGGACTTTGTTGTTGGAAGAGTTATTAAGATATAATAAACAATGGAGTATACTTCAATTTGAATTGTTATTAAGACTAAATAAAGATGCAGCATTGGCTTTTATCAAAGATTATTATCTGGAGCAAGATCTGGCAAATCATATTGATAATAAAGTACATAATCTTAAAACAATGTTTACTGAGATTAAAAATATTCTAGGAAAAGAAGAATTAATCAAAGTATTAAAATGCAAAGAATTTCGACCGGCAAACAAAAGAAATAAGAAAGTGAAAGAAGCAATTAAGTTTGCCCTCAATAAAGACTAATGGATTCAATAGAAATATTCTGGATTAGTATAATTTAAATCCTTAATAAGAATGTTAAGGGTATCAATAAACTTAAAGTTTATATATTTGAATATAATATTTTCGAAAAGGAAAAATCAAGATGATAATTGATGCTATTCAAGAATATATCACTGCCTATCATAATTTATCTAAAGCAATAACAAACGATCAGGAAAAGGAATACTTTGTCGAACATGCTGATGTTTCCAAAGCGACTTATTTACTGGAAAATTTAATATCTTCAAAAACTATGTTGCAACCAGCATTCGAATTATTATTAAAAATCAATAAAGAAGAAGCACTAGATATTATAAAATCCTGGTATTTATCTCGGAATATTTCTCGTGCTATTACAGACCCAGTTGAAGATCTTGACATAATGTTTACTGATATAAAGGACATACTGGGTGAAGAAGAATTAGACAAATTATTAAAAAATAAAAAAAAATATGAAAAAAAATATGAAAAATAAGATAATTAAAAGGAGATTAAAAGAAGCGATCAGATTTGCTAAAGAAGAAGATTAATAAATTATTTTAGCTCACAATAAAAAATCTCAAAAATATTCAAATGACGTATAATAAATATACACCCGTGAACTGTTAAATAATCCTGTTACGATGCCGAATATGGCCTGACCGAAGTACGTCGAACAGCTACCATACTGAACGCTATGGCTACGTCTACGATGCCCTCGGCCGGCGGATTGAAAAACACCGGCTGGACCGTGACGGAAAGCCATGCAACCGCACCACCTTCCTGTGGGACGGGCTGCAAATGATTCAGGAAAGTGGCGCAGACAAACTATAGAAGAAGATGTTCAGCTTAGAGATAAAAACAATAAATTTAAAAGAGATGTAAAACATGGGGAAGTATGTTCTAAAGGCAATAAATAATTTTGGAGGTGTATATGGCAGAATGGACTGGTTATTTGTACGAATTTTATACTAATAAACCCATAGATTTCGTATTCTCTGAATGGAAAAAAAAAGTGTCAGCCATTAATTACAAGTACGAATATACTGCATATCAGAATGATAAGTATTATAAGAATGATAAACTTCTATTTTGTTATAAAAATAAAGAAATGTATGAATATCATTTAGAGCATGGTTATAATATTGATATGCAAGGGGAAGGCTGTTTTATGATACAAGCACAAAAAACACCATTCAAAGCAAAGGCAACTTTATTTGAAATCGAAGATGAAAGTAATATTAGTTTTAAACCTTATGATATAGATTTACGTTTTAATAGTTTATTTGCTTACGTACTTGTATTGCCAGAAGAACCTGAAAATTCAAGTTTTAGTCAAAAGATACGCAATCTTTTTATCAGTGTTCTTGATGAGGAAAATGATAGCATTGAATAAAAAGTATTTTTTGTTTCATTATAAGGTTAATTTAGTATCAGAAAAAATAATTCTGAATACGATTTACTGGAGGCTGTGATTTATTATCTTGAACTAGATGATTTTCTGGATTAATAATAAAATCGGCAATATACATGAATAAAAATATTTAATTAAGATAATTTTAATTTTTATTAGTATAAAATTGGATAGTACTATATTCGCACAGATGTCATTATATAAATATAAAGTGAAGAAAAAAGCAACTAAAACCTGATCCGCTTTAATCAGCTGCTCAGCTTCCGCGGACTGAAATATAGCTACGAGGTGACGCTATTGATAAACTGCTCACTAATGGTAATAATCTGTCTTGGGAAGTTGTAAGGAAAAGATATTGGAAAAATCGGTATGAAGCTACAAAAGGAACTTCACAAGAATTCAGTAGTGGAAACCTTGATCGCATTAAAAAGGGAAATGCCCCTCTTGACGCAAATGGCAATCCTATGGAATTACACCATCACAATCCTCAACGCAATGGGGGTGCAAATGTAAACAATCCTATTAATCTTCGTGAAGTTACGAGAGAACAGCACTCTAAACTTGATCCATATAGAAATTTAGGAAATAACTAAAATGGATTCTATGACTATTATTAAAGAATATGTAGAAGGTTCACTTTCTCCACATAATTTTCAAAAAGAACTATATTATAATAAGGATATAGAGAATATTTTATCTGAAGAAACACAATTTCCATCATATATTAAGACCGTAAATCTTTTTTACGCTCTTCTTGAAATTGATTTATTATGCCCATCTGGAGAGCTTGATAGTAAAAGTATGCTCGCATTATTTCTAGAAAAAAGAAATATTAGTTTTGTCTATAATAATAGTGCTAGTAAAAAATATAACTTATTTTTAAAAATTCAACCAAATTGGTTATCTCTCAACGAGTCTTATTTCCAATTAATCATGGAAAAATATAAAAACGAAAAAGGCAAAAATTTAGAAAAAGCCCTAAAATTACAAATTAAGAAAGATTTCAAATTTTTAAAAAATAGACCTAAATGGCTTCAATCTCCTGAGTGGCCAATAATAAATAATAAGCCCCTTTTCTTTATAGGACAAATAGATATAACTGAAATTAGACATGATACAAGTTATTTATACATTTTTTGGGACGTACATACTCAGAAATATACTACTTTAGAT
>NZ_NAST01000049.1 GCF_002142215.1 Gilliamella sp. N-G2
AAATATTACTTAACATTTTAAATTATTAAGACTAGAATAATATCACTGTACTAGTTTATGAGTTCTTGATAATGAAACGTTATTTATTATTGATAGTGATGTTAGTAATTACATCATTTTCCTGTTTAGCTGATACCATAAAAAATGTTGCGATAACAGCAATTGTTGAACATCCTTCATTAGATCAAATCCGTGATGGGGTAAAAGATGAGTTAATCGCAAGTGGTTTTAAATTGAATGAAAACTTGCAGGTACAATATCGAAGTGCCCAAGGTAGCAGTGCTACAGCCGCACAAATTGCACGCCAATTTGTCGCAGCTAAACCTGATGTTATCGTCGCTATCGCTACACCAAGTGCCCAAGCAACGGTTGCCGCGACCAAACAAATCCCAGTCGTCTTTGCTGGAATTACCGATCCAATTGCAGCTAAATTAATCAAAAACTGGGAACCAACACATAATAATGTTACAGGTGTTTCAGATTATCAAGAAATAGGCCCTCAAATTGAGTTTATGAAGAAAATTGTACCTAATGTAAAAGCTGTAGGTTATATTTATAGTCCTAGTGAAATTAACTCAACTGTAGTGCTAAAAAACCTACAACAGCAACTTAGCCAACAAAATATATCATTAATAGCGGTACCTGCTCAACGTACTGCAGATATCTCAACTGCGGCCAATACACTTAAAGGAAAAGTTGATCTTATTTATACGACAACAGATAACAATGTTGTTTCGGCTTATGAATCACTAGTTAAATTTGCCAACGAAAATAAAATACCTCTGTTAGCATCATTCCCCGATGCAATTGAACGTGGTGCAGTTGCCGCTTATGGTATGAGTTATTACGATGTTGGCCGCCAATCAGGCAAACTTGTGGTAAGAGTTTTAAATGGTGAAGCATCAGGAAATATTACGCCAGAAATAGGTCAAGCATTACGTTTGGTAGTCAATATTGATGCAGCTAAGAAGCAAGGAATTGATTTATCAGCAGATGTTATCAAATCAGCCTATAAAGTTATCGGTCAAAAATAAATCCTTATCTTAAATAATCATCAAATCCCTTGCTCATTGAAATGAGCAAGATTATAAAACCCCCTCTCCTCAAAAATTATTACTATAGTTTATTGGTAAATAACGCATTTATTTCGACAAAAACAACACAAACTGTAACAAATAATTTACACATATACTTTCTTTTAACTATAGAAAATTGTCCTATTTTGCTTTATAGTAAGCAAATATTTAGATTGAATGTAAAATAAATATTACAGGAGTAGCAAATGCGAAATTTAATAATCAAACTTTTTATGTTACTCAGTTTATCCGCAGTAACATTTTATTCATCTGCAGATAATAAAACCGAACAAAAATTTGTTGCTATCACCGCTATTGTCGAACATCCTGCCTTAGATAATGTCCGTAAAGGTGTTGAAGATGAGTTAAAAGATAATGGCTATATTGCAGGTGAAAACCTAAAATTGCAATTTGCTAGTGCCCAAGGTAGTAGCGCTAATGCAGCCCAAATCGCTAAACAGTTTGTTGCCAATAAACCAGATGCTATCGTAGGGATTGCTACACCAAGTACACAAGCGTTAGTTGCTACAACTAAATTAATCCCTATCGTTTTTACTGCAGTAACGGATCCGGTTGCAGCTAAATTGACGCCAAGTTGGGAAGCATCTAAAACAAATGTAACCGGGGTTTCCGATGCTTTATCATTAGAATCACAAATCGATATGATGTTAAAAATCAAACCAGATGCAAAAAATATCGGTTATGTTTACAGTCCTAGTGAAGTTAATTCAACAATTGTACTTAAAGAATTACAAGTTGCACTTGAAAAACGTGGCATGAAAATCATTGCTGCACCAGCACAACGAACCTCCGACATTTCAACTGCAGCAAGAAGTTTAAAAGGAAAAGTTGATCTGATCTATACAACAACCGATAATAACGTCGTTTCGGCCTATGAAGCTTTAGCTAAAGTTGCCAATGAAAACAAAATTCCACTAGTAGCATCTGATCCTGATTCAGCTGAACGAGGAGCGATTGCCGCTTTAGGAATGAGTTATTATGATCTTGGCCGTCAAGCTGGTAAAATTGTTATTCGAATTCTTAACGGTGAAAAACCAGGTGATATTGCACCACAAGTTGGCAATATCACACAATTAACAATTAATAAGAAAGCGGCTGAACGTCAAGGTGTAACGCTATCGGAAGAAGTATTAAAATCAGCGGCAAAAGTTGTCGAAAAATAATTTAAACCGTTTTAATAACTAAACCGCCAAATTTGGCGGTTACTTTTTTAGTGGATTTTTTCATGTCATTTGAATTTTTATTAGGCTCAATTGGAATAGGACTTATTTACGCATTAGTTAGTTTAGGTGTGTTTATCTCATTTAGATTACTTGATTTCCCCGATCTAACAGCTGATGCAAGTTTTCCACTTGGTGGTGCAATATGTGGATTATGTATGTACGTTGGCATTGATCCATGGGTAGCAACATTTTTAGGTATGTTTGCTGGTTGTATTGCAGGTGCAATGACTGGACTACTCTATGTTAAACTTAATATATTGCAATTACTATCCAGTATTATTGTAATGATAGGTCTGTATTCTATTAATTTAAGAATTTTAGGGATAGGGCCATATATTATGGGCGAAACCCCAAGAATAGCAGGATCCCCTAATCTATCTTTACTAGATGCAAAAACTATTTTTTCACCATTTATGGCTGAAGATTACAGCAATCAATATCTAGTACAACCTTTGATGATTTTAGCGTTTGTTATAGTTTTTTGGCTGCTACTTAATCTATTTCTAAATACTCAAGTTGGATTAGCACTAAGAGCAACCGGTACTAATCAACGAATGGCAAAATCTCAAGGCATTCCAACGGGTGCGATCACTATTTTAGGGATGGCAATATCAAACGGATTAATCGCTCTAGGTGGTTCATTATTCGTGCAAACACAAGGTGGTGCCGATATCACTATTGGAGTTGGTACCATTGTTATCGGTCTTGCTTCAATTATTATTGGTGAAAGTATATTCCCAACAAAACGCATCTGGGCAGTTATGATTGCAGTTATTTTTGGCGCAATCTTATATCGATTATTTATCGCTTTCGCACTCAGTAATGAATTCTTACAAGAAATTGGTGTAGGTACTGAAGACCTAAATCTCATTACAGCAATATTGGTTGTATTGGCATTAGTATTACCAAAACAACTAAAAAAATATTCTAAAAAAAGAGGTAAGTAAGCATGATTAAAGTAGGACAATTACAATTGACGTTTAATAAAGGAACGCCAATTGAAAATCATGTATTACGTGGTTTGAATCTCGATATCAAAAAAGGGGAATTTGTTACTATTATTGGTAGTAATGGTGCAGGAAAAAGTTCATTGCTTAATGTCATTAGTGGTGATCTGATTGTTGATTCTGGCCATATTATCATAAATAATAAAAGTGTGACACGCTGGCCAGCTTGGAAAAGAGCTGGAATGGTGGCACGAGTATTCCAAGATCCAATGGTCGGAACTTGTGAAAACCTAACCATAGAAGAAAATTTAGCTATCGCTTACAACCGTGGTAATAATTTTACTTTACGACCAGCTTTAAATCGTAGACTGCGTGCTCTATTTAAAGAGAAACTAGCAACGTTAAATTTAGGTTTAGAAAATAGACTATCAGATATGATGGGCTTGCTTTCTGGTGGACAAAGACAAGCAGTTAGCCTACTCATGTCAACATTACAACCATCCAAGATATTATTACTTGATGAACATACCGCAGCTCTCGATCCCAAAACAGCACAATTTGTTTTGGATCTGACTAATGAAATTGTTCAGAAAAACCAATTAACCACTATGATGGTGACTCATTCAATGAAACAAGCATTAGAATATGGCACAAGAACAGTGATGCTACATCAAGGACAAGTAGTACTTGATGTGTCAGGAGAACAACGAGATAAGCTAACAGTCACAGATTTATTAGATATGTTTGAAAAAACTCGTGGTGAAAAAGTAACTGACGATGCCTTATTATTAGGTTAATAAATCAAGAAGCAATATTTAATAGCTGAATATTGCTTCTTATCCAACAAGATTCGTTTAAATAATTCATTATTTTTCTTGTAATTGTTGGCGAACATTCATTAAAGCAAATCCAAGCAAATTTTTTCCACGCCACATTAGCGGATTATCAATATTAGGATCATCCTGAGACAATCCTATCCCCCATATTTTATCAACCGGACTTGCTTCTACTAATATTCTTTGTTTGGTTGATAATATAAAATGCGTCAACTTTGGATTCTGTGAAAACTTAGCATAATTACCATTTATGACAATATTAAAGCAGTGTTCATCCCAAATATCCGGTATGAATCCTTTTACTTGACGCCCTAATGCCTTTGCTAATCCAGGAGAATTAGCAGTAAGTATTTTTGATAATATTTGCTCATCACCGAATAATCTTGCTTTCTCAGCCATCATATAATGTTCTGCAGTTGGATAGTAAATATTATCAACTTCAAAACGACTTGGATACCATTGGCTAAAACAACTCTTTGTTATGATAGAAGGTTGCTTTTCTACATGTCCCCAAAAGTATATATATTTATACCGTTTACCACTTCTATATTGTTGGCGTAATTGCAATAAATCCATATAAATTCCTTATCATCACTGATGAATATGTTATATGTATTTCCATCAAATACCAATATTGTATTAGTAAAAAAATATTTTTGTTTTTAATAGAAAAGAACTGTGTACCATTCATATAACAAAAATAATGATGCCGATAAGAAGTATTTAAGATTATGTATGATATATAAAAGAAATATAACGTTATATTTTTGTGATAAGGCGTTGTATAGAAATTATTTGGCTATCTACAATAGTATTATTAATCCTAAAATGCAAAAAAGCCCAGCATCGCTGCTGGGCTCGTATATTTAAAAGTCTGGCGGCACCCTACTCTCACATGGGTAATACCCACACTACCATCGGCACTACGGCGTTTCACTTCTG